>CAZHRU010000065.1:0-16049 GCA_964535015.1 uncultured Verrucomicrobiota bacterium | reverse complement strand
CAGCCCCTCTCCACAACCTGTAGGGGTTACCCACTTAAAACCCTGAAGCCCCAGTGTTTTTACATCCATCCCGGTAGCCTACCTCTTTGCATCCCTCATCTTCCACCTTCAAAGCAACTCTTCATCCCAAAGGGATAGAGCGCGGCTCATCACGCTCGTCCTTGCAACCAACGTCAACCCGCGCGTTGCCTCGGCCAGCCCCTCTCCACAACCTGTAGGGGTTACCCACTTAAAACCCTGAAGCCCCAGTTGTTTTATAAGCGCATCGGTGCAGGATTCCGTTCTACGGGGAAATGCGGCCACGAATGGGGGTGGCGGACTGTATTGTGTTTTTGGCAGCAGGGTGTCGCGATGCACCTTGGAAGGCAATCGAGCCGGAACCGGCGGAGGGTTTCTGGGGGCGTTTAATTCACTGGTGGAGTACAGCACGCTGACCAGTAACAAGGCGTCCGGGATGGGTGGTGGCGCCTATATGTTTATCGGCAGTCTGCACAACTGTTTGTTGGTTGGCAATTCGGCCGGGAGTTCCGGAGGCGGTGCGTTCACGTTTATTGGCAATGCTGTTAATTGTACGGTTGCCTATAACACGGCGGGGACAAATGGGGGTGGACTGGGTTTTTTTGCCGGGCATGCCGTCAATTCCATTGTCATTTCCAATACCGCGCCGATTTCTCCTAACTATTCGGCGATCAATTATTGGACGGCGATGAGTTACTCCTGTACCGATCCTGTGTTTGGCGGAAACTGCATTACCACAAACCCGCAGTTTGTGTCGCCGTCAACGGGGAACTACCGGTTGAAACCCGGATCGCCCTGTATCAATGCGGGGATCAACCAGGATTGGATGACAAACGCAATCGAGCTGGACGGGAAGCCGCGGGTCATCAATGGAACGGTTGATATGGGAGCGTACGAGTGGACGTGGACCGTGTCGGCATCGGCGGGGGCGCATGGGACGATTTCGCCGGCGGGGGATTCCTGGGTGCTGGCGGGAAGCAACATTACGTACGCCATCGTGGCGGACGCTCACTATCATATTACCAACGTGGTGGTGGACGGGGTGTCGATTGGTGCGACGAACGCGTATGCGTTCACGGGGGTGTCGAGCAACCACACGATTGTGGCGACGTTTGCGATTGATACTTATCCGGTGACCGCCACGGCGGGGGCGCATGGGGCGATTTCGCCCAGCGGGGTGGTTCAGGTGGCGTATGGTACCGATGCGTTGTTCATGGTGCAGCCCGGGCCGGGGTATGCGGTGAGCAACGTGGTGGTGGATGGGGTGCCGCAGGGGGCGCTCAGTTCCTATGAGTTTGAGAATGTTACCAACGCCCATGCGATCCAGGCGTCGTTCATGTTGGCATATCATCCGGCGGTGTACGTGACGACCAATGGGGGGGCGGTGTTCCCGTATACGAACTGGGTGACGGCGGCAACGAACCTGGTGGAGGCACTGGGGGCGGCATCAGACGGAACGGTGGTGTCGGTGTCGGGAGGCGTCTACAAGGCGTCGTCGCCGGTGTCGATCACGGTGGGGGCGCATCTGCGCGCGGTGAATGGGCCGACGGCGACGTGTATTGATGGCCGCGGGGTGGATCGCGGGGTGCTGATCCAACATACGAATGCGATACTTGATGGGTTCACGGTAAGCAACGGGGTGACGGCAACTACCGGTGGCGGCATCTATGTGGGGGTGGCGGGCGGAACGATACGGGGGTGCCGCGTGACGGGATGTCAGGCGAACTATGGGGCGGGCGTCTTCTTTGCGGCGGGCGGCGGGATGCTGGAGCGGTCGGTGGTGGATGGCAATACGATGGCGGGCGCGCAGCAGCAGGGCGGCGGCATTTACGTCAGGCAGGGGGTGTCGGCGCGGAATTGTGTGGTCATGGGGAACCGGGCAAAGCAGGGAGGCGGTGTATATCTTTACCAGGGCGGGCGTTTGGATAACTGCACGATTGTGACGAATGCGGCGGAACTCTTAGGTGGCGGTGTGCAGTGTGACAACGGGGGCATTTTCGATAATACAATTGTCTACTACAACAGCCGATTCAACGGACTCGTGGACAACGTTGCCAATTCCGGGAGTGGCATGGCGTATACGAATTGTTGCACGACCCCGGTACAAGGGGTGGGGTGCGTGACCAATGCGCCGGGGTTTGTGGATTCTGCGGCGGGAAACTACCGGCCAGCGACAGGGTCGCGATGCATCAACGCCGGGACAAACCGGTTATGGATGGTCGGAGGTTTGGATGCGGATGGCGGGCCTCGGATTGTCAACAGCGTGGTGGATATAGGCGCGTATGAGTACTCACCGGTCCATTTTGTTTCATTGTCCGGTGGGCATGTAACGCCATTTACCCGATGGGAAGATGCGGCGACCAATATCCAGTCGGCGGTGGACGTGGCTAGTCCGGGTGACACGGTGTGGGTTACGAATGGCACCTATCGTCCGACGGTGGAGGTTTCGATAGTCCGCCCGATTACGGTGACCAGTGTGAATGGGGAATCTGTGACGAGGGTGGACGGGGGTGGGGTGCATAGGGTGGCGGCGCTGTCCGGGGGCGGGGTACTGCAAGGGTTCACGGTGACGAATGGCTATGGGGTTGGGCATGGGGCAGGGCTAATGGTGGATGGGGGCACCGTGCGAGAGTGTGTGGTGACGGATAACCGGACGGCGGTTGGCGGGCACTATGGGGGAGGGTTGTTTTTGAACGGGGCGAGTCTGGCCGAGCGGTGTGTGGTCAGGAGTAATTGGGCGGGGAACCAGGGTGGCGGGGCCTGGGTGGGGAATGGGGCGACACTGCGAAATTGTCTTGTGACTGACAATGGGTCGGGAGACCAAGCCGGGGGTGTCTTCTGTTATGTGGGCGCTACTGTTGAGTCCTGCACGATTGTCGGGAATGCGGCAGTGGCGTCGGCCGGTGGTATTTTGTGCTATACGCCCGGCGGGCAGTCGGCTTCCACGGTGCGGAATTCGCTTGTGTTGTGCAATACCGGGGCGACCTCGAACCATACCGTTAACGGCGCATCCTTCTGGGAGGATTGTTGTACGATGCCGGCGCTGGGAAGCGGGTGCGTCAGCAGCGACCCGCTGTTGGTTAACGACGCGGGTGGCGACTATCGCTTGGGGGTGGGGTCGCCTTGTTGGAATGCGGGGACGAACCAAAGTTGGATGGGGGCAGGGAGCGATTTGGATGGGGTGGATCGTGTCTTGTTCGGGAGGGTGGATATCGGGGCGTATGAGTATTCTCCGGCGACAACCTATGTCTCGCTGGAGGGGTCGAATGCGGCGCCCTACGACACGTGGGCGCGGGCGGCGCGGGCGCCGAAGGATGCGGTTAACGCGGTGAAGGTGGGAGGTTGGGTGCTGATCACCAACGGAATCTATGAGATGACCAAGGCTCTGGTGTTATCCAAGGCGGTGACGGTCAAGGGGGTAAACGGGCGTGAGAGTGTCAGTTTGGTGGCAACCAAGGGTGACCGGTGTATCAAGGTTGATGACGCCGACGTTGTTATTGAGGGGCTGACGCTGAGTGGCGGGTATGGTGATAATCTGGGTGGAGGGATCTACGTCACGGTGGCGGGAGGAGTCATTCGCGGGTGCCGGATCACGGGTTGCCATGCGGAATATGGGGCGGGGGTGTTCTTTGGAGCGTCAGGCGGGTTGATTGAAAACTGCGTGGTTGATGACAATCATTCCGATCTGGGGAGCAATTGGCAGGCGGGGGGGATTTACCTGCGTGAAGGGGTGACGGCGCGCGGTTGTCTTGTGTTCAGTAATTCGGCAATGCAGGGAGGGGGGGTGTACGCCTATCTTGGCGGTCGACTGGAGAATTGCACAGTCAGCGGGAATACGGCTTTGAACGAGGGTGGCGGGTTGTTTGCAATTGGTCCGGTAGCCGCTGAGAGTTCCATCTTCTATTTCAACACCTCGGATGGTGGGGCAAACTATTTTGGAGGAATCTTCACCGATTGCTGCGCGACTCCATTGCCGCCTGATGGTGAAGGAAACATTGAAGACGATCCCCTGTTTGTCAACCGGTTGGGCGGTGATTACCGGCTGGGAAGGGCGTCGCGTTGTGTGAATGCCGGAACGAACCGGGCGTGGATGGTGTCGGCCGTGGACCTTGATGGGACGCCTCGGATTCAGGCCGGGGTGGTTGATATCGGGGCGTATGAAGACACACCGACGCATTACGTCTCTGGAGCGGGCGGACATATCTGGCCATTCAGTTCGTGGACGGCGGCGGCGACGAATCTGACGGCGGCACTGGCGGTGGCGCGTGGCGGGGACACGGTGTTGATCAGCAATGGCGTCCATACGGTAGTGAGCGAGATAGTCGTCAGCAATGCCGTGACGATCCGGGGGATGGCGGGGGCCGGGGCCACGGTGTTTGATGGCGGTTATGCCACGCGCTGCTTTGTGCTCAGCGACTCCAATGCCGTACTGGAGTGTCTGACGATCCAGTATGGGTCCGCCAGTTCAGCGGCGAGTCCTGCGGGCAGAGGGGGTGCGGTATACGGGATGAACGGAGGCGTGCTGCGGGATTGCATTGTGGTCAGTAACCGGGCTGTGGCGGTGTCGGAGGGGTCAAGTCTGGCCTGTGGAGGCGGGGTCTATTTTGGTTCGGGCGGGGTGATGGACCGCTGTGTGGTGCGGGGCAACCAGGCGATGGCATCCTCCAGCAGCATGATGCCCATGGGCGGAGGAACGGCGCAGGCGTTTGGTGGGGGCGTTTATGCGCCATCGGCAGGTCTCACCAACTGTGTGATTGAGGCTAATATCGCACAGGCGATGGCCGAATACGGGATGTCGATGGGAATCGGTCAAGCGGAGGCGGTGGGCGGGGGGCTGTGGATGGAATCCGGATTGATGAGAGGCGGGCTTGTGGTGGATAACCGGGGATATGCCTCGGCCAATGGTATTGCGGGCAGTTCGGCGGTGGCGCGAGTAGGCGGGGTGCGATCGAATGGCGGTTTGGTTGAAAGTTGTACGATTGTGTCGAATCGTGTGACTGGAAATTCCAGTATGGGACCGCCGACACTGGAGGGCGGCGGGGTGTATGGGGGCGGGCGGCGGTTGAACACCATTGCGTACTTCAACGCGGCGTCCTCGGGGCCCAACTTTGCAGGGAGTGGCGCCTCATTTACCAATAGTTGCATAACCCCGTTGCCTGGCAGCGGGACCGGGAATACAACGAATGATCCGCGATTTGCGAGCGTGGCGGCGCGGGATTTCCGTCTTGATACTGCCTCGCCCTGTTTCAACACCGGCACGAACCAGGTTTGGATGGCAGGCGCGGTTGACTTGAACGGATTGGGCAGGATTCAGTTCGGGGTGGTGGACATGGGTGCGTATGAGTACCGCCCGGGCAGCACCTATGCGGCGCTGAATGGCGGGAACACAATGCCGTACGACACCTGGAACCGGGCGGCGACCAACATCCAGACGGCGGTGGATGCGGCGGCATCTGGCGGGACGGTTTGGGTTTCCAATGGTTTGCACCAATTGGCGGGGCCGATCACGATTACGCAAGGTATCACGGTGAGAGGGAAGAACGGATATTCCGGGACGACGGTAAGCGGGAGAGGCGTGGTGCGCTGTTTTGAATTGAACCATGCTGATGCAGTTATTGAGGGGTTGATGGTTTACGGTGGTTACAACGCCACGTCCGGCGGCGGCATCAATGTGGGGGTGCCCGGCGGGGTAATTCGCAATTGCTGGATCTACGGGTGCAGATCTCAATACGGAGGCGGTGTCTATTTTGCATCGAATGGCGGCGTGATTGAGAACTGTCTGTTGCAGACCAACCAGGCTACAGTCGGCAATTCGCAGGGAGGGGGGGTGTATGTGAGGCAGGGGGTTACCGTACGCAACTGCACGTTGGCTGAGAATGTGGCGACGCGGGGTGGAGGGTTGTATGCGGCGGATGGCGGCGCGGTGATCAACACGATTCTTTACGGGAATCAGGCGACATCGGTTGGGTCCAATGTTCACTATTGGGCCGGAGCGGCATCATACGAGTTCAGTTGTGTGGCGCCTTTGCAGGCGGGAGCAGGGAATACGGATGCCAACCCCCAGTTTATCGGGGTTGGTAATTATCATCTCACGGAGGGTTCGCCCTGTGTCAACAGTGGGACGAATGGCGGGGCGCCGCCGGGGAATGATCTAGACGACATGCCGCGGGTGCTGGGATGGACAGTGGACATGGGTTGCTATGAGTTCAATGGCTCGCCTGTGGTGGATGTTACAACGCCGGCGACGAATGTGGCAGGGGGGGAGTCCTCCTTTGCCGTATGGGGCACCAACAATGCATGGGTGGCGGGGGTGATGCGGGTAACCAACACTGCTAATGGCGGGACGGCCACGTTCCCGGCAGCGATGCAGTGGGTCGCGCCATCGCTACCGTTGGCATATGGGATCAACTTGATCAGGGTATACGGGACGAACCGATTTGGAGTGTCAGCGAATGACGGTGTGGTGGTGACGAGGCAAAGTCCGTTGACAACGTATGTGGCTACCAATGGCGCGAATATCGAGCCGTATGATCTGTGGTCGCGGGCGGCCACAAACATGCAAGTGGCCGTGGATGTCGTGGGTGATGGAGGCACGGTATGGGTCTCGAACGGCATTTACCGGGTGGGTACGGCGGTTTCGTTGGGCAAAGCATTGACGCTACAAAGCGTCAACGGGAAGGCGGTGACGGCGGTGGATGGTGGCGGAGTGACGCCTGTGTTTGTGATTGGCCACACCAATGCTGAGGTGTGCGGGTTTACGGTGACGAACGGCTACAACATGGATCAAGGGGGCGGCATTGTCTTCAGTGTGGCCGGAGGTGTTGCGCGCCAATGCCGGATTACGAAGGGGCGCTCGATGTTTGGCGGTGGCGGGGTCAGTTTTGATGCGGCGGGTGGGATGATAGAGGGTTGTGTGATTGATGGGAACACGACCGACAATAATGGCGGTGGTGTGTGGATGCGGAGCGGGGCTGTCATGCGGAACTGCCTGCTTTACGGGAATATTGGCGGGTATGATGGCGGTGCCGTGTATTGCGACCGTGGTGGATTGATCCAGAATTGTACGTTCACGGGCAATCTGTCAGTACGGGGTGGCGGCGTATACGGTTATCAGGGTGGAATCGTGGAAAACAGTATTATGTACGCCAATTCCAGCATAGGTTCCGGGACCAACTGGTATGCGGATGGTGCGGGACTGTCGGTGACGTATTCCTGTACCTGGCCAAATCCCGGTGGGGCGGGGAACCTGACGAATGGGCCGCAGTTCGTTAATGCATCGGCGGCTAACTATGCAGTGAGGTATGGATCGGTTTGCATCGATGCAGGGACGAATCTCGTGGCGGTGACCAATGACGTGAGTGGATACTGGCGTCCGTTGGATGGGAACTGGGACGGGCAAGTGAGACATGATATTGGGGCCCATGAATACAATCAGGGTTGTGCTGATTCCAGCGGCGACGGGATACCCGACTGGTGGTGCAGGGTCTATCAGTTTGATCCAGTGGCGACCAATACGCCGGACGGAAATCCCGACCAGGATCTACACACCACGGCACAGGAGTGGGTGGCTGACACGAATCCCACCAATGGGTTGTCCTATTTCAAACTTACCGGCATGACGGGTTCAAATGGTGTGGCGGAGGTTCGGTTTGTTTCCTCCAGCAACCGGGTTTATACGCTGTACCGAGCCACCAACCTTGTGCAAGCCGCATGGACCAATATCGCCGGGCGATCGCGAATACCCGGTATTGGCGGGGCCGATCGCCTTACGGACACGAATGGAGCGCCGAGTCGCGGGTATTACAGGGTGAGTGTCGAAGTTCCGTGAGGGGAATCACAGGTAAGCGCTGAGGCGTTCCTTGAGCATCGGTTTGCTCATGGCGCCCATCATCTGGCCCTTTACCTGGCCGTCCTTGAAAACGAGCAGGGTAGGAATGGACCGGATATTGAACTGGGCGGCCAATTCGCGATTTTCATCGACATTGACCTTGGCGATCTTCACCTGCCCGGCCATTTCCCCTGACAACTCGTCCAGGATGGGGGCGATCATCTTGCAGGGGCCGCACCATTCCGCCCAGAAATCAACCAAAACGGGCACGGACGCGCCCATGACTTCTGTCTTCCAATTATCACCCTTGATATAAACGACCTGAGAGGCTGCCATCTAAGTCTCCACTTACAATGTTACTTTTCCGGGAAATGACCAATGCAAATCAGGGAAGGCCTGTACACACAGGACATAGACCAACACACAAAGCAATACGAGTGCCACCGCCGCCAGCACGGGGAAGACCGGGTGCGGAGCGGAGACTGTTTCGGCCGCCTGCGCGGCGGCTTCCTGCTCCAGTCGGGCGACTACCGGACTCCTGGGGCCCGGCAGGGTGACTGCGTCACCGTCGGCCCTGCGGATCTTGATGGTCTTGCGCTGGGTGACCTGCCCCTCCTCGGTGACTTCCTGTTTCGGGAGGTCGATCCTGGATGTAGAGGACTTGGGAGCGAACGGAGGTTCCTGTGATGGAGGAGGGGGGACTGGGGCAGGGGCCAGGGGAATCGCCTGGGTGACCATCGGTCGTTTGATCCTGATAGTCTTCGGGATGGCCGCCTGGCCATCCGATCCGTCGCCGGAGCCCGGTGTCGCCGATTCCAGTGGGATACGGGACGTCTGACGTTTGGCGTCGTCCTGCATCATGGCCACTGACATGGCTTTCGGTGAAGGCGCGATTGTGATAGTTGGGGTTGATGAGGACGGGTTAGTCAGGCGGATTGTCTTCGAGGCGCCAATCCCGGCGACAGGGGAACCCGCCGCGGCGCCAGGTTCGGCGCTGACTTGATCCAGGGGAATCCGGGACGTCTTCTTCTTAAGGGTGTTTGTGACTTCCGGTGGTGTTTCCGGCAGGTCGATTCTGGCGGTGTGATGTTTCTCGTCACGCTCTTTGCGGGCCGCATTGACCAAGTCGAGGAGCGGGTTATCCTGTCGCAGGTTCAGTTTGGGAGGTATGGGGTCGCCGCCAGGTGTTGTGTTTTCGCTCATTTGGAATTCGCTCCCATTTGATTGCCCTAGTTCTGCACGTTCAATTGATCCTCAGACTATTCCGGGATGGATCATACGTCAAACCTGAATTTTGCGCGGGTTAGCGCAAAATTCACCCGAAGGGCCGTGATACGCCCGTTCCCACGGGCGTAAACGGGGTTAACCACGTTCGTTTTGTGAATAACCTGTTTGGTTATCCACAAAACGTCACGTCAAAGAAAATCCAGTGGGAATCAGACGACCATCATTTCCTTCTCTTTGGCGGAAAAGGCATCATCCACCTTGCCGATATAGGCATCGGTTTCCTTCTGAATCTGATCGAGCGCCTGATCGCGCTCGTCTTCGGTGATCTTGCTCCCCTTCTGCAAGGTCTTGATGTGGTCGTTGGATTCGCGGCGGATGTTCCGGATGGCGACGCGGGTTTCCTCGGACATGCGTTTGGCCACCTTGGTGAGTTCCTTGCGCCGTTCCTCGCTGAGTTCCGGAATGATGATGCGGATGACGCGTCCATCATTCATGGGGGTTACACCCAGATTGGCGGCAAGGATGGCTTTTTCGATGGCAGGGAGTGCGGACGGATCGTAAGAATTGATCACGATCATGCGCGCCTCCGGCGTGGAGATTCCGGCAATTTCTCGCAGGCGGGTCGGGGTGCCGTAGTAGGGGACCATAATGTTTTCGACAAGACTGGGCGAGGCCTTGCCGGTACGGAGTCCGGTGAATTCCTGATGCAGGAACTGCAGGCACTTGGTCATTTTGTCGTCAGCTTCGAGCAGAACATCGTCAAGCGATTCCATATCAGTCTCCTTTATCAGACACGATGGTGCCAATCATTGATCCAGCGACAACCTTCTCCAGGTTGCCTTCCTTGAAGAAATCGAAGACCACGATGGGGATGTGGTTTTCCATGCAGAGGGCGAACGCCGCGGCATCCATGACCTTGAGTTGTTTGGCCAAGGCCTCCTGATAACTGAGTTTTTCGTAGCGTTTGGCGGAGGGATTCTTGACGGGGTCGCTGGTATAGACGCCATCCACCTTGGTGGCCTTGAGCAGGGCATCGGCATCCATTTCGCTGGCGCGGAGGGCGGCGGCGGTATCGGTGCTGAAATAGGGGTTTCCGGTGCCTCCGCCGAAGATGACGACCCGCCCCTTGTCGAGGTGACGGGTGGCGCGGCGGCGGATGAACGGTTCGGCAACCTGCCGCATTTCAATGGCGGTCTGGACCCGGGTGTCGACCCCCTCCTTTTCGAGGGCGTCCTGGATGGCGAGGGCGTTGATGACGGTGGCCAACATTCCCATATAGTCGCCGGTATTACGGTCAATGCCGCGTGTCTCGCCGATATGACCCCGGAAGATATTGCCGCCGCCGACGACAATGGCAATTTCAATGCCCATGGCGCGGACGGCCTTGATCTGCCGCGCAAATCCGACAAGGACCTCCGGGTCGATGCTAAGGCCGGTTTTCCGGCTTTGGAGCACTTCGCCGCTGAGTTTGAGGAGGATCCGTTTGTATCTCGGTTTTGAAGCCGTTTGGCGTGGCATTGGGCACCTCTGAACGTTGTGAAGAAACTGTTCCGTCACCGGGAAAAGAACAATAGGTGAAGCGGCTGGAAATGTAAAGGCAGGAGTGGTCTTGGCTGGCGTTGTGCGGGGGTTGCGGCCGGCGGACACCAGGTTAGCCACGGTTGAGGCAAACGGTGAATGTCTGCACGGACATGCCATTCATGGCGACTTTCCCCGCCTGCGGCGCACGACCGCAGGGATCGCCAGAAGCGGGCGATGCGCGCCCTCGTTTCCGGCTCGACAGACCAAGGTGGGAAACCATACTCTTCCGGCGCCAAACGACACTAATAAGATGATTGGGTGAAGTATGAAAGTTCCGTTGAGTTGGTTGAAGGACTATGTGGATTTCGATGTGACGCCGCGTGAATTGGCGTCGTTGCTGACGTTCTCAGGGACGGAGGTCGAAGGGATCAAGACCCTGGGAGGCGATTTTACAGGAATTGTCGTGGGCGAGGTGCTGTCCGTGGAGCGCCATCCCAATGCCGACCGCCTGACGGTTTGCCAGGTGAACAGCGGGGTCGAAACCCTGACGGTGGTTTGCGGTGCGCCTAATGTGGCCGCTGGCATCAAGGTGCCGCTGGCAACTATCGGAACCACGGTGCCGAACGGGCTGAAGATCAAGAAGGCCAAGGTGCGCGGCGTGGAGTCATTCGGCATGCTGTGCGCGGCCGATGAATTGGGATTGTCGGAGGATCATAGCGGGCTGATGATCCTGCCGCCGGAGACCAGGACGGGTACTCCTTTCGCAGAGATTGCAGGACCGCCGGAGACCATTCTGACGCTGGAGGTCACGCCCAATCGCCCCGATTGCCTGAGCATGATCGGGATTGCCCGCGAGGTGGCGGCGGTACTCGGGAAGCCGTTGCGCATTCCCGAAGTCAGGATCAAGGAAGGCACGGGTGCCGTGAAAGACGTGGCGTCGTTGTCCGTCGAAGATGGCGTGGGATGTCCGCGATATACGGCGCGGGTGATTTCAGGCGTCACGACGGGGTCAAGTCCGCGTTGGATGCAAGCGCGCCTGACGGCCTCAGGGATTCGTCCGATTAATGCGATTGTGGATGTGACGAACTACGTCATGCTGGAATGCGGCCAGCCGCTGCATGCGTTTGATCACGAGTTGCTCCGGGGCGGCAAGATTGTTGTCCGGCGCGCGCATGCGGGCGAGACGATGAGCACTCTGGATGGTTCGGTGCGGGCGATTTCGCCGGAAATGCTGATGATCGCCGACGCGACAGGTCCGGTGGCGGTGGCGGGAGTGATGGGGGGTGCGGGTAGTGAGATCCGGGAGACCACCAGGACGGTGCTGTTGGAGAGCGCATACTTCAAGGCGTCGGACATTCGGAAAACCTCCAAGCGTCTGGGGCTTTCCACGGAGTCTTCGTACCGGTTCGAGCGCGGGGTTGATATTGACCTGGTGGAATGGGCGAGCCGACGTGCGGCGGCCCTGATTGCTGAATTGACGGGGGGCGAGATTGCCGCCGGGGTACTTGAATGTTATCCCGTCAAAGCGGAGAAGCGACGGGTGACCTTGCGGTTGGCCAGGGTACGAAGTCTGTTGGGAATCGAAATGGCCACGGCACGAGTAGAGGAAATCTTCAGGGACCTTGGGCTTGCCGTCGTGGCGACGAACGCGGACCAACTGACGGTTGAGATCCCGGCGTTCCGGGTCGACATTGACCAGGAGGCGGACCTTATTGAGGAACTGGCCCGGATCCACGGTTTGGATAAGATTCCCTTGCCGGCGCCGGCATCGCGACTTGTTCCGGGGGCGGACGACGCTGAGACGCTGGCACAAATCAAGTGCCGCCAGAACCTCATTGGGCTGGGGTTGAGCGAAATCATGGGTTACAGTTTCGTATCGGAAAAACTCCTGAATCTGGTTGGGTTTGGCCAACCGGAAGAGCGCTTGGTACTGCCGAACCCGATCAGTGCCGATCATACGATCATGCGTGACAGTCTCATTCCGCAAATGATTGAGACGCTGGGACGGAATCTCGCGCGGCAGGCCAGGGAAGTGGCGTTGTTTGAGGTCGGGCGGGTATTCTGCAAGCGGGCTAATGGCGAGTTCGGGGAAGAGGAACGGGTGTGCGTCGGGTTATTGGGGCCGGTGGGACGGCCGGGAATGCTTAAGACAAAACCTGTTGCTGAAGCGGAAATGTTCCAGTGGATCAAGGGAGTCCTGGAGGCGCTTTGCCAGGCCAACCGGATTCCAGACGGATCTGTCAGTGGGTTGACCTATCCTGATATTACTCTGAACCCCTTGGAGTCCAAGGCGTTGGCGCCGGGGCGGGCGGTGGAGGTCTCGATAGGGGGTGAGTCGTGCGGAGTGATGGGATTGGTTAGCGATGTGGTCCGTGATGAATGGCGAATGACGGAACCCGTGGCGATCCTTGAAGTAAAACTGGCAACCCTCATTCGTCACGTATTGCGGGTGCCGTCCTGCAGGCCGGTGGGGACCTATCCGATGGTGGACCGTGACGTGGCCTTGGTGGTGGACGAATCGGTGAGCCATGAAGCGGTGATCAAGTCTGTGAGGAGCAAGGCACCCGCTGAATTGGTGGATATCCGTCTGTTTGATGTATATCGGGGGGATTCACTTGGCAAAGGGCGAAAAAGCATGGCCTACGCATTGACCTACCGGTCAATGGAGCGAACCCTGCGTGATGAAGAGGTTAACGCCATGCATGACGCCATCAAAGGGTTGTTGCGTCAGGAACTCTCCGCCGAAATAAGGGAGGGTTAGTCGGTTTGTGCGTTGGGTTTGGTCTCTCTGAGCGGATTACTAAGTAGAGGGCCCATCATGAAGAAGATCTCTTTGTATCAGCAGTTGGGAGTTTGCGTCCTGGTTGTACCGGTCGTTTTGACGGTACAATTGGATGCGGCGGAACTGAGGGTAACCACCGAGTACATCTATCCCACGGCCTATGAAGTCAGGGGTGGAACAATCGGGGTAGGTGCAGGTGGGGGCCGTGCTGGCTTTGTGCAGGAGGCTGTGGTGGTTCCGACCGAGTTTGCAACGCGGGAAGTGGGTGTGGTGTTTTCGGTTGAGGCAACCGTATCCACTATGAATCACGACGCGACCGCCATAACGTCGCTGGAACCGCGAAATAAGAACGGGAATACAGAATTGATGATTGCCGCCACGCAGGGCGACGTGGCCTTGGTGCGCAAGTTGCTGGGACGGGGCGTCATCGTGAACGCCAAGAATAACTTTGGATCTTCGGCGTTGATGGGGGCTGCTGCCGGGGGATTTGGAGACATTGTGCAGATGTTGCTCGCGAAAGGGGCGACTCCGGATGGGAGGTCGCGGAATGGATCAACCGCCCTGATGTTCGCCGCCAAGAATGGACATGAGCAGGTTGTGGATCAACTCCTCGCGGCTGGCGCGAATGTCAACGTCACCGACAGTGAGGGCCTTACGGCGTTGATGTATGCCGTCAATGGTGGATACCCGGAGGTTATCGGTCAACTTGTGAAGAAAGGTGCAAGACCCGAACAGGCGGACAGGCATGGTACTACTCCCAGGGCGCTTGCACTGAAGAAGAAAGACAAGAACGTCCTTGTCATGTTGACACGGAATCCGGGCCTAAAGTAGGCCGCTAACAGGCAGTGTCCATTCTCCTATGATCATCAACGTTCCGCTCAGGACGCTTTTGGCAGGGTTAGTGCTTTGTGTCTGCCACAAGGAGGTGTCGGGCGCGGCAGTGATTCCCTTTGAAATTGGCGGGGGGATTGTTTTTATCAAAGCCGCGGTGAATGGGGCCCCGCCCCAGTCCTACATTCTTGATACAGGCGCGACAGAGAACTTATTGACGCCACAAGCGGCCCGCAGGGCGGGACTGGGTGAGCCTAAAGGCAAACTTGTCGCCTGTCCGGTGGCGATAGGTGATCAGCCGGCATTGGCGACCTCTTTCATTCTTCATGATCCACTACAGGCGCTTTCGCTCCGGCTGGATAGCGGGATCAACTATGCAGGAATTCTCGGGTACCCTTTTCTGTCGAATTCGGTAGTTACGATCGACTATCAACTGAAGACCATCGATTGGACCCGGCGACTGACTCCCGGCGTGGCGACGGGTGTGCCACGGGAGGGCATTCAGGTGCCATTTATCCTGCGGGATCGGTTGATACACGTGTCCGGACGTGTCAACGGACGCGTCCCGCTGACGTTTCTGGTGGATACCGGTTCGGCTGAAGTGATGTTACTGCCTCGGGCTGCGGAGGTTCTGCGCTTGTCAACATCGGACGGCAATCGTGTTGACGGAATTCGTTTCGCGACGTTGGATCGGATCAGCGTAGGAAAGGCCACGGTGACGAACGTTTCGGTTGTGGTTCAACGCCTGAGACGGGAGGGGGTGGGAGCACTTTCCTATGACGGTATTCTTGGGTATCCGTTCCTGTCGCGATTCAAGACCACCTTCAACTATCGGGATCAAACGCTCACTTTTGAAGCGAAATGAAAATCCCGGACTTGCCAAAACGCCATCATGCACTACTATTGAACCGGAGATGGGAGTTGGCTCGGCGTCTCAGTTGACGCCTTGTCGTTGAGGCAAGTGGATCAAACAGCAGGAGAACCCAATATGGCAACGTTAGCAGGCAGTAAGACGGAGAAGAATCTCAAGGAAGCCTTCGCCGGGGAATCCCAGGCCCGGAACAAATACACCTATTTCGCATCGGTCGCCAAGAAAGAGGGATTTGAGCAGATCGCCGCCATTTTCCTGGAGACGGCCGAGCAGGAGAAGGAGCACGCCAAGTTGCATTTCAAGGCGTTATCCGGGATTGGGGATACGGTGGCCAACCTGAAGGCGGCAGCCGGTGGCGAAGGGCACGAGTGGACAGACATGTATCCACGGATGGCGAAAGAGGCGAAAGAAGAAGGATTCGAGGACATCGCCAGGGTTTTTGAAGGGATTGGGAAAATCGAGAAGGAACATCAGGCCAGGTATTTGGCATTGTTGAAGAACATGGAGCAGGGACAGGTGTTCCAGAAAACGCAAAAGGTGAAATGGCGTTGCCGAAACTGCGGACTGGTACACGAAGGGTTGAAGGCGATGGAGAAATGTCCGGTCTGCCAGCACCCGAAGGCCTATTTTGACATTGTGCCCGAAAATTACTGATCCTGATCGTCTGTGATGTTGATCGCTTGGGTGCCGGGTTTTGATCGGGCGGTGTGGTGAGTTGTACGCATCGGAAAGGAGACCCCTGATGAAAACGGCAACAACGGGTTTGGCGGTCGCGCTGGCCTTGACGGCGACTAGTGGTGTCGCACAGGAGTCGTCAAGGCTGGTGAATGCCACGCCATGGTTCTGGTATGTGGCGCCGATGGCGTCCGTACTGGCGCTGTTCTCGGCCTTTGTCATCTACAGGTTGATGATGACAGCCAACCCCGGCAACGCCCGCATGCAGGAAATTGCGGGGTTTGTGCGCGAGGGTG
>CAZHRU010000064.1:0-16174 GCA_964535015.1 uncultured Verrucomicrobiota bacterium | reverse complement strand
ATTGCGACACCACCGGCGTCGAACCCGATATCGCCCTCATCAAATACAAACAACTTGCCGGCGGCGGCACGATCAAACTGGTCAATCGCACCCTGGAAGCCGGCCTGCGGCGCCTGGGATACAACGGCGAAGTCTCCGAAATCCTGCGCTACGTGGACGAGGAGGAAACCATCGAGGGGGCCCCGGGCGTCAAGGAGGAAGACCTGCCGGTGTTCGATTGCGCCTTCAAACCCAAAAAGGGTACCCGCTGCATTTCCTACCACGCGCATGTCTCCATGATGGCGGCCGTTCAACCTTTCCTCTCGGGAGCCATCAGCAAGACCATCAACATGCCACGGGAAGCCACCGTCGAGGAAATCATGCAGGCCTATCTGCACGGATGGAAGATGGGGTTGAAGGCCGTGGCCATCTACCGCGACGGCTCCAAACGCACCCAGCCACTGAACACCAGCAAGACCCCTGGCGGCAACAACGCCAAGACCGCCGTGCCCGGCCGCCCCTTCCGCGCCCGTATGCCCGCCACCCGGCGCTCCATCACCCATAAGTTCGAGATCGGCGGTCACGAGGGATATATGACCGTCGGGTTGTATGAGGACGGAAAGCCGGGCGAAGTCTTCATCACCATGGCCAAGGAAGGCAGCACGGTGGGCGGCATCATGAATGCGTTCGGAACCGCCATTTCGTTGTGCCTGCAGTACGGCGTCCCCCTGAGCGCCCTGGTGAGCAAGTTCTCCCACAGCCGGTTCGAACCCAGTGGTTACACCAGCAACCCCGATATCCCGATCGCCAAATCACTGGTGGACTATATCTTCCGCTGGATGGATATCACGTTCCCCAATGGCGCCGTCCGGGATAACGGAACCGCACCCGCCGTGGAACCCGCTTCGGCCCCGGCCATCCCGTCCGAAGCGGCCCAGAGTGATGCCGCCGCCTTCGTCCGTGAAGCGGATGCGCCGGTTTGCGACCGGTGTGGCCACATCACCACACGCAATGGCGCCTGCTACCGCTGCCACAACTGCGGAAACTCCATGGGCTGTTCGTAAAGCGAAAACCAGGTCCCTGGCGGCATTCCCTCGAATGCCGCACAGTCCCGCCCCCATGGATAAGCCGGGGCGGGTCAACTCCGGCCTATATACCTCGGCCTCACGGCCCCTTCAGGTCCAGGCAAACCAAACGGCCCGCGTCGTTCCGGCAATAGATCAACCCGGCACTCAACACGGGCATCGTCCGGCAGGTTCCATCCAGCGCCTTACCTTTCCATAACTCCCGGCACTGTTCCGGCGCCGCTTCCGCCACAACCAGCATGCCGTTATCCCCCAGCATGAGAAGCGTCCCGCCCGCCAGCAACAGGCTCCCGTAACCAATCCCTTTGAACTCCCACTTCAGATCACCGCTCTTGACTTCGATGCACCGAACGCTCCCACCACCGGTATTCCCATGGCCGGCATAGGCATACCCCCGCAGGACAACCGGTGTGCTTAACTGGCTTCCCATATTCTTGTTCTCCCAGAGCACAACGGGTTTCGCCCCACTCACATCCAACAGTGCCCCACCCCGCCCATACCCCGATGTGATCAACACCTTGCCGTCCACAACAACCGGGTCGGACGCATTAACGTGGTAACTCGTCACCCACGGATGCTCCCACAACTTTCGCCCGGTCATCAGGTCGGCCCCACTCACCGCCTCACCCCCGAACACAATCACAATGCGCTTGTCGCCTTCTCCAGCCACTACGGGAGAAGCATAACCAGAGTTCGCACCCCCCGAATCCCACTTGGTCACACCGGTCTTCGCGTCCAGCACCATGCCACACGGACCCACACTCACCAACAACAACCCGCCCTCCAGCACGGGTGACCCCGACAGCCCCCACTTGGGCAGATCCACTTTCATCTCCGCCTTCAAATCACGCCTCCAGCGCAGCGTTCCAACCTTGCTGTCCAGACAGAAGACCTCCGCGTTGCGACTGATGACATAAACCGAGGCGTCGTCCACTGCTGGCGTACACCGGGGCCCCGGATAACTTCCCGCCGCACACGGGTAGTCATACCGCCAGATCGCCACCCCCGTCTTCGCATCCAGGCAAATCACCCCGTCCTTGCCATCACTGTTGCCCATCGTGTAAAGACAACCACCCCTGACCGCCACCCCCGAATACCCTGCCCCAACCTTTCCCTCCCACACCACCTTGACCGGCGCCCCCTCCTTGTACCATCCTGTCTCACCGGAAGTGCCATCCCGCCCCGGCCCACGCCAATGAGGCCAGTCGGCCGCCCACGCCGCACCACACAATCCCAGCAAGGTCACCAACATTACGCAAGTTGTCTTCATGTATTGCACCTTTCCTGTCGTTACACATCCATTCGTGTCAGTTTGACTTTCCAAAAGCCAATTCTCAAGGCTTAAGTACCAGCCCGAACCGGGCGCAAGCCAAACTCCTGTACAGGCACCACCCCCGTAGTGTACGCTGTGCGCCCATCATGGAAAAGGAAGTCAAAGTTGTCTTTGAACCCTCGGGCAGAACTGTTCACGTCCTGCCCGGCACCGTGATCCTCGAAGCCGCCGCCCGGGCGGGGTTCATCATCCAGTCCCCCTGCGGCGGGTCCGGCAAGTGCGGAAAGTGCCTCGTTCATGTCCGCCATGGACTCTGCCCACCCTCGGATACCGATGTCGCCACCCTCGGACCAACACGGACCGGGGAAGGGTTCCGCCTGGCCTGCCACGCCCGCATCGCAACCCCCTTGACCATCGAAATCCCCGACCACTCGCTCTTCCAGTCACAACAGCAGATTCTGACGGCCGACACCGGGGATGCCGTCGAAGTCCGGCCCAGAGTCCGCAAAATCTGCGCGCATCTGTCAGCACCCTCCCAGCATGACACCCTGTCGGACGCCGACCGCCTGCTGGCCGCCCTGCCACCCTGCGCCATGACCCTCGATGCCTTGCGCTCCCTGCCGGGCACCCTGCGGCAATCCAACTTCACCGTCACCGGCGTCCTGGTGGACAACGAACTTATCGCCGTCGAACCCGGCGACACCACCAAGTCCTGCTACGGTATCGCCGTGGATATCGGCAGCACCACGATGGTCGCCACCCTGGTGGATCTGAATACCGGGGCCGATGTGATGGTCGCCGCCCGCGTCAACCCCCAGACCTCCTTCGGCGACGACGTCATTTCGCGCATTCAACACTGCCGAACTGAACCCGACGGCCTGGCCAAACTCCAGGGCGCCGTGATTGACGGCATCAACCACCTCATTGCGGAATTGGAGCGCAAGACCCACATTGACCGGTGGCAGGTGTATGAGATTGTCCTCGCCGGCAACACAACGATGCAGGAACTCGTCTGCGGAATCGATCCATCCGCCCTCGGCGAGTTGCCTTTTGTCCCGGCCTTCCGCGACGCAGTGGAGACGAAGGCTTCTGACCTGCGCCTCAACCTGGCGCACCAGACCAAGGTCTATGTGTTCCCGCAGATCGGAAGTTTCGTGGGCGGCGACACGGTGGCCGGCATTATTGCCACACGCCTGGACCGCACCACCAAACCCAGTTTGCTGGTGGATATCGGCACCAACGGCGAGATGGTCCTCGCCTGCGGCGGAAAACTGCTGGCAACCTCCGTGGCCGCCGGACCGGCCTTCGAGGGGGCCCGCATCATCAACGGCATGCGCGCCGCTCCGGGGGCCATTGAGAAGGTGCTTTTGGATGGCGACGTCCGCCTTAACATCATCGGCAACACCAAACCAGCCGGTATCTGCGGAACGGGGTTGATCGACGCCGCCGCTGAACTGCTGCGGGTTGGAATCCTCGACATCACCGGCCGCCTGCTTTCCCCCGCCGAGGCACCCGCCGACCTTCCGGCCTCCTTGCGCGACCGCCTCGTGGAGCAGAACGGAGAAACCAACTTCCTGTTGGTGGCCGCCAGGGAGTCCGCGACGAAGGAACCCCTCTTCATCTACCAGCGCGATATTCGCGAGTTGCAGTTGGCCAATGCCGCCATCCGGGCCGGCATCAACATCCTCCTGCGCACCGCCGGACTCGCCCCGGATGATCTCGATACCATCCTGCTGGCCGGAGCCTTTGGAAACTTTATCCGCCGCAACCACGCCCGCCGTATCGGCATGCTACCGCCCATCCCCTGCCAGCGCATCCGGTTTGTCGGCAATACCGCCTCCTTCGGCGCCAAACGGGCCTTGTTGTCGGTAGACGAAAAGGACTACGCCAACCGAGTGGCCAAAGTCACCGACCATGTGGATCTGTCCCTTGATCCTGAGTTCCAGATGGAATTCAGCGCCGCCATGATCATGCCGGAACACGACCCCGGCGAGTGCGCGGAGTAACCCCCGTCTCAGAACCAGCGCTGCTGTTCCCGCTCGTGCCGGACCAATTCGGCCTGGATGTCACGCGCCCTTGCGTCAACAGCGGCTGAACGGTCGGCGGTCTTCAGCACGAGCCCAAGACTTTCCCGCGCTTCCTTGAACTTTCCAAGCCTCATCTGGGTTTCCGCCGCATTGAGATACACTTCCAGCCATGCGTAATCACCGCGCTTAACCAGATCCAGGGCCTTCCGCATGTGTTCCTCGGCACTCTTCAAGTCTCCGGCCCGCATGTAGACCAGGGCCGCCGTGTCATGCACGGCGAATTCATCGCGCCTTTTCTCGATCAGCAGGGGCAACAATGCCTTCGCCTCATTCAGCATGGTCGCATCCATCGCCAGCGTGTAAATCATGTTGTTCAGCACGTTGGGATCGTTGGGATATCGGGAGCGGGCCAGTTGCAAAATACGCACGGCCCGAGGTTGGTTCCCCTCCCGCCTTGCCGCCTCAGCCGCCATCAGGAAGGTGCGCGCACTGGCATTCTTTCCGCCTCGTTCCCGCGCAATGGCGTCCTCAAGCACCCCGACGGCACGATCCGTCTGCCCCTGCAGGAAATACATCTCCCCAAGTCGCTCACTCCAAATCCGCTCTTCCGGATACTTCGCGGCCAACCCCTCCAGCGCCCTGAACACATCCGGATCCATCGCCCCCCGCTTCGCCTTCAGACTGACAATGATCTTGTAGAACGGCCAGGGTTCCAGCGCCTGTTCCGCCCCGCTCCGCGCACATTGCGCCGCCCAGACCCGGTTCCCTGTCTTGATTCCGCACTGGATCCCCAGCACATACGCGGGCAGAAGCCCCTGCCCATCCCGTATGGCCGCCCGCGCCGCCCCACACGCGGCATTGGTCATTCCGTTCCGCACCAGGAAATCGCCCGCCCGAACCAACGCTCCCGGCGAATAGGCTTTCCGCGAAAGCACCCGGGCAATCTCACCATCAACCCATTCGACCTTCTTGCCACTTCTCACCCCGGTCACCAGGTAACCCAACCATATCTCACTATCCCACGGGCAGGCCTGCATCGCCTTCTCCGCCAGGACGGGATCCTTTTTCAATATCATGTTCAACCGCCAGGGCAGACTCCACTCCGGCGCCAACTCCAGAGCCTTCTCTGCCGCCTTGCCCGCCTCAGTGTTCCGCCCCTGCCTGAGTAGCAGGATGGTCAACTCGGTCAACGCCAGCGCCTGTTCACGCCGGTCCCGCCCCGCCGCCTCCCATTCGCCCGGATTCGCCGCCTCCGGCCGGCCTTGCGCCTCAAACCATCGCTTCTTCAGTGACGCAAGCCGCTGCAGGAACGGCGTCTTGTACACGTCTTGCTTCGCCGCCTCTTGTGCATAACCCGCCTCATCCAGTTTCCCGCCACGCCACTCCGTCGCCCATTCGGCCGGTGCCAGCAACTCCGTCTGCCGCTTGGCAACCCCCAGATCACCCAGCCGCTCAACGATGGCCACCTTTTCCCCTTCAACAATTCTTCCTGTCTCCAGGAGAATCCGCGCTTTGACTACCGGATGCGGGGCCTTCTTCATCCGGTTGATCAGAAACAGGGACTCTTCCGAAAATCCATAGAAACTCCATACCCCGGCCATGGCCAGGCACCATTCCTCGGACTCCGGATATTTCTCGCGGGCCTCCTCCAGCATGCCGGACGCCAGAGGTCCCAGATTCAAGGACATGCCCGCTCCCGCCATGTCGAGCCACACCGGCAACGGCGGAAAACCCTCCATCCGTATATACTCACTCAGAGTTTCATAGACCATCTCCCAGTCCTGTTGCACTTTGTAAAGGGACGCGTGGGCCAGCAGGAAGTCCTTCTTCCGGCGGGGTGCCGCCGCCTGGAACCCCCGTAGTTTGGCATGCGCCTCGTCCCACCGCCCCAGTTCGCCCAACACCTGGCCATACAGCAACTGTAGCCGCAAATCCAACTTGCCGACACTCTCCAGATTCTCCAGCGAGGCCAGACAGAGTTTCAGGCGCTGCTCGTACCCCTGCCGGGTGATAACACTGCCCAGTTCGCTCGCCAGCGGAATCCGTTTCCACAGGGCATTCCAAGGCGAAAAGTGACGCGCATACTGATAGAAGGGTTTGACGTCCACCAACGGATCGGCCCCCGTGGCGCCGACCCCGAGCACACCATGCCGGAATAAGAACCAGCGGCGGCCATATTCGGCCGGAGCAATCATCAGCATGGGGTCATTGGGCGCTGTCACCTCCAGCATCCGGTACGCCATCCACCCAATATCCGGACGCCCCACCGCAAACCCACCCTCCATCGCCAGCGTAAGATCGGACGCCGTCCACGTTTTCAAATTCGCCTTGAACACCATCTCAAAACGCTCCGCCCATTCCGAGTCCGGCCGCTCGCGCGCCACCCGCATAAGCGGCCCAAGAAACAGGGGTTCGCGTTCACGGCCTTTCATGGCACGCCGCAACACGTTGGCCGCCCCGTTGAAATCATTGACTCGTAACCGGGCTTCGGCCGCAATCACCCCCTGAACCGGCAGGGCGTAGGGCAGATCGGAATCACAGTGCCGGATGGTCTCCCAAAGATCGCGCGTCGCCATATAGGGAAACATCAGCCGGAGCCGTTCCTGGGTGCCGAACCCGCGGGCCGCCTTGACCGCATGCCGCGCCACCTCGACCGGCCGGTCAAGACTGGCGTTGAACTCGCTTAACACCAACGCCACCCCGGGAAACTCATAGGTTTCCGGCGGAAACGTCTTGATCAACTCCGGCGTCTCATTGATCCGTTTGAGATTCAACAGGGCCCGCACTTCCAGTACGCGTTCCGCGATGGTCCGCGCCATCAAGGGACGTCGCCGGAGAATCTTCAGGGCCTGTTCATTCTTCCCGCGGTTGACAAGAATCAAGGCCCGGTCATACAACAAACTGGCATCGTCCGGCTTCAACCGCAGGGCCGCGTCAATGGCGCGCTCGGCATTTTCGAGGTCGTGCGGCATCAACCCCTTGCAAACCCCCTGCAACATCGCCGCACGATGCGTCGGCCGCAGACGGTAAGCCGCCGCTCCGACCATCCCCGCCACCAGCACCACAATCACGATGGGACGCCACCAGTAGAAAACATAGCGCCAGAACGTCGGCCACCGGCGGACCTTGTCCTCCGGCTCCCCCACCATGTCCCCCACGGCTTCCAGTTTGTTCCGCCGCCATCGCAACCAGACCTGTTGCCGGAGCAAGACCGCGTCCAGATGAATCAACCCGACCGCCAGAAGAAGAAATACCCCCATGGAATCGTGAAGGACCTTGTCACTCCACTCCGAAGGCTGATCCCGCCCCAGCCAGACAATCCCCGAAATGCGGATCACGTTCAGCAGCAGGACCTGCACCATGCCCACGGACAGCATCAACGCAATCATCCCCCACCGGAGCCGCATGATCAGACCGACGCCCAGTCCGCAGAAGAACACCGTCATCGCCGTCTTCAGACCGCTGCATTCCTCCGGCACCCCAAACACCCGGGCCCCTGTCCTTAACACCAACCCATCCCCCCACACCCGGATGTTGAACACCTGTAACAGCGCTTCACTCAGTTTTACCGAAAGCCACTGTATCTTCAACTGAAGGGGCCCGAAAACCTGACCCGGCAACGGATGCACCCAGTAGATAATGAATAACGCCAGAAGCAGGTCCCGGCCGTAACGGGCAGGCAACGCCCAGGCCAGCGACGCATAGAGCAGCAGCAGGACGCCCAGCCACTCAAACTGATGAATCGGCACCAGTATCCCCACGATGACCAGCAAGGTGCCCAGGCAAGCCACCGCCGCCAACACCCGGCCTGAAAATCGTAACGGCACCTCATCGGTCTTGCGCCGGAAAATCAGGATTAACCCGAACAACACCCCCAACCCGAACGACAATCCGCCCGCTGGACCTGCCGCCAACCGAGGCACATTGATCCAACACCAGACCGCCAACAGCACAAAAGCGGATATGAGCACCGCCCTCCGCGAAGAATCCATTGTTTTGTGCTCATCACTCATGTCTTTCTTTCGCCCATTTGCCCACTCCCCGGTCTTCTATAAGTCCCGCCGGTACGTCAACGTCACCCCAACCATCTCACGGGTAAACGCCAATTCGTCGGATGCACTGGTCCGCTCCATGTGCTCAACGTAGGCGTTGGCCACCCAATGTTGCGCAATCACATAGGCCAGCCCGACATTGCTCGCCCAGGTATCGTAACTGTTGTCAATCAGGGCATCACCAGCCCCCAGATCCCCCGCCTGGGTCGCACTGTTATCCCTGATGGTGTAGACCGTTGCCAGGGTCAGCGTCAAATAGTCACCCAACGGCCGCGCCGCCGTGAATTGGTTGATCCAGTCGGTGTAGTCACTCACCCGCCCCAACTTGCTCTCCGCCACCTGATAAGCGGTCAGGAGCCCCAGCGACCAACTCCGGACATTCAAGGCCATGGAGTAGTTGTACGAATCAATCGCCTCAAACCCGGCCTCAAACCCGCCACGCTGACTCCTCCCGTATCCCAACGAATGCGACAGGTGTTCCGTCAGTTGCGAGGTCAACTGGATTGAACCAATGACCATGCCGGATGTCCCGTTGGACTCCCATTGGGAGGCATCCGTCAACTCACCCATCGAATATCCCAGGGTGGTCTTCAAGGAGGTGTCCTCGGAAAGATCCGTCCCCAGGAACGTCGTGTAATCCTGCTGGAACTGCTGCCCGCGGCCCTTGGCATACTGTCGCCACACGTAGTTGGCTCGGACTCCCCCGGCGGCCACCGGATTGAGTTGCTGCTGGTAGGCCAATCCCTGATTGTAAACCACACTACTCTGGTTATCGAACTCCGTGTCCGACGGCACCGAATCCACCCGGTTGCCCGTATAGGCCAGGTTCTTGTTCTTCGCCATCAACCAGTCCAGGTCCAACCCCAGCAGATTCTGGAATGACCTGTATCGCCGCCCGCTGGCGTTGTCTGTGTTGCCGCGCTCATCAACAAATTCGGTGCGGTACGACGGCATGTCATACATCCGGCCACGGACGAACGGTGACAACTCAAAATCGGAGGAGATACTCGTGGCCACGGCCGATCCACGTTCCCCCGTATAGGCACTGGCATCCCGGCCATTGAAACTGCCCACCCAGGAATCTGTCGCCTTGGCGGAAAATGCGAAGGATCCCATCTCCATGGAAACCAGTGACCCCGCCACATCAAACAGGTACTCACTTTCCTCGGTCGCCATCGGGAAATACCGGTACCCCAAAGTGAAGGAGATTTCCAGATCCATGTATTTGCTGACAATCAGGTAGTTCCGGAAACTGAGTTGCGTCACCAGCGGAAAATCAGAACCATCCTCCGTAATCCGCCCGTACCGGTTCTGGCGTAGATACTCACTGCCCTGCCCGGAACTCGTGGAGTTCCGATACCCAACCGACTGGCTGAAGGCGATGTCGGAGTAGAAGGGACCCAACCGCAGGTTCGCATACTCCGGAATCTGAGGCTCCCGGTAGTCGTCAAACCGCAACGTCTGGGACGAAGCCACAGAGGCCGCCAGCACAACCACCGCCGCAATCAACGCCGATACCTTCATCTGACGCACCCTCCCTGTGGTCACCATATTGACACCCCCCTCATACAGGTTACAAGCAAATTACCCCTGTCGTCCCGCGGTTAAACACTAACCCAAGGTTCACGATCTTCATTCTTGAACCCCTTCCGATGGTTTCACGCCTTTATCCTTGAATCGCCAGATCGTCAACGCCGTATGGGCCTGCCCGAAAGCCGGCACCTGACTCACCTCTTCATATCGCCGCCCGAGTACCTCGAAGAAAGCCCGACGTTCCGCCTCAGCCACCGGCACCATCGCCGGCGACTCAATGCCCAACCCGTAACCGCTGAACGCCGCCAACGGCGCCTCGCCCTCGGCCAGAACCTTCGACAACACCTCGCGATTGAGAACCCGGTAGCGAAGCGCCTCCCCAGTGGTCAATCCCGGGAAATACGAGAACGGCCCCATCTCAAATCCCAACGGGACCGACCACCCCGCTTCAACCGCAAGGTAGGTATCCTGCGTCAGCAATACACCCTTCTGCGGATGCAATGCGTTCAGTTGCCGGGCGGTATCCCTCAACATAATCACATCCGGCTTGTCTTTCTTCAGCCACCAAAACCGGTCACGCCCATAGACGAACCACCCCTGATTCACCGGCGATGTTGCCGCCTGCCCGAGGATGACCGCCAGAATGACTCCTTGGACCACCCCCTGCCCTGCCGTCCACCCCGCCACCACTGCCCACCCGATGGCGGCAGTCACCACGGCCAGCAACGGATAAATCGGCGTCTGGTAATCGTCGTAAGGGAACGGCGCCGCCATGTGCAGAATCGTGACCGCCATCACCATCGCCAATAACAGGATGGGAAACGTTGAGGGAACTCCGTCCGCCATGTCACGACGTCGGCTGAACCGCTCCCCCTGCACCCCGCACGCGACAACAACACCCGCCAGTAAGGCGAACATCACAAAATAGGCGCCCCCCATGCGGGACAGGAACCCAACCTTGTTCAACAAGGTCCCGACAAACCCTCCGGTGGCACGGGCGGTGTGAAAATCCAGCGCGAACCGGAACTGGTCGCCACACAACACCAACCAGGGGCCAAACACGCACAACAACCCGAGGATGGACGCCACCCCAAATGCCATCCAACACCACGGCCTTAACTCACCCTTTCTCCAAAGCAAATAGAGCCCAACCACAGGAAACACCATCACCGTGGAAACCCGCGTCCCCGTCCCAAGTGCAAACAGAACCCCTGCTAAACCCGCCGCCACCACACCCCGCCGCCCCCCAACCCAACTCAACGCCAGGGTCCCCGCCGCAATGAACAAGGCCGTCAGTGAATACGTCTTGATCACCGTGGTGAAATAGGACTGGTAGACGTTGCAGGCGATCAGAGCAAACCCTGTGAGGGCCGCATGGAATCGCACGGCACGCGGCGCCATCCGCCATGCCAACCCGCCCGCCAGGAGGGCGGCCATTAACCCGAATCCAGCGTTCAAACACCGGGCACCCAACACTCCGAACGGCGCCCACACCCAGTGAAACAACGCAAAGATGACCGGCGTCAGCGGCGCCTGGGTGAAAAAGAAATCCCGGTACGGCAACTGACCCTGATGAATCTGCCGGGCGGCGTACAAGTACCACCCTTCATCCTGATTGAGATCACCGAACACGATGTTGGCAACATACAGACCCAGCGCAGCCAAAATGGCCACACCAGCCAACACGCTCTTCTGTCGGTCACTCTTGATCATCTGGACTCAAATCAGTCCGTCTGCCTCACCTTTTCACGACCCGGGATGCTCGACCGGAAGCCCGTTTGCACACAACGGACACTTGGCCGGTTCATACACCACCGGCTCCATGTTCAACAAACTCACGGTCGGATACTTGAAACGGGCCTTCCCGCCACTGCGATCCACCAGCACCGCAATCGCCGCCACCGTCCCGCCCTGGGCCTCGACAATATCTATCGTCTCCTGAACCCGCCCCCCGCGCGTGATCACGTCTTCCGCCACCACATACGCCGCCCCAACCGGCACCTTGAATCCGCGCCGCAACACAAGCGCCCCTTCCTGCTTCTCAGCAAATATGGACACCACATCCAGCGCCTTGGCCACTTCGTGCCCCACAAACAGTCCTCCCATGGCCGGCGAAATAACCCCGTCCACCCGGACCCCGGGATGCTCCCTCTTCATCTTCTCCACCAGCGCTTCGCACAACCTCGCGGCGATCCGGGGATACTGCAGCACCTTCGCACACTGGAAAAACTGGTCGCTGTGCAGTCCCGATCGAAGTTCAAAATGCCCCCTCAACAACGCCTTCGTATCCAGAAAAACCTTCAATACTTCATTGTCTGTCATAGTTCCTGCATCCTGCGTTTCCAATAGACCTACAGCCTATACAACCACCCGCTCCCATAAAAGACTTTTCCCACCATTCAGCGTAGCGGGCGGCTCATGTGTTCGGAATTCAGGAGTCAGAATAGGCGCCATTTCGCCTTTCATTCTGGGTTCTGGATTCTGACTCCTGAATTCCTTCTTCTGAGCCCCTCACATCACCGACATTGCGTCCACATCCACCGACGCCGAAACCCCGGCCGGCCACTTGAACGCACGTAACGCCGGTTTCAAGACTTCCAAAATGGCCCGGGTCGACGGCGCGCGCAGAATGATCTGGAATCGGTACTGCCCCTTGGCCCGTTCCAACGGCGCCGGGGCGGGTCCGGCCAGGATCACCGAGGCCGGCAACAACGGCCTGATTTGCTCCGCAAAGCGATCCACCGCACCCTGAACCCGCTCCTGTGCCGCCCCTTTAATGCCCACACACACCAAGTGTCCGAACGGCGGATACCCCAACTCCCGGCGGTACTCCAACTCCTTGTCGCTGAACCCCTCATAGTCCAACCGCCGCGCCGCCTGAATCGCCTGATGAAACGGCGTGAAGGTCTGCACGATGACTTCACCCGGCACGTCGCCACGCCCCGCCCGCCCCGCCACCTGGGTCAGAAGCTGGAAGGTCCGCTCACCCGCCCGGAAATCCGGCATGTGCAGACTGGTATCGGCATTCAACACCCCGATCAAGGTCACATTCGGGAAGTCCAACCCTTTCGCAATCATCTGCGTCCCCACAAGAATATCAATCTTCCCCGTCCGGAAGTCCCCCAGAATCTCATGATGCGACCCTTTGCGCGCCGTGGCATCCGCATCCATCCGCGCCACCCGCGCCCCGGGAAACAACTTGCCCACCGCCGCCTCCACCCGCTGCGTCCCGATCCCCGTCAATTTGTACTCCGGATCCTGACACCCCGGACAGCGCTCGGGAACCCGCCGGACACCCCCGCAAACATGGCATTTCAACACCTCCTCCTGCCGGTGGTAGGTCAGACTGATGCTGCAATGGTCACAGGTGGCCACGTACCCGCACTTGGGACAGACCAGCGACGTCGCATACCCGCGCCGGTTCAGGAACAGCATCACCTGCTCGCCGCGATCCAACCGCGCCCGGACAGCACGCATCAACTCTCCGGAAAAGACAGAGACTCGCCCCGTCCGTTCCGCCTCCAACCGCATGTCCACCACCTGCATCCCCGGCATGCTCCGGTGATCCACCCGGTACCGCATCGCCACCAATCGGTATTTACCCTTCTTGGCGTTGTAAAATGATTCCAAGGCGGGCGTCGCCGATCCCAGCAACACGGCGCACTTCTCAAGATGACCGCGCATCACCGCCACATCACGGGCATTGTACCGGGGCGCCTCCTCCTGCTTGTAGGTGTTCTCATGCTCCTCATCCACCACGATCAGACCGGGATTCCGCACCGGCGCGAAAACCGCCGACCGCGCCCCAATCACTATCCGCGCCTCCCCGTTGTGAATGCGGTGCCACTCATCATGGCGCTCCCCATCTGACAGATGACTGTGCAATACGGCAATAGCCCCCCCAAACCGGCCCCGGAACCGTTCGATGGTCTGGGGCGTCAGCGAGATTTCCGGCACCAGGACAATGGCCCCTTTGTCCTGCGTGAGCGCATGATCAATGGCCCGCAGATAGACCTCCGTCTTCCCGCTCCCGGTCACCCCGTGCAACAGGATCACCGGCGGCGTCAGGTGGTCAATGGCCTCACAAACCGTCTGCAAGGCCGCCGCCTGCTCGGGCATGAGTTCGGGCGGAAGGGTGCGCAGGATAGTGTGTTGCGCCAACGGGTCGCGCATCGCCGTCTGTTTGACAATCCGGACCAACCCTTTGCGCTCCAGCGCCCGCACCGAGGCCGTATCCACACCCGCCACCTTGGTCAGTTCATGAAGAAACATCCCGCCGTGCCTGGCCAGCACCGCCATCGCCGCCTCCTGCTTCGGTGCTTTGGAATGCCCTTTGACATTGGAGGGCGGAGCTCCTGCGACGCCGTCTTCCTCCCCGACTTGTGCACCCTGAACCCTGACTTGTCCGCCGTAACTCGCAGAGCGAAGGAGGAACCCTGAACCCTGTCCGCCCCCCCCTGCACCCTCCACCACCTCCACAAACAACTGCTCCTTGAACCCCGCCTTGTGATTCCGCACCGCCCCCGGCAACACCGCCTGAACCGCCAGTTCCACCGGCGCACAGTAATAGTCCCCCATCCACCGGGCCAGTTTCAACAACGTCTCGTCAATGAACGGCTTGTCGCCCACCACCGACTCGATCGCCTTTAACCCCTGCCGTCCGGATTCATTCGCAAACCCAACCACATACCCCTGTGTTTGCCGCGCACCAAACGAAACCCTGACGCGGGACCCCAGTTTCACCTGGCCTCCCAGCGCCTCAGGGATCATGTAATCGAACTCCCTGTCGACGGCAACATCAACGACAACTTTGGCAATCATGTCAGAAGACTACCAGAAATAAAAAAGCCGGGCCATTTTCATGTGCCCGGCTCAAAAACAGATTAAGACAGAACTACCTTACTGACCTACCCATCCGCTTCCTGAAAGGTTGGAAATGCCCGCCGAGGAGTTGTACCACTCAACATGCCCATCAACGAACAACACGTTGCCGCCATCACCCTTGTGATTAATACTAAACAGTTCAGCACCCGACGCCGCCGAGAAGGCCGCAACAAACTCGTTCGACGCGCCCTTGTCGCAAGCCAGAACCGCACTGGGCGAATCGCTCTCGCTCATCCCCGTCCGCATCTTGTAGCAGGACCAGGTCCCGTCCATCACCATGACGCTGGCGGGCGCGTTGGGATTGGGAGCCGCGCTGGGACAACGGAAAATCTGCACACTGTTGCTTCCCACATAGGAACCCAAATTGGTAAAGGACGAAGGATACGCCTCGCGGTAATCCCCGGCGTACAACTTGAAGGCAAGCCCGATCTGCTTCAGGTTGTTCAAACAGGCCGCACGACGCGCCTTCTCACGGGCCAACGCCAAAGCAGGCACCAATAGACCGGCCAGAATCCCGATAATCGCAATCACCACCAGCAACTCGATCAGCGTAAACCCTTTGATCTTCAACTTGCGCAGAACCTTGCTCATCGTTGTCTCCTTAAAATGCAGCCGCCCATTACGACTGATCTCCCCACAATCTATACCATCACCCCACTGTCGTCAATAACGCGAACATCCTTTTTTTGCCCCTTTTTCTCATTGACGGAAACACCCAATGTTCTACTATGTCGCCCTTTTGAATCTCGAACCTCAAGGAGTATCGTATGGCACTGATTGATTTTGGCGGCGAAAAGGAAACTGTGGTCACCCGTAAGGAATTCCCCATCGCCAAGGCACGCAAAGTCCTGAAGAAGGAAACCATCGCCATCATCGGCTACGGCGTCCAGGGCCCCGCCCAGGCACTGAATCTCAAGGATAACGGCTTCAACGTCATCATCGGCCAGGCCCCGGATTTCAAACGCGACTGGGATCGCGCCCGCAAGGACGGCTGGGTCCCCGGCAAGACGCTTTTCCCCATCGCCGAGGCCGTCCAGCGCGGCACCATCATCCAAATCCTCGTCTCCGATGCCGCCCAACGGAAAGTCTGGCCGACAATCAAGGCCAACCTGAAACCCGGCGACGCCCTCTATTTCTCCCACGGCTTCTCCATCGTCTACAAGGACCAGACCGGCGTGATTCCCCCCAAGAATGTGGACGTCATCATGGTCGCCCCCAAGGGCTCCGGCCTGAATGTCCGCCGTAACTTCCTCTCGGGCGCCGGCATCAACTCCAGTTTCGCCGTGGGCCAGGACGCCACCGGCCGCGCCATGGAGCGTTGCATCGCCGTCGGCATCGGCA
>CAZHRU010000063.1:0-16332 GCA_964535015.1 uncultured Verrucomicrobiota bacterium | reverse complement strand
TCCACCTGGAACTCCTCCAGTTTGCCATTCTCCAGAACCGCCACCCGCGTCTCCAGGCTCTCGGCGTTGATCACAATCTCCCGCTTGAACGTCTTCTTTCCACCAAATTTAAACCCGAACATATTCATTTGCTTTTCCTTACTTTTTCTGGCCGACCTCCGCGCCCGCGAGCCTCGTCACCATCGCTCCGCGTCAGAGTCCCGGCCTCCTTACATGCACACTCTGCACCAAACCCAGGGCAACCAGGGTGATCACCATGAACGTCCCGCCGTAACTAACCAACGGCAGGGGAATCCCGACAATGGGCAACAGCCCGATCGTCATCGCCATGTTCACGAACGCGTGGGTGAACACCATGGTGATCACCCCCACGCACAACAACCGCCCCATCTTGTCCTTTGCCATCATTGCCGAATACAGGCCGCACACCACCAGGATGCCATACAACCCCACCACCGCCATGGCCCCCACAAACCCTGTTTCCTCCGCAATCACGGAAAAAATAAAGTCCGTCGGCGCCACCGTCCGGGGCAGGAACCCCAGGATGTTCTGCGTCCCTTTTCGGAATCCTTTTCCAGTCAGTCCGCCTGATCCCACGGCAATCTCCGACTGACGATTGTTCCATCCGGTTCCCATCGGATCCTTCCCCGGCTCCAGGAACACTTCAATCCGGTCACGCTGGTAGTCGCTCAGGTGTATCTTCCTGAAAAACTGTTCCTGATGCTCCGCCGTCATCCCCAACCGTTCCGGCAGGGCCACGGCGCCAATCACCAGCACCACCGCCGCCACCCCGCCCAGCACCAGCAGCGCCATCGGCCGCACCGCCGCCCCCGCCGCCAACAGCATCGCCATCACCAGCGGCACATACACCAGCGCACTCCCCAGATCCGGCTCCTTGGCCACCAGCAGCATCGGCACCCCCGCCAATACAAACAGCCACCCCATGGATGGCGTCCGCCCGTACTTCTCCGCCAACGGACTCAGCAAACATGCCGCCAGAATGATGACCGCCACCTTGCCCAACTCCGAAGGCTGGATCCCGGTCCCGAAGAACATCAGCCACCGGCGGGCCCCATAGATCTTCGTCCCGAAAAACAACACCGCCACCAGCAGGACCACCGCCATGCCGTAAATCCACCACGCCACATCCCGCAACTTCCGGTAATCAAACAACGTCGCCGCCAAATAACCGGATAGCCCGGCCACCGCCCAGAGCAGTTGTTTCTGATACAACGTCGCGGTCACATCCTCGCGCACATACGTGGCGCTGTTGATGAAGAATATCCCCACCGTGATCAACGCCAGCACCGCCGCCAGCATCAGCCAGTTCATGCGCACCAGACGATGCAATGCTCTGCCCCGGTCACTCATCCGTCCGCCTGTCCCCCGCCGAAAACTCCATCCATCAACACATGCAACCGCGGCGCCACTGTGGAACCGCCCGAAACCGCGTCATCCAGTACCATCGCCGCCGCCACCCGCGGTTGATCATACGGCGCGAACACCATCATCCATCCGTGTTTCTTCCGGTTCTCCCGGGTGCCGTACTCCGCCGTACCCGTCTTCCCCGCCATCTCCACTCCTGCCACCCGCACCTTCCCCCCCGTCCCTGTCGGCGCCATCACCACATCATGCATCCCGCGCCGGACCGTCTCCATGCCCCCCGCCGAAACCGCCAAACGCCGCACCCGCACCGGAGGGAAATTGGTCAGCACCGCCCCCTCCCGGTCACGCACCTCCAACACCAGTCTCGGTGCATAAACGTCGCCCCCATTAGCCAACGCGGCCGCCACCACCGCCATCTGCAACGGCGTCACCGCCAGCGCCCCCTGCCCGATCGACAAATTGCACGTGTCGCCCATCCGCCACTTGTCGCGCCACGTCTTTTCCTTCCACTCAACCGTCGGCATAATGCCGGCCGCCTCATGGTCAAGCGGAATGCCCGTCCGGCTCCCGAGCCCCATCGCCAGGGCCATCTCCATGATCGGACGCTCGCCGCATTGCATCCCCAGCGTGGCAAAATAGGTGTTGCAGGACTGCTCAATGGCCTTTCGCAAGTCCGCCATGCCATGCCCGTTCGGATTCCAGCACCGGAGCGTATAACCGCCCGATGTAAAATGACCGGGACAGTTGACCGTCATTCCCGCCTGCCATTTCCCGCTCGTCAACCCTGCCAACGCCACCACCGGCTTGAAAATGCTGCCCGGCGCATAGATCTCCGTCACCGCCCGGTTGACCATCGGTTTCTCGGGGTCCCGGTTCAATCCGTCCCACACCTCCGGCGTCAACACCGGGACAAACCGGCCGGGCGAATACGTCGGCGAACTGGCCAACGCCAGCACATCCCCGTTGGAAGGATCCAGCACCACCACCGCCCCCGATACCCCCCGCAACGCCGTCTCCGCCAGCGCCTGCAGGCGGCGATCCAGCGACAGCACCACGTCCGCCCCCGCCTTGGGTTCCCGTTCACGCGCTTCGGCATGCTTGAACCCCGAGGCATTGATCCGCACCAGCCGCCCTCCCGCCTTGCCCGCCAGCCACTCGTTAAAATGACGCTCAATGCCCGACTTCCCCGCCACCTCCGGCAGCCGGTACTGGTATTCGACCAGTGCCTCTTCCGACAACACCGCCCCACCCACATAGCCGAGCACATGCGCCGCCAACTCCCCTTGCGGATACACGCGCAATGACTCCAGATGGATATCCGTCCCCGAAAGATCCACACTGGCTTCCGCCAACCGCGCCAACGCCGCCTGATCCAGACTCCTCCAAGCCACCAACGGCAACGGAAGGCGCTTGCGAATGTGCATCCGGATATCCGCCTCCGTCAGCGGGGACTTGCGCCCCACCACCGGCGTCATCTCCCGGATCCGCCGCATCACCTCGTCCACAGTGGCCTGCCGGCGTCCCGGCTTGCGTATGTCCTCAAGATAAAAGGCCAGACAATAGCAGGGTTGATTATCCACCAGACAACCCCCGCTCCGGTCCAGAATCCTGCCCCTGGCCGCCGGCAGTCGCACGCGCCGCATGCTCTGTCGTTCAAGACTCTCCTCAAACTCGCCCCGCCGCGCCACCTGCAAATTGAAAAGGAAACCAGCCAACACCATCAGGAGCACCAGCATCGCGGCCAGAATCAGCCGGATACGCCTCAACTCCATCGGAATCGCTTCTTCAAACGCCATGCTACATCCGCTCCTCGTGCTCGACTCCCGCGCGCCGCTCCAGACTCCCCGCCACCAGCCACACCAGCGGCACGGCCACAATCCCCAGCAACCCGTTCCCGCCCATCTTCAATCCCAACCACCACAGAGGCACCGCCGCCGTCTCCGTACCCAACCTCAGCATCACATAAACCATCAACGTCCCTACCGCCGCCACCCCGGCCCCCAGCGCCGCCACCGTAAAGGGACTGTCCCGGAACAACACCTCCCGCGCCTGATAAATCGCCACCCCGAACACCACAAAACACAGCCCCGAAAACCCAACCGGCAGAAGACTCAGGGAATCCTGGAGAATCCCCGCCAGCAACGCCGCCGCCACCACCAGCCCCCGCCGGTGAACCAAGGCGTAATAGATCGGCACCCCCAACAGGAACGGCATCTTGGCCGACCCAAGCGAGGCCACCGCCGGCACCAGACTCTGGGCCAGCGCCGCCACCAGGAGCACTAACGCCATGATCGCCACCGTCACGCCTTCCGCCTCCCAGGTATTTGCCCTTCTCTATTCACGATTCACCTTTCATTCCCCACCATTCACCCTTCACAATTCACACCCCCGCTACTCCCCTAAAACCACCAACACCTTCCGCAACCTTGCCAAATCCGCCGTCGGCGTCACCACCACCCGCTGATACAACCCCGTTTCGTCCGTCGCCTGCCCGACCACCCGCCCCACAATCAACCCGGCAGGAAACACCCCGCCCAACCCCGATGTCGCCACGAGTTCTCCGGGACGCAACGCCAACTCCTTGCGCACGTATTCCACTTGGAACGGGACCGGCACACAGATCACCCCCAGACTGTGCGCCCCCTTCAGCGAAACCCCGCCCCCATGCAGAATCCCAAACGAACCCTCCTGCTCAAACCGTACCGACACCTTGAAGTTGCGGTCGGAAATCAACAGCACGTCGCAGGCGCTGTCGGAAACCTCGATCGTCTTGCCCACCACTCCGTCCGGAGTGATCACCGCCATGTTCTCGGCAAGCCCATCCCGGCGCCCCTTGCTCAGGCGAATCGTCTGCCACCACCCATACCCGTCATCCCGCGCGATAACCTCGCAGGGCACCGTCCGGTATCCTATCGTCTGCCGGAACCCCGCCAACCCCCGCAGCTCCTCATTCTCAAGCCGGAACATTTCCTGCGCCCTTACCTTCGCCCTCAACCCCGCCACTTCCTCCGCCAACCGGTCCCGCTCGCGTACCACCTCCGCAACACTGCCCACCGAAACTGAGGTCCGGCTCAACCCCGCCACCGCCCGAGCCCCAGCCTCCTGATAGGGCGCAATGCCTTCACGGAATAAACCGCGAAGGAAACCGGAAACCGAATCCGGCAAATTGAGGATGACCAGGAAGAAGGTTCCCAGCACTATCAACACAAGATATCGATGTTCCCGCACCTGCGACCCCACGCATTCCTGGATCCGGCCACTCCGCCCCCGTCAACTCACAGGGACTCTTTCCAGCAAGGCTCACGCGGGACCCGGTGGGTCCAAAGGCATGACGGACCGGCTCCTGCCGGCCCGCGATTGAAGAGGGTTCAGTACGACTTTTCGCCCGCGGCAATCCGGCGCAGCACGTTGAGCTCATTGAGCACAACGCCTGTTCCTTCCGCCACGGCACTCAGCGGATCATCCGCACGGTGCACCGGTAACCCAGTGTGCTCGGCGATCAACTGGTCAATCCCCCTCAGGAGTGACCCGCCGCCGGACATCACCATGCCACGATCCACCAAGTCGGCCGAGAGTTCCGGCGGACACCGTTCCAGTGTCACCCGGATCGCATCAAGTATGGAGGAAAGCGGTTCTTGCAGCGCTTCCCGTATCTCCTCGGAGGTGATCGTGAGGGTCTTGGGCAATCCGCAAACCAGATCGCGCCCCTTGACCTCCATCGTCATCTCATCCGCCAGCGGATAGGCGGATCCGATCTTCATCTTGACTTCCTCTGCCGTGCGTTCACCAATCATCAAATTGTAAACCCGCTTCATGTACTGGGCGATGAATTCATCCATCTCATCGCCACCGACGCGGACACTGCGGCAAAACACGATGCCGGCCAGCGAAATCAACGCCACTTCCGTTGTCCCGCCTCCGATATCCACAATCATGTTTCCGGCCGGCTCCTGAACAGGCAACCCGACACCAATCGCCGCCGCCATCGGCTCTTCAATCAAATATACCTCGCGCGCTCCCGCGTGCATGGCCGAATCCTTGACCGCACGCTTCTCCACTTCCGTTATCCCGCTGGGTACCGCGATAATCACCCTGGGCCGCACCATCGTCCGGCGATTGTGGACCCTGCGGATGAAATACTTCAGCATCGCCTCAGTAATCTCAAAATCCGCAATCACACCCGCCTTCATGGGGCGAATGGCCACAATACTACCCGGTGTGCGTCCCAACATCTGCTTGGCCTCTTCCCCGACCGCCAACACTCGGCGCGTTCCGGATTGAATGGCCACCACAGACGGCTCTCGCAGAACAATACCCCGATCCTTTACATAGACCAGTGTGTTGGCTGTACCGAGATCAATGCCTATATCGTCGGAAAACAGCCCCAGCAAGAGATTAAACATAACCGTTTCCTTTGCGGTTCCTTTACCGCTCATCCTCCCGGTATCCTATCCGGAAAATAGATAATGCCGTACTTTGCGTAAAACCAAGCCCCCGCGTCAAGACTGAAAAACAGCAAACTTGCACAAAAACGATATCTCCCTTGACGAATACCCGCCCGCCCCGTCATCATCCACCCATGAGTATCAAGATTATCCTCTGCGATGACCACCGCATTATCCGCGATGGTCTGCGCTCGCTCCTCGAAACCCAACCCGACATGGCTATCGTCGGCGAAGGCATCAACGGCTTCGAAGCCTGTAAATTGGCCCGGTCCTTCTCTCCGGATATCGTCATCCTCGACGTGGCCATGCCCGACCTCAATGGTATCGCAGCGGCCCGGCGCCTTCGGGAGGAAACCCCAAAATCCAGAATCCTCGCCCTCTCCATGCACTCCGACCGCCATTTCGTCACCAGCATGCTGCAAGCCGGCGCCGCCGGTTACCTCCTCAAGGACTGCGCCTTCACCGAACTGATCGATGCCATCCGGACCATCCACAACGGCGGCCTCTACATCAGTCCTAAAATCGCCGGCGACGTCCTTCAGGCCTTCTCCCGCCGTACCCGCACCACCCGCAAACCCAGCAAGGTGGAACTGTCGGAACGCGAATCCGAAATCCTGCAACTGATCGCCGAAGGAAAAAGCACCAAGAACGCCGCCGACCAGTTGCACCTGAGCGTCAAAACCATCGAGACCCACCGCCTGAATATCATGCGGAAAATCGGCGTCCGTAGCGTCGCCGGTCTCACAAAATACGCCATCCGCGAAGGATTGACCACCCTGGAAGGATGAACCTCACCCTTCCGGAACGCCCGCTTCGGGAACCGCCGCGTCCAGAACCTCCCTGACCTTGGATAGCAGTGTCTGCTGCGTGTAGGGCTTTAACATCACCGGTCCATTGGCCGCCTCCATCCCCAGCCGGGTGATCGCCTGCTGGGAATACCCTGTCGCGTACAACACCCCGCAACCCACCCCTTCCTGCCGGAGTTGCATTACCATCGCCGGCCCGTGCAGTTTGGGCATCACCACATCGGTGAAAATCAGATCCACATTCCCCCGAACGTGATGGTACGCAGCCACCCCCGCTACCCCATCCCCCGCCTCAATCACCTCGTACCCCGCCGCCCGAAGCACCCGCGCCGCAAATCTCCGGACCGCCTCCTCATCTTCCACCAACAGGATCCTTCCGCTTTTCCCCGTCTCCCCCACCACGGTCGCCGCCGGTCCGCCTCCCGCCACCTCAGCCACGAATGGGAACGTGATCACAAACTCTGTCCCCTTCCCCTGCGCGGAACTCAACTCGATCTGCCCATCCTGATGCTCCACAATTCCATAGACTGACGACAACCCCAGCCCCGCGCCATCGCCCTGCACCTTGACCGAAGAAAAGGGCTCAAAGGCACGCTCAACCATTACTGGATCCATCCCGAATCCCGTGTCCCGCACCACGATCCTGATGTTGGCTTGATCCCCTTCCACCACCTCGCCGGAACCGGGACATTGGACACGAATGGAAAAAACGCCACCCGACGGCATCGCATCCCGCGCATGGACCGCCAAAATCATGAACATCTCCTGGATCGCTGCCGCATCACCAAGCATCACAGCCGATCCGTCCGCCGGCACAAAATCCGTTGTGACTTCACTCCCCAGCACACGCGCCAATGCCGGAAGGAGACCCTCCAGCACCGTGTTCACATCCAGAGGACTTCGCTGCGTCATGCCGCGTCGCGCAAAGGTCAGCAACTTCCGAGTGATGTCCGCTGCCCGATCCCCCGCCTCCATGATCTCGTGTATATCGTCGCGCACCGGATGCGCTTCCGGAAGGGCGTCATAGGCAAACCGGCTGAACCCGAGGATGGTGGTAAGCAGATTGTTGAAATCATGGGCAACCCCGCCGGCCAGTTGCTCCAACGCATCCATCTTCGCGGTCCGATTGAGCCGGGCGTCGCGCCGCTTCTGCTCATCCACCCACCCTTGCCTGATCTGGGCACGGGCCGCCACTTTCCACAAGTGCTCACCGGAGCATTCGTCCCTCGCAAAACACTCCTGTGCCCCCGCCCGCAATGCCGCCTGGAACTCAACCGCATTGCAGGTTTCCAGACAGGCCACCACAGGAAGATCCGGCTTGATCAATCGGGCGCTCTCAATCACTGCCGGATCAAAGCACCCCGCGTCAAACGACACCACCAGCACATCGTAACGCCCCGCCGTCAGTCGCCCCTCAAGTCCATCCGCCCCACCCAGGAATTCCACGTCCATGCGATCGGATCCGGGCCCCGCTTCCGCAGACCCCGCCACTCCCGTCGAATAGGGATAAACCCCCATCCACAGTATTCTCGGTCGATGCTCCACGCCTGTTCCCCCGCAGAAATCCCACCGAACGCCCTGCCGGCACCAGTGGCCCCCCGCCATGCCTTTGTCTTCGATCAACAACACTATGACACAACTCGCCGACACCCCGCAACAACACTGTAAGATACCCTGTTCATCAACCGGCCTCCAACGGGTCCGATACCCCGGCCGCCACGAACGCCGAACGGCGCTCCACGCACGCCGGACAATCACCACAGGGGGTATCGCCCCCGCGGTAACACGTCCAGGTGTGTGCATAGTCAACCCCCAACTCCACCCCCAACGCCAACTCCTCCGCTTTGCTCATGGCGATAAACGGGGCGTGAATGGTGATCGCCCGGCGCCGGTTGAGCCCCAAGACCCCGTTGATCCGGTTCAAGAACGCCTGCGTGCAATCCCAGTACCCGTACCGGTCCTGGCTCTGCGCCCCGTAGAACACATCCTGCACACCCCGCGCCTCCGCATACGCCGCCGCCAGCGAAAGCAGAATCATATTACGGTTCGGCACATAGGTCGGCGGTTGTGAAAGCGATTCCCCGCTCAGATCCGCCAGCCGCGGCACCTCAATGGCGGGGTCCGTCAGCGCCGAGACCCCCGCCGTCAACACCTCATAGAACCCCATATCCACCACGTCATGCGCCTTCACCCCCGCCGCCCGCGCCTGCCAGGCCGCCGCCTCCAATTCCCGCCGGTGCTTCTGCCCGTACAGGAACGACAGCGCGTACACCTCGCCAACCCCCATCCGCCGCACCACATGATGCAACAACGTCGAGGAATCCAGCCCACCCGATAAAAGAACCACCGCCTTATCCATACCTCACCTCACCCCCATCGCCTTGTGCAACTGCGTATGCACCCGCACCGGTAACCGCGCCTCCAACACCCAGTGCCCCAACGACGACAACGCCAATTCCCCCTGCACCACCCCGAACAACACCGCATGGCAACGCCGCGCCAGGTCGTGCCGGCGCACCATCTCCGCCGCCCATTCGAAATCGTACCGGTCGGCTATCACAAACTTTACCTCGTCATGCGCCCGCAATCGCTGGATGTTCCCGTAATCCATCGCCGCCGAATGCCCACTGCCCGGACACTTGAGATCCATGATCGCAATCACCCCGTCGGGAATCCTTGAAATATCCAAACTCCCATTGGTCTCCACCAATACCGGCTTGTGCGTCGCCTCAAGCAACGCCTGCGCCAAATCACGAAACCCCGCCTGCAACAACGGTTCCCCACCCGTGATTTCAGTGATCGCCGCCCCGCTCTGCCGCGCCTCCTCCACCAACCCGTCCAGATCCCTCGCCGTCCCACCCGTCTGCGCCAACGGCGTATCACAATACCGACACCGTAAATTGCATCCCGCCAACCGGATGAAGAAACAGGACAACCCCGCCCACGTGGACTCCCCCTGAATCGACAGGAACGTCTCGGTCACAGAAAGCATGGTTTCGCAGGATGGCATCATCGCTCTGTCATGATTGCTCTGAATGCCGTCCCTGTCGAGTCTTGAGTTGAGTCAACGTCGGGCGCATCTCTGCGGCCTATTGCGGACAATTAGGGTCCCCGGCGGCCAGTTCCGCCGCCGCAGACTCGCCCCTGCTCTTATCTCCGGTCGGCCACTCAAAGCAACGCCAGTCGCCCTTGCGGACTCGTTCACGACTGCCTGGAGCCGTGACGGCGATTCCATCCGGTGCCGCCAACCGCAACGTCACGAGCGAGTCGCGTCGTTCCCATTCAATGCGGATGTCACCCTTTGGAGTTGGCACGACGCCACGGGCCCAGTCCAGGTCCAGAGTCTGCGGACAGAGCCGGATCGCTTGCCAGCCCGGCGCGGTCGGTTCGGCGCCCAGCACACGCTGCGACAGTTGCACCAAAGGCGTGCCTCCCCACGCATGCGAATGATCGCCCCTCCCCCACATCTCCCGCAGACTGTGACCGCTCTCGGAGAGCATCCGCCGCCACAGATCGAGTTGCCCCCGGGCACGGGACTGGTACATCCCGGCGGCGGCAAGCGCGTCGAACAGGTAATGCTGGAAGTAGGGTTGAGGCTCCGGCAACGTCGGGTCGGCCAGCGCTCGCTCCAGCACAGCCGCCGCCTCGGTCCCGGTCACGATCCCCGCCCAGACCGCCAGGATGTTGGTGTGGCGCGTAATCACATCTCCGGCCGGGTCCGGCGGCAGCCCGTGGCAACCCGGCTGCCGATTGATCCCACGCACGCCATCGCGGAACAGTCCACGTGCAGGGTCAAACAACTGGATCCGGAATGCCGAGGCCATCTGTTCCGCCTGCGCGTCCCAGTCAGCCGCCTCGGCCGGGTCTCCACCAAGTTGACGGACGAGCCAGGCGGCCCGCCGTAACCCCCGCACCGCAAACGCCGTCAACGCCCCCATCCCTTGCGCGGCGGGCGGGTGATGATAGTTGGCGCCGGCATATTCCACCCAGTCCACAAACATGTAGTTGGGCGCTTGGGAAAGAAGTCCGTCAGCGCCCCGCCAAGCCAGCGCGCGTTGTAGCGTCAACCGGATCGCCGGCAATGTGGCCCACGCCGTTTCACCGTCGCCGGTGAACAACAGCAGATTGGCCGCCAGTTCCGGCATCAACAGCGCATAGGTCGTGTGGAATTGCGCCCCCTGTTGCTGCTCCAAGTCCAACGCCATCCGCCGCAGATCTTCGTGCGCCAACGCATAGTCGCCAAAGGCATGGTAGCCCATCAGCATCTCCACCAGGTAATCACCGTGGTCGCCCAACGACTCCTGGTGATGCGGCGAATCCAGATGGATTTCCTGCAAACACAACTGCGCTGTCCAGCGGCTGGTCTGCCAGAGTTGATTAAGAAAAGGATCGCCGCACTCGAACCCACCGCGGTAAGAAAGAGGTTGCGAGCGAAACAGCATCCCGAGTTGACGTAACTCCAGCGGGCCGGCTCCTGCCGGAAACGTGGCGGTAATCCGAACCGCGCGGGCACTGAAGTACGCTCAGGATTCATAACGGGTCTCGCCTTCGGGAAACGTCAACCGTAGACAACGCGCACCTCCCTCCCCCGTGCCGGGTACTTCCTCGAACCCAATCTCAAGTTGAGTACCGGCCGTGGCTCGCACCACGAACTGCAGGTGACCCGCCAGCATCCGCTCAAACTCCACCCGCACACTTGACGCCTCTTCCCCGCCCGGCGCAATGGTGATTGTTTCACTCGCACACGGAACCACCACTGTTTCCGCCAGCATGGGTAACCGATGTGAACGGAGGTTGGGCCGCGGCGTCGGGTCCTCGACCAAGGCCGGCCAGTCGGCATCGTCAAACGCGTCAGTCTGCCAACCGGCAGGATAGGCGCTCAGGTCACAGTCGCGGGTCAACCCGGTCCACTTGCCGATCCGGTACCCCGTGAACGCGATCCCGCGCCAGCTGGAATCGGCAGCGCCTAACAGACGACCCGAGGCGTCAATCAACTCGGCGATGAAGCCGGCATGGCCCTGCGAGAAACAGGTCTGGTTGTCGGGACCGGCCACAACCTCGGCGGCCAGAACGTTAACGCCTGGCCGCAGCAGGGCGGTGACATCGAGTGCGTCGAAGTACCACCAGTCAGGGGCGACGCGCTTGTCATAGGATCCGCCAACGGCCGCCGGTCCGCGTCCCGCAAACCGGCCGTTGATCCAGAGCCGGTAGCGGCTGTCGGCACTGACCCGGAGCCAGACGCACGCAGGCTGATGGTCGAGGACGATTGTACCGCGCAACAGTCCCGCCGCGGCCAACTGACCGGCTTGGTGGGCATCCTCCACCCACCAACTGACAGGTGCGGCCTGGGCATCCGGGAACGACCGCGGGGCCAACCAGACCCAGCGGGCACGCCAGTGCGGGGACTCACTGAATTGCGGAACCTGGATCGCGGAATGCGGACCAAGAACCGGGGGCGGACGCACCTCAATCCCGGCCGGAGTCTGCTCAACCTTGAACCACGGGTTGTGTGCAGGCCCCACCAGCGCCGAAGCCGGCTCCTCGAAGTACGCAGGGTCATCCATTACTTCAGACATTGGTGCTCCTCGGTTTGAAGGGAGTGCTGTGATCATACAAACCCAATGCCGCCATTGATTTCGGCGTCCACGCGGGTCCCACGGGAATGCGCACAATCGCTCGCCCGACAGTGCCCCTGCTCTACTCAACCCAATAACTGGCGGTCGTTCCGGGCGTCTCACATACCGTTACTTTGCTGACCTTGAGTGCCGCCCCGTTCAACACCTTGGCGAGTTGCTCATGTAGATACCGCGCTAGGTTCTCCGAGGTGGGATTCTCCCGCACAAAGGCCGGCAACTGGTTCAGATCGCAGTGATCCACTTCATCCATCGCAGTGCGTACCGCCGTTTTGATATCCTTGAAATCCATCAACATTCCCAACTCGTTCAACTCCGCCCCGCGGACAAACACCTCCACATCCCAGTTGTGCCCGTGCGGATTGGCGCAGGGCCCCGCATAACCTACCAACCGGTGCGCCGCCGAAAAATGCGTCTTGATACTCAACTCAAACATATCGCTCCTCTTCCGTTGTATCGACACCACATCGCTGAACCCCGAACCCTGACCCCTCCTACCCCTCGAACCGGTAACACGCCCGGACCTCACCCACCGTCCGGGCCTTCAAATACGCCGCAATGGCCGCATCATAACCCGCCGTATGCGTGAACGCCTTGCGCGCCAGATTGAGCCGCGTTTCAAACGACAGCACCCCCCGGGCACCCGCCAACTCCGCCACAATCCCATCGTAGTCCGCCGGATCGGTCACCGACGCCACCCGCAGGTAGTTCTTCGCCGATGCCCGCACCATGCACGGACCGCCAATATCTATGTTCGATCGCGCCTGCTCCGGCGTAGCACCCGCCTTCGCCACCGTCTGGGCAAAGGGGTACAGATTCACAATCACCATGTCGATGGCCACCGCGCTCGTCCGCTTGAGATCCGCCGCATGGGCCGGATTGTACGTCTCACTGAGCAGTCCAAGGTAGATCTTGAAGTCCAGCGTCTTAACCAGGCCGCCCTGCATCTCCGGTTGCCCCGTATAATCGGAAACCTGCACCAGATGACGCCCGACCACCACCCCCGGCATCTCCTTGATGGCCGCATAGGTTCCTCCCGTGGAGTAAATCCTAACGTCCGGATTGATCCGGATCAGCCCCGCCACCATCCGGTCCAACCCGGCCTTGTCCGACACACTGGCCAGAACATTCCTGATCTTCACACCCTCGTCAATCCGCTCCACCACATTCACCGCCATAACCAAACTCCTTTTTGTAGACTCCCCCAAAGTCAATACCGCGAAAGAGTATGCCACAAATCCGTCGCAACAAAAGCAGAATGCCGCCCCTTCACCGCAACGCATCCATGTAACGCCGGAACGTTTCCTCGAAGGTGGTAAACCGGCTGAACTCCTCAAGCCCCGAAAGCGACTTCATCTCGCACGCAATCCCCGCTTCCACCATCGCCGCCACCGGATTAAGTCCGCTGACCACAATGAACCCCGTGCGCCCTTCCGCCACCGGAATGTCCAACAACGGCTGACCGGGACGGCCTATCATCAGCACCCCGCCCATACCGGCACGCTGCAACCGGTCGAACACCCGCCGCGCATCGTCCGCCGCCACCGACGGAATATCCCGGAAACTGGCGGTGATCACACCATTGCCGCTACGCGCACATTCACGCACATCCGTCATCCCCGCGCGAATGAAGATCTCCACCGGATCCACCGTGGTCGCCGAATACTCCATCAATTCGACAAACCGCACCGGCCGTCCCTGCCGTATCTCCACCAGCCCGCCATACCGCGAGGAGACGGGTATCCCCTCCGACATCAAAACCCCGTTGACCGTGACGCTGCAGACAGTGCCCAACGCAGCATAACCGCCGGGAATGACGCGCCCACCCAACATGTCATTGGCGCGAACCAGACAGAGCCGGTCGCCCAACCCGATCCGGCGCCCATAGACCGGCTTGATCTCGGCGAAGACCCGCGACAGGTCCCGCGAAGGAACCAGCGCCACGTTGGCCACAACCAGTCCCGCCCCTGCTTCACTGCGGTATGTCATCCGGTAACCCAACGTATCAATCCGCCCCCGCACAAAACCCACCTTGGCGACCACATCCGACCGCTCCAACTCGGCCCGTCCCCGCTCGGTAATCACACGCCCCTCACGCCGACTGGTCAACGCCGTCAACCCCTCGCGATCCAACTCCGTCAGATACAGACGGATACTGCGCGGCTGTAATTGAACACCCATCCCAGGCAACCGTTCCGCAATCCGCGCCGCCCCCGCCGGCCCATCCAACTCACTCAACGCCCTCAAAACAGCCACACGCGCCTTCTTGTTACGAGTCTTCATCGCTCACCCCCACCTCATCTCGAAAAAAAATTCACTCCAAAACCCGCCTTATAACCTGACACCCTCCAAAACCCTGCCACAACAACTCAACGGGTTTCCCTATCACAGTAATCTGTCTATACGGCAATAATGCCGTATGTGCACAAAAAGTCAACCGCTTGGTTGAAAAGTTTCAGTTGACTTAAAAGCCGTTTTGGTTGAAATGACAACATTGCTTGAATCTTTATACGACAACCTAATGCCGTATATCGTATAAACCATAAACATGAACGGAGAGTAGAAAATGAGTATAATCAAGGAAGTGCTGGATATCGTCGAACGCCGCAACGCAGGTGAACCTGAGTTTCTTCAGGCCGTGCGCGAAGTCCTCGAAACGCTTGAACCGGTAATGGAACGCCGCAAGGACTTCTGCGACGCCCGGATCCTTCACCGCATTGTCGAACCCGAACGACAGATCATCTTCCGCGTGCCCTGGCAGGACGACAAGGGTCAAGTCCAGGTCAATCGCGGGTTCCGCTTCGAATTCAACAGCGCCATTGGCCCATATAAAGGCGGCCTGCGCTTCCATCCCAGCGTCAACGCCAGCATCCTGAAGTTCCTCGGCTTCGAACAGATCTTCAAGAACTCCCTGACCACACTCCCGATGGGCGGCGGCAAGGGCGGCTCGGACTTCGACCCGAAGGGCAAGTCGGATAGCGAAGTCATGCGCTTCTGCCAGTCGTTCATGACCGAACTGCAGCGCCACATCGGCCCCGATACCGACGTTCCCGCCGGTGATATCGGTGTCGGCGGACGTGAAATCGGATTTATGTTCGGCCAGTATCGCCGCATCCGCAACGAGTTCACCGGCGTCCTGACCGGCAAAGGCCTGAAATGGGGCGGCTCCCTGATCCGTCCGGAAGCCACCGGCTATGGCGCCGTCTACTTCGCCCAGGAAATGCTCAAGACCCGCAAAACCAGCATCGAAGGCAGGGTGTGCGCCGTCTCCGGCTCCGGCAACGTCGCCCAGTACACGGTTGAAAAGATCAACCAACTCGGCGGCAAGGCCGTCACCCTGTCCGACTCCGCCGGCACCATCTATGATCCCGACGGCATCACCGCCGAAAAACTGTCGTGGGTGATGGACCTCAAGAACGTTCAGCGTGGCCGCATCAGCGAATACGCCAAACGCTTCAAGGCCCAGTATCACGAAGGCAAACGCCCCTGGTTTGTGAAGTGCGACTGCGCCTTCCCCAGCGCCACCCAGAACGAAATTGACGGGCATGACGCCAGGACGCTCATCGACAACGGTTGCTTCCTCGTCAGCGAAGGCGCCAACATGCCGAGCACCCCGGAAGCCGTCGAACGCTTCACGGAACGGAAGATCCTGTACGGACCGGGCAAGGCCGCCAACGCCGGCGGCGTGGCCACCTCGGGCCTCGAGATGAGCCAGAACTCGATGCGCATGAACTGGAGCCGCGAGGAAGTGGACCAGAAACTCAACACCATCATGGTTAACATCCACAAGAACTGCTTCGAAACAGCCAACGAATACGGCTGCGCGGGCAACTATGTGGTCGGCGCCAACATCGCCGGGTTCACCAAGGTGGCCGAAGCCATGCTCGCCCAGGGCCTCATCTAACCCGCACCCTACATCGGAGATGTAAAGAGGGGGCTTCGGCCCCCTCTTTTTTTGGTCGCTTCCGGGTTTTGTGTGGGTAGTACATACAAGAAGATTGTCAACCCTTGCCATCGTGAAGAAAATGACTATCCTGAGCATGGAATTGATCAAACACGACG
>CAZHRU010000062.1:0-16408 GCA_964535015.1 uncultured Verrucomicrobiota bacterium | reverse complement strand
GAGGGTCAAAGGACGCAGGGGTTTTTCAGCGGAATCAATTCTTAAGGGTTGACCCTTATGCCCCTTATGCCCCTCATACCCCATTGCCGCGGGTGGAGAAACGTGGGCCGAATTGTTTGCGGTGTCAGATTTCGTGTGGTAGATTTCTTGCATGGGCAAGGTCGAGAAATTAATGGCGCAGATACTGAGCGGCAGGGCCGATGCGAACATTGGTTTCTCTGACTTGGTTCACCTGTTGCGGCGCATGGGTTTCGAGATGCGAGTCAGCGGCAGCCATCATCTTTTCACGATGGACGGGGTGGAGGAGAAGATCAACTTGCAGCGAGACGGAAGCAAGGCGAAGCCGTACCAGGTGAAGCAGGTTCGGAATGTGTTTTTGAAATACCGTCTGGGAGACTGACATGGATAAGTACGAAGTCATCATCTACTGGAGCGAAGAGGACGGCGTCTATGTCGCTGAGATTCCGGAACTGCCCGGTTGTATGGCGCACGGGAAGACCCAGCGCGAGGCGCTTACCAGCGTACGGCAGGCAGCAGCCTTGTGGATCAAGACGGCAGAGGAGTTCGGGGACGCGGTGCCGGAGCCGAAAGGGCGGCGTTTGGCTTTTGCCTGACCTTCTCACGGCTCCTCAGACCTTCTCACCACCTTCTCGGCGGTCCAAAAGGCTGCAAGTTCTCGCGGGCAAGAGGGTTACGCCGAAACCTTCTCACCTTACGACATCGCCGTTACAAGAGTTTCCGAACTTTGCCGGTGCCGTCGTAAGGGAAAGCCACGGGAATTGCGTTCTGATGGCAATGGCAGCATCGTAACCTTCCAATGGAAAGGAAGGTGGAGGATGCGAAAGACCAAGCGATTGCGTCAGCGGCGGTGTCATCATTGCCACCGAAAATACGATCCCGATCCCCGGACGGCGGAAAAGCAGAAGTTTTGCGGTCGCGCCGAATGCCAACGGGCACGGCGGCGCCTGACGGCCCGCGCCTGGCGTCGGCACAATCACCTCCGCCACGATGATGATGTGACCCGGGTGCGGGTTTGGAGGGAGACTCATCCCGGCTATTGGCGGAAGCACCGGCGCGGAATCCTTCTGCTGGAACTGCTCGTGCCTTCGAAAGTCCTGCGCCGGACACGGTTCTGGGGTAAATGGAAGTCCGCGAAGACCCATGCGTTACGAATCCTGAACCTGGTGCAACGCGCTGGAAATCCGTGCGTTGTGAAGGAATTGCTCGCTGCGTTACGTATCCCGATCAAAAAAGGCCGTTGTCCCTGCTATCGTGTCTCTACTTGCCCGGATTGTACCTTGGGCGGGTGGGAGACCAGACCATGCCAGCAGCAACGGAAGAGGGCGGGACCGAAATCCGGAGATCGGAAAGCCAGTCGGCCCTGATCGAGCGGGTGGCGCTGTTTTATAACAAGGCGCTCAAGGGGGCGCAGAAGGCACGGGTCTGGCTCAAGCGCCAGGGGTTTGGCGAGGACGGGTTTCGCGATAATTGGCTCATGGGTGCAGCGGACGGGCGACTGCTCAAAAGCCTGCCGACCGACGGTAACGGGCCGGCGAAACACTTGCGCGACCTCGGCATCCTGACGCCGGCGGGCAAGGAATACTTCCTCGACGGCATCACACTGCCTCTCCGGGACGGCGACGGCGGCCTCATCTCGTTGGCCGGGGTGTCATTCCAGGGCGAGGACCGCCTGCTCTCGACGAGACCCACCGCGCTCTGGAACGCACCGGTCGCCCGACTCTATCCGGAACTGATCCTCGCGACGGGCCTGCTCGACGCCCTGAGCCTGCACCTGGCGGGGTTCCCCCAGACCTGCGCGGTCGTCGGCGCCCACCTCAAGTCCATGGACCTTGCCCTGTTGCACGACGCCGGGGTGCGCAAGATACTCCTGCTCGGTATCCAGGCCACCGGCACCTTGCTGTCCGAACAACTGGCCGCCTTCTCCGTCCGGGCCCACCCCCTGGCAGCCCAGACGTTCATGGCGGAGAAGGGCCTGCCGGAACTGGTGGCGGAGGTGGACCGGCTGCTGGCGGTCTTCGCGGGCAAAACCGGCGACGGTCGCATGGATCGGCTGGGTCAGGGCTTTGCCGTCAGTTTCGGGCGGCGTCGGTACGAGATGCTCGGTGTCGATAAGAATGCCCGCCGACTCAAGGTCACGATCAAGACCGAACGATCCGGCAAACTCCACGTGGATACCCTGGATCTCTATCATGCCAAATCCCGCAAGACCCTGCTGCAGGACCTGAGTTGCTTCTTCGAGGAAGCGCCAGCCGTGATCGACGGCGACCTCGCCAAACTCATCAAGTTGGCGGAGGACTTCACGCCCGGACAAGGCGACGGCGGGGTATCCCCCGTCACCGTCATGTCCGAGTCCGATCGGCGGGAGGCCGAGTCCTTCGGCAAGGCGGAGAACCTGATGGACCTTATCCAGGAAGACTTCCGGGCCTGCGGCATGGTGGGCGAGGAATCCAATATCCTGCTCTGTTATCTGGCGGCCGTGAGCCGCAAGACGGCGGAGCCCATTTCCGTCCTCGTGCTCTCCAGTTCCGGCGCGGGCAAGAGCGCGTTGCAGGACGCGACGCTGCGGCTCTGCCCGCCCGAGGACGTCGTCAAACTCACCAGCCTGACGGGCCGCGCGCTCTTCTACAAGGGCGCGGGCAGTCTCAAGCACAAGATCCTCGCCCTGGAGGAGGAGGCAGGCGTGCGGCAGGCTTCCTACGCCATCCGCAACCTGATCTCCGCAGGGGAACTCATCATCGAGACCACGGTCAAGGATCTGGGCAGCGGGCGGCTCACCACCATGCAGAACCGTGTGGAGGGTCCGACCGCAGTCTTCATCACCACCACCAACCCCGACGTCGATCCCGAGACCCGCAGCCGGTTCTTTGTGGCGGGGGTGGACGAGAGCCGGGAACAGACCCGGGCGATCCTGGAGAGCCAGCGCAAGCGCCGGACATGGGAAGGGAAGTCGGGTCGGGAGGAGCGCGAGGCGGTAATGCGCCGGCATTGGAACTTCCAGCGACTGCTCAAGCCCCTGGCGGTGGTCAATCCCTTCGCCGGGCGGCTGACCTATTCCGACGACCGGCTCCAGAGCAGGCGCGACCAGCCCAAGTATCTGAACCTGATCAACGCCGTGGCGTTCCTCAGGCAGATGCAGAAGACCATCAGAAGCCACAATGGCCGGGAGTATGTGGAGGTGGACGAGGCCGATCTGAAACTGGCCAATGAACTGGCGGAGGAGATTCTGGCCCCGAGTCTCGACGACCTCAATCGGGTCAGCCGGGATCTGCTCGCGCAGCTCGGGCGGATGGTGGAGGAACGGATCGCCCGGCAGGCGGACGCGGAACGCGGGACGAGGCCTAAGGTGGAGGACATCCACTTCACGCGGCGGGACATCCGGGAATACACCGGCTGGCCCCACACGCGGGTGGCGCGATACCTGAAACAATTGGTGGATATGGAACTGGTGGTGCCCCGTTCGGGCCGCACCGGCTGGCGGTATGTCTACACATTGGAAGCCAACACGGCATGGACGGAGTCCCCCATGATCGCGTTTGGAACGGCACCTGACCACCTGACCACCACCTGTTCGGCACCTGACCAGGCCCGAAAACAGGAGCAACCCGTTGAGAGGGATGGGGTTGGGCGAAAGTCAGACCACCTGACCGCGAAAGGACTTATATGAAAAAGCGCGCGCGTAACAATACTTGCATAAGCGTACTGGCCGCCGAATACCTGGAGCGGTTGCGGGTGCGGCGGTACAGCAAGCGAAGCATCAAGACCTATGGGGACGCCCTCCGGGACATGATCGCCACGGTCGGCAAGGCCGATCCCAGGGGGATCGGGCGGCGGGACCTGGAACGGTACCGGCTGTCGCTCATTGATCGCGGGTTCAAGCCCGCCTCGGTGTCGGTGTACTTCCGGGCGGCGCGCTTATTCTTCCGGTATTTGGAGGAGCGGCAACTGATCTTCGAGAATCCGGCGGCCGGGCATCCGCCGATCCGGGCGCCTGATCGCCTGCAGCCGGTGCCGACGGAAGAGGAGATGTGGCTCCTGCTGGAGCAGCCGGAGGTGTCCACGCCGGTTGGGATTCGGGACCGGGCGATCCTGGAGACGATGTACAGCACGGGGCTCAGGCGGCAGGAAACGGTGGACTTGAAGATGGGTGCGGTAAACCTGAAAGAGGGCGTGGTGCGGGTGATGGGCAAAGGTCAGCGGGAACGGATGGCGCCGCTGGGGCCAGCGGCGGTGGCATGGCTGGGGCGTTATCTGGAGGAGGTCCGTCCGGGTCTTGTGGGTGCGGCCAGCGGGGAGGCACTCTGGCTGGTCTGCACCGGAAAGCCGATGGACGGGAACGCGTTACAGGCTATGATGTGGCGGTACCGGCAGGCACCGGGAATCCTCACCAAAATCGGACTGCATTCCATCCGCCGGGCCTGCGCGACCCACATGCTCAGGCGGGGTGCCTCGCCGGTAACGATCCAGATGTTGCTCGGGCACGCCAGCATGGAGCATTTGAGCCAATACCTGCGGCTCTCCATCACGGACATCAAGCAGGCCCATGCGGCGAGCCGGGTGGGCCAATGAAAACCCTGGCCCAATATCATCAGGAACACCTCGATCACATGCGGTCGCTCCAGTTCAGCCGCTACACGATCCGGCAATGCCGGTACTGCGTGGGGGTGTTCCTGCGCTGGGCGCTTGAGGAGGAGGGGGTGGCCACGCCCGACCAGTTGCGGCCCCGGCACCTCCAGGCGTGGCAGAAACGACTGGCGCAGCGGCTCAGCATGAGGGGGCAGCCGCTCAAGGCCCGCAGCCTCAACAAGCATGTGGAGACAGTGAATGGCTTTTTGAAATACCTGGCCCAGGGCGGCGTCACGGGCCGGGCGCTGACCGAGGTGATCCAGTACGTGAAGGAGCCGGTCTTCCTGCCCGGCAGCGTGCTCACCCACGAACAGGCGAGGCGGCTGCTGGCCGCTGTGGCCCCCGATACGCCCGAGGGTTACCGGCTCAGGGCCATGCTGGAGGTGCTCTATTCCAGCGGCCTGCGCATCGCCGAACTGCTGGGACTGGACCTGGGCGACGTGGACTTCGGCAACGCCACCGCCAAGGTGTTGGGCAAGGGCCGCAAGGAGCGGATCGTGCCCGTGGGCCGCACGGCCCTGCAATGCCTGGAAGGCTACATCAAAGCGGTGCGCCCGCTGGCCGTCGGGACATCCGGGGAGAAGGCCATGTTCGTCAACAGCATCGGCAAGCGCTTCCCTTATTACACCTTCCTGCGGCTATTACACGCCACGGCCCGGCGTGCCGGGCTGCCGGCCAACGTCACACCTCACACGTTCCGCCGCAGTTGCGCCACGGAACTGTTGCGCGGCGGGGCGAACATGTACCACGTCAAGGAACTACTGGGCCACGAGTCGCTCGACACCCTCAAGCACTACGCCAAACTCACGATCCTCGACCTCAAAGAAGGAACATCACCGGTGCCACCCGAGGGAGCGGGAGGCGAAGACTTGGGATTGCCTTGACGGTGAAAAGGACAATCAATAGCGTACTGAGCAATGAGAAACACCCTGAACAAGAAGCAGCCAGAACCTGCTGAGTATCCCTTTGGGCGGAAAGAAGGGGTTGATCTGGAGTTCAAGGAAGCGACGACGGCCCTCCCGAAGAACCTCTTCGAGACCATTTGCGCTTTCCTCAACATGGATGGCGGGCTGGTTGTCCTGGGTGTGGCGGATGACGGGACGGTGACCGGGGTCGCGCACGAGGCGGTGGATCGGATGGTTAATGAAATATCCAGTCTATCCAACAACCCGACGAAACTGGATCCGCCCAATCTCCTGTTTCCGCACTCGGAGGAGATTAACGGGAGGCGGGTGATCAAGATCCAGGTTCCCACCAGTTCCCAGGTTCATCAGACGGGTGGGCATGTATTCCTGCGCAGTAACCAAGGGGACTACCGAATTGCGGGCCTAAATCATGTGACCGGTCTCGTTAATCGGAAGTTGGGCATGTTTTCTGAGCAGCGGGTGATTCCTTTCATTGGCATGTCGGATATGCGGGCAGACCTGTTTAAGAAAGCCCGCGTCCTTATGAAGGGTAACAATCCGAAGCATCCTTGGTTGCGGCTTCCGCCTGAAGAATTGCTGATGTTGGCTGGCTTTGTTCGGAAAGATCGCGCCACCAGGAAACTTGGTTACACGCTTGCCGCCGCACTAATGTTTGGCAAGGACACGACAATCCAGCAGGCGGCGCCGGGTTTCAAGTTCGATGCCATCTTGCGCCGACACAACGTCGATCGGTACGATGATCGCCTGATTGTTTCGACTAATTTGCTCGATTCTTACGACTTGCTGATGGATTTTGTTGAAAAACACCTCAATGACCCTTTCTATCTTGAAGGGTACCAGCGGATCAGCCTGAGGTCCCGTATCTTCCGTGAACTTGTTGCCAACCTCATTGCCCACCGCGAATACACCAGTCCGGCACCAGCCACGATGACGATCTACAATGATCGCGTTGAATTCAAGAACCCCAACATTCCGCACTTCTGGGGTCGGATTGACCCTGAACATTTCACACCCTTCGCGAAGAACCCCACCATATGCAAGTTCCTTAGTCAACTAGGGCGTTATGAGGAGTTGGGTTCGGGCGTCCGGAACGTCACGAAATATCACCCTTTCTACGCGCCTGGGTCAGCTCCGCCGACATTTACTGATGAGAACATGTTCACGGTTGTTGTGCCGCTGGATACGGCGACTCAACAAGTCACCCCCGAAGTCACCCCCGAAGTCACCCCCGAAGTCATGAGAATGCTGGCAGTGTTTCAGGGGGAGATGACGCGTAAAGAAATTCAAGTGCGACTAGGCCTGTCAGATGAAAAACACTTCCGTGAGCATTATCAGCAGCAGTCGATCAAGCAGGGACTGGTCGAGATGACGATCCCAGGACAGCCTCAAAGTCGGCTCCAGAAATACCGCCTGACGGACAAAGGGCGGGCGATATTGGCGAACGCCAAATAATCCCAGTTATTGCGCAATTTACTTCCTTCTCAGTCCCAGTAATCGTACATTCCCACGCAACAGGGAGAACGATGTTTCATGGGTTACTTCCTCACAACCTCGCCCGAAATCGAAGTGCCGGGAAAATCCCATGCGAGCCCGAAAACGCATACCCCCGGTTCACGTTGCAAGAACGTGGCATTTCACGTTACAACTTTCCCGATGTTTGATCGCGGTAGGTTCCTGTTGCCGCCTGCGCCGGTTTCGTATACTATGGATCGCGTCGGCAATGGATGCTGTCCGCGGCCGCCTTGATTAAATCGGATTGGAGGAATGAAATGAAGGCCTTATTACTACTTCTCCTGATGGCGGCAGTGGGTTGTGAAGTTGACACTCGCACGGAGGCCAACTCGGCCGCTGGCACCCCCGATTCGGGAGCCCAGGGAACGAACGCGCTCTCCTCCGCAGAGGAAGCCGCTGCGCAGGCGGAGTGGGATTCCATCAAGTGGCACACCAGTTCCGGGCCAAGTTGCAAGGGCGCGGTGAAAGTGATGAGTCTTTCCGCCCGGGTTACCGATGGCGGCAATAAGGTCTCTTTCTCCTGGGATCGTTACCCTTGGTCAGGGATGGGCATTGGTCATTTCTTTGTTTGGAACGGCACCGGATGGAGCGGCGGAAAATTCGACTGGATCCGCCAGGGTGGACAGGGGACCAAGTTGATGGAGAATGTCCGGGAAGGTTATAATGGTCTCAGCATTCCCCCTTCGGGAACCCGTGTGGCTTTCGCCTGGACGGATGCTGATGGCCGTCAACGTAGCAACCTGGCCTACACTACCTGGCCGTAAGCAGTCACCATGCATAGGCAGATTTGCTGGGTGGAACGGGGTGATGACGGCGTCCGGCGCGAACTGCGCGTGACTGTTCATCGCGGACAAGTCAAGTGGCAGTTCAAGGCCGAGACGGATGAGCGCTGGGATTACACCAGTCCTCCGACGCCTGCCGACTGGGACAACCTGCTTGAACGGGTGGAGAATCGCTACCAGCGACGGAATATCTCCTATGACGACTGCCAACTGGTGCGCCGCTACCACGCCGAAGCCGTGGGCAGGACTGCGGTTGCATCGCCAACCCCATGAGCAATCCGGAGTCTATTCGCTCCTGCGGCGATTGTTGCACCCGATTGGTGGATTTTGGCGTTACGCTGGGTGGAACTGCAGTTCTTGAACACATAAACCTCCACATGCATTGCGGCGAGTTGACGGCCGTGATCGGTCCCAATGGCGCGGGCAAAACCACCTTGTTGCGCGCCATGATCGGCGATCTGCCGCACACCGGATCGCTCCGCTTCATCCACCGCGGCAACCAGGAAAACTCGAAACCGCTGCGGATAGGTTATGTTCCCCAAAAACTCGAGATCGACAGCACGTCGCCAACGACGGTCATTGATCTTTTTGCCGCCGCCCTGACCCGTTGGCCGCTATGGCTGGGCCACCGCGCCTCCATTCGCAACAAGACGCGCGAGAGTCTGGCCCTGGTCGGCGCCGATTCGCTCCTTGATCGTAAACTCGCCGAGATCTCTATTGGACAACTCCAACGCATATTCCTCGCTCTGGCCCTGATCCCCGTTCCCGAGTTGCTGTTGCTCGACGAACCTGTCTCTGGTGTAGACCGGGCGGGGACCGAACTCTTCTATCAGACCGTCTCCAAGATGCGCACGGACTTCGACCTTTCTATCCTTCTGGTCTCGCACGATCTTGCCGCCGCCGCCCGCGTGGCCGACCGCATCCTTCTGCTCAACCGGTCCATTCTCTGTGATGGTCAACCCCGCGATGTGCTTCTGAATCCCCTGATCCGCCAGACGTTCGGATTCGGTTTTGCCGACACCGAAATCCCCGACCGTCATCCATTGGATCATGCGTTACGCCATGAGGTTGGCCAGCCGTCTCCGGGCGACGGGAGGGTGTCGTCATGATCGCCTTCTTGAGCCATTGGGTGGCGCAATTACCCTTTGAATGGGCGCATTACGGGTTCATGCAAAGCGCGCTTCTGGCGGTCTTGCTGGTGACGCCCCTTCTGGCCCTGCTCGGCTGCCTGGTGGTGAACAACCAGATGGCCTTTCTCTCGGAAGCCATGGGACACTCCACGCTCACCGGGTTGGCCATAGGAATTCTGCTGGGGTTACGCGAACCGCTGACCGCCGTGGTCGGGTTCGCTGTCGTGTTGGGCATCCTGATGTTCCTGATGCGCCGTTACAGCGCGCTGCCCCCGGATACCGCGATTGCCCTGGTCATGGCCATTGTTGTTTCATTGGGCGTGGTATTGCTCTCGCGGGGTGGGGGATTTGCCAAGTTCTCCCGTTACCTGATTGGCGACATTCTCACCATTTCGCCCGCCGAGATCGGTTGGCTTGCCGGCGTACTCGTCCTGGTCCTCCTGGTGTGGTGCTTTTTCTTCAACTCGCTGTTCGTTGTCTATCTCAACCCGTCGCTGGCCGCCAGTCGTGGGTTTCCGGTTCGCCGGCTGGAACTGTTCTTTACGGTGCTGGTCGCCATCGTGGTCGCCCTGAGCATGCCCTGGGTGGGGTTGCTGGTGATCAACTCGATGCTGATCCTGCCCGCCGCCGCCGCGCGCCGCTTGGCCCGAAGCACACGGCAGTACGTCCTTCTCGCCCTGGTGATCGGCATCCTGTCCGGCATCCTGGGATTGGTGACCTCATTCTATTGGGATACTGCCACCGGCGCCACCATGGTGCTCTGGGCCGGGGGCTTCTTCGCCGCGTCCACGTTTTTCCGGCGGTAGGAGTCCGGCGGGCACATGAAAAAACGTGCCTGTCAGGCGAAAAGCAGGTACATTCAACCGTCAACAACGGGAAACCATGAAGTTCAACAAGACCATTGGGGATAAGCGGACGTCGGCCTTCGCGAAGTACCGGCATGTGTGCTACGGCGACATGTCGTTGCCGGCCATTATCGCCGCCGAGATCACCTTGCTTCTCTGCAATGGTTTGCCTGGGGCCGCTGGCCTGTGGTTGCGCGGCAAACTCTACCGCCGGTTCTTTGCCTCCATCGGGAAAGGCGTTGTCTTCGGACGCAACATGACCCTGCGCCATTCCGGCAAGATCCACCTCGGCAACAACGTGGTGCTCGACGACAACGTGGTGCTTGACGCCAAAGGCGACCACAACCTCGGGATCAGGATCGGGGATGACGTGTACATCGGACGCAACACCATTGTCTACTGCAAGGATGGCGACATTGCCATTGGGTCAAAGGCCAACATTTCCTCCAATTGCCAACTTTTCTCCTCCAACCGGTTGGACGTCGGTGGCGGGACCGTGGTGGGTGCCTTCTCCTACTTCCTCAGTGGCGGCGAGTATGACTCCACCAGTGCCATTCCCTTTGCCGATCAGGACATTCAACCCTCCAAGGGGCCCCTGGTCATTGGCGCCAATTCATGGATTGGTGCGCACGTTACGGTCACCGATGCTTCCTCCATTGGCGAGCATTGCGTTATTGGAGCGGGTGCCGTGGTCACCCGGCCTGTTCCGTCGAACAGTGTGGCGGTGGGGGTCCCCGCCCGCGTGGTCAAGTCATTGTCCGCCAGCAAGCCCACCCATGAATAAGCGCGCGCTGGCCTTTCTGCTCAAGGGGCTTCTCAGTCTGACGATCCTGATGGTCATCTACCGCCGTGTGGATACCACGGCATTGGGTTCGCATCTGGCCGCCATCCGCGTTCTGCCGCTGGTGGTGTTCTTCGCCCTGCTGATCCTGAATACGCTACTCAGTGCCGCCAAATGGGGGATCTTTCTCAAGGCCGACGGCATCGAACACCCGCTGGGGCGACTCTTCATCAGTTACTACGTGGCCAGTTTCTTCACCGTGCTGTTGCCTTCCACCATTGGCGGTGACAGTTACCGTGTCTACGACATCACCCGGCGTGGGACCGGGGCCGGGCATGTGGCGGCCTCGGTGCTGGCCGACCGGCTCACCGGTTTCCTGGCGCTCTCGCTGTTGGGCCTGCTTTTTCCGGTTTTCGGCTGGGGTATCCTTCCCGACCACCGGGTACTACTGATTCCGCTGGCGGTCTTCGGCGGTCTGCTGGTGATGGTGTGGTTGCTTTACCAGCACACGTTGCTGCTCCGCCTGATGGCTTGGTTCCGTCTGGACCGGATTGGCGCCTTGCAACACTTTGCGGACCGGTTTTTCCAATCCATCCAGGCCTATCGCCGCCGTCCCACGGTAATTATCCGGGCCATGGGCATTTCGTTCCTTTTCCAGGGCAACGTGATCCTTGCCATCTACTGTTTGTCGCAGGCGCTGGGACTGGGTATTCCGCCCCTGTTTTACGGGGTGGCGGTGCCGGTGGTTTCACTGATTGAAGCCATTCCGATTTCCATTTTTGGAATCGGTTTACGCGACACCGGCTACATGCTCCTCTTCGCGCAAATCGGGCGCGCCCCGGCCGAGGCCGCCGCCCTTTGCATCCTGTACGTGACGGCCACGTTGGCCTATGTGGCCATGGGCGGGCTGGTCTTTCTCCTGCACAGGCGGGAAGGCGCTCCCGTCCCAGCGCATCCGGAGTCCCCATGAGTTCAAAATCCATCCGCACAACCGAACGCTGGCTCCTGACCCTTTTGCTGGCGTCGCTACTGTGGGCATGGTTCACCTGGCCGCTTCCGCAGCAGGTCTTTTCAGGGATTCCCTGGACGGGGCACGCCACCGAACGCAACCCGGTCCGCACCATGGTGCCGGGTGATCACCTCCAACTCATGTATCATTTCTGGCTGCTGGGCGACATGCTCCGCGGCGATACTCCGTGGTTCAACAACCTCTACGAATTCAACACCGGTCATGACGACGACGGTTACCGGCCCGATCCGTTCTACATTCCATTCTCGCTGGTGTATGCGGCGGGGGAGCGTTTTGCCGGGCGCGCCTTTGGCTGGAACCTCGCCGGATTCATCGCCCTGCTGTTGTCACTGCACTTCACCTGGCGTCTGGCCAGACAATACACGGATAGCGACCGGCTGGCGCTGGCGGCCGCTGTCATCGCCCTCGCGTTGCCCTACCGCTGGTTCTGTCTGCTGGGTGGCAGTCCCACCGGGTTCGGCATGGCGTTTGTGCCCATGCTGCTGTATGGGCTTGACCGGGCCATTCGGCAATCGTCGCTTGCCGGCAGTCTGTTGGCGGGGCTGGCCATCGTGTTGGCCTACTGCACCGATTTGCACGTTTTCTATTTCCTCGGACTCGCCGCCCCGGTCTGGTCGCTGATGGCGCTTTTGCAACGTGACGATTTCCGATGGGCCCGCCCGCGTTCGTGGTGGCGGTTGGTCGGCGTGCTCTGGCCGGTGGCCGCTGCGCTCCTGCTGGTGTTCGAGATGGGCCGCCTCACCAGTGGTCATCTGGCCGGGACGGATCTGGCCGCCGGCCGGTCGCTTCAGGAAGTGGCCGCCTTTTCGCCTGACGCCTCCGGGTTCCTGGGGTGGGGGAATCTCGGCACGGGCAATCACATCTATATTGGCATTGTGCCCCTGTTGCTCATGGCGGGCGGGGTGGGTTTTCTGGTTTGGCACGTACGCCGCAAAACGCGGATAAGTCTCCACGAGTGGGTCTTTGGCGCATTCCTGTTGGGCGCTATGGCGGTCATCATGGTGCTGGCCTTGGGTCCCCGCGGTCCTTTCCATGGCGCCTTGCTTGATGTCTGCCGTCAGTTCATTCCGAAGTACAAGATGATCCGGCAGACGCCCAAGATCTATTGCCTGATGCCTTCGGTCATGGCGGTCCTGCTGGCCTTCCTGTTCGGGGCCGTGATGGCCCGGGTGTCGCGGAAGAAACTGGTCGGCGGCCTTCTGATCATGGCGGTGGTTCTGGCGATGGTGGAATTCAAGGCCCACCTGCGGGCCGGCATTTGCGATGTGGAGATGCAGCAGGAAGCCTACCGGGCGGTCGCCACCCATGCCGGACACCATAAGCGGATTCCGCGCGTGCTGGTCCTGCCGCTTTGGCCCGGCAACTCACACTGGGCCTCGCTCTACGAACACTACGCCTCGCTGTACCGGTTGCGCATGGTCAATGGGTATTCCCCGGCCGTTTCCACCAACTACATCCAATCGGTTTTCCGGTCATTGGAAAGCGCCAATCTCGGGGAACTGCAGGAACCCCAGTTGGCTCAACTGCAGTCCATGGGTGTGGATTACCTGCTTCTCCATGAGGATGCCTTTCCGGAGAAGGTCAGTCCGTACCCCGTAATCTTCACCTTGAACGGGTTGCTCTCGAATCCGAACCTGGAATTGCTCACCCATTCCCGGCAGGTCTGGGCCTTTCACATCCGGCGTGGAGAACCCGCCGCCGTGCCAACGGTCCAACCCATTGCCTGTCCGGTCCTGTTCCCCGCGCGCCGGTGGGAGGCCGAATCCGCGCGCCTGCGGAAGGACGCCAACACGATCCCGCTTCTCGGCGCGGGCGGCATGGCCTATGTGTGCCTGCCGGAAGTGGAATCCTCTCTGACCTTGCGCCCCACGGCCGTACCCGCCGTTCCGGGTCAATCATTGCTAATGCGGGTCTCCGGGCACGGCGAACTGCGGTTCGAACTGTTAACCAACGGGGCCCCCGCCCAACGCTCCGCCATGGAAATCCGTTCCGAGCGATGGACCTGGCGGAACCTTCCGATTCAAGTGCCGGATCGTCATGCCTGGCTGACGCCCCGTCTGTCGGCGATTTCACCGTATCTCAACATTGATCTGGCCCTGCTGTGTGGCAGTCCGTGGCGTATGCCTGCCGTGGGCGAAACCCTGGTCTTCCCCGCCGCTTCCTTCTTCCACGCCGGATTCACCGATCCCCTGGATGGTAGCGTCACCTTGAGTCCCGGGCGGGATCCGGAAGGAGCCGTCCTGTACGGACTCAATCTGCCGCTCGAACGCGGGGAGTACCAGATGGAACTGAGGTTCCACACCAGTGCCGCGGACGGCACCTGCTTCGGCGTCATCGAGGCCACGGGGGAGGATGTGCAGTGCCGCCCCGTGGAAATCAGGGCCGGTTCGGCCGGGCGCGGCACGTTTACCGTGGAGAGCGAACTTCCAGTGCGGTTCAACCTTCACTACAATCGCGAGGCGGCAATACGGATACAATCATGGTCATTGAGCAGGACAAGGTAAGGAGAAACGGATGAGGATTCTGGTAACAGGCGGGACGGGTTTTACAGGCAAGGCTCTGGTGCGGCGGCTTCTGGATGCGGGGCATCAGGTGGTGGCCATGGACAACAAGGAAGGACTCAAGACCCAGGAACTCCGCGAATGGGGGGCCGAGGTGGTCATCGGGAGCGTCACCGACCGCGACCTGGTCCGCCAATGCATGAAAGGCGTGCAGGTGGTACACCATTTGGCGGCGGCCTTCCGTGAAATGAATGTGCCCAACACGTACTATGACGAGGTCAATGTGGGCGGAACCCGCAATGTGCTGGAATCCGCCTGGGAGGCCAAGGTCGATAAGTTCATCTATTGCAGCACCTGCGGCGTCCACGGCAATGTGGACAACCCTCCCGGCGGCGAAGAATCGCCGATCAAGCCGGCCGACTATTACCAGCGCACCAAGTACGAGGCCGAACCCATCGTCCAGGAGTATTTCATGAAAGGCATGAAAACCGTCATCCTGCGTCCGGCGGCCATCTACGGGCCCGGTGATCCAGAACGCTTCTACATGATTTTCAAGCGTGTGGCTTCGGGCCGATTCCTGATGTTCGGCAACGGCCGGACCTTGTACCATCCCCTCTATATCGACAATCTGGTGGATGCCTTCATGCTGGCCATGGAACCCGGCAAGGGCGACGGCCAGGCCTACCTGATTGCCGATGAGGAATATGTCCAGATCGAGGACCTGGTCCGGCGGGCCGCCAAGGCGCTTGGGGTGGAGGTGGCGATTCCCCATTTTCCTGTCTGGCCTGTGATTGTGGTGGGCCACATTGTTGAAAAATGTTGCAAGCCGTTCCGGATCAGTCCGCCGATTTTTCCGCGCCGGGTGGATTGGTATCGGCAGAATCGCGCCTTTACGATTGCCAAGGCCAAACGCGATCTCGGGTACCGCCCCGCTGTGGGGCTGGACGAAGGACTCCGGCGTACGGCCGAATGGTACCGTCGCGAAGGCTATCTGCGGCGGTAGAATCCAAGTCAGCCGCCCACCGGGCTCGTCCCGGTGGGTGGCAAACGCCGTCGGTTCTTGACTATTGGTGTGGTGCTGGAAAGAGGCCAGTGGAGTTTACGTCATCACAATCGCGTGAGCCTCGCGAATGAAGAAGCTCTTGCAGGTATTCCATTTGAACGGAACCAGCATCCTTGGCATAGGCTCGGCTTCGGCATCACTAAAATATGTCAGACTTTTTGCGATATGATAGAGATTGATGCGGGCTGCGCCATATTTGTCGGGAAGCCACTCGAAATAGTCCTTGAGAGTCGGGCGATCTTGCAGGATCAGATAGAGGTCGATAAAGTCCTTTCTGCTTCCCCGTCCCGAGATGGCTGCCAGTTTCATGAGTGCGATATCTCGAATGGCCGCCACCGTGAAGAAGCGATGCGGGGTTGGGGGAACGAGAAAGGGATCACGGACTCTGAAGAATGACAGCTTCGTGCCATGGGTTATGACGGTCAGGGTATGGATGTCTTCCTGCAAAGTCTCATAGGGCCCATGGGATGCAAGCACATCGTGAAGGGCTCGTACATCCCCAGCATCCGTTCTGAAGAAATCCAGATCCTCCGAGACGCGGTGGCCCAACCGGAAGGCAAGACCGGTTCCGCCCGCGAGTGTCCATCCCTTAAGCAGGTCGGATGGGTCGGATCCCAACTGGGTTAAGAGTGCCAGACTATGTTTGGGTAGGACTTTTTCGTGCAAGGGATCCCCTTCTGCTTTAACAGATGTTGCCAAAATGTGGCGGTTCGTGGCGAAACTCGGGTGGCTCGGGCCACCGTTGTCAGAAATCGATCACGTCCAAGAACAGCCCTCAATGTGCTGACATCCCGCAAGGTTCCGTACTCCAGCACACGTTCAGTTACCCAGACAAGGTGATGGTCGAAATCAAGAGGAACCAGGCGGTGATCCCAAAACAACCGAGTCAATTGTTTGACGGCTTTCGCCCTGGACATGCCGGTTGGGACGTTTGTGGGGCGCGAAACGAGTTTAATGTGCAGTTCGCATCCCAAGGCTGTGGCCAATTTTCGCAGTGTACTGGTTTCGAACCGCGCCCACCCGTGCTCATATCTGGACAGGGTCGCCGCCGATGTTCCCACCCGGGACGCAAGTTCTGAAAGTGACAATCCAGCATCCTGTCGCCTCTGCCTGAGTTGATCCGAGACGCTCAATATCTCATTGCCGCTTCCGGGTTTTGTGTGGGTAGCCCCCATATGTAGTGGTGTCAACATG
>CAZHRU010000061.1:13214-16638 GCA_964535015.1 uncultured Verrucomicrobiota bacterium | reverse complement strand
GCCGCTACTGCTGGGTGCGGGGAGGCGGCATTCGAAGGAATGCCGCTACTGCTGGCGGTGGGGAGGCGGCATTCGAAGGAATGCCGCTACTGCTGGCGGTGGGGAGGCGGCATTCGAAATTCAGAGATGCGCCCTGATCTGTTCCGTCGTTTGCATTTATGAGGCGGGTGCGGTATGCTCCGGCGAATTGTTCAGGTTGAGAGAACCATGGCGACAGCAGGACAACCTATTTCCGGTAATTACGGCAAGGACATGAAGACTTACCGACGGCTGCTGCTTTTCACGCGGCCGTACTGGGGGCGGTTGGCGATCGGCGTGGCCTTTGGCGCGTTGTATGCGGGGGCCAATGCGGGGCTTCTGGCGTTTCTCAAAAAGGGACTGCCGAAATTCTACGATGACTCCACCACGATGACGGTGGTGGTCGTCACGGCGCTGATGTTGCCGCTGGTGGGGCTGGTGCGAGGGATCGCCGATTACCTCAGCCGGTATCAGATCCGGTGGGTCGGGTCGCGGGTGGTCATGGACTTGCGCAACGCGGTATTCGGGCGACTCAACGAACTTTCGCTTTCCTATTTCGTGACCAGTCGGACGGGGGAGTTGATATCGCGGACGACGAACGACACGATGGCGGCGGAGAACGCGGTATCGGTGGTGGTGGAGGACATTGCCAAGCAGCCGTTGACGCTGGTGGGGGCGGTGGGGGCGTTGTTGTGGATAGACCCCTGGCTGGCGCTGATCAGTCTGGTTTTGTTTCCCGTCTGCATTGTGCCGGTGGCGTTGTTCGGGCGGCGCGTGCGGCGGTTCACGCGGGAGGCGCAGAAGCGGATTGCGGATCTGGTGAGTGTGCTGCAGGAGATGCTCACGGGGGTGCGGGTGGTCAGGGCGTTCGGGATGGAGGAGTATGAGATGGGCCGGTTCCGTGAGCAGAACCTGGCGTTCTTCCGGCGGGTGATCAAAGTGGCGCGGGCGAATGCGGCGGTTGAGCCGATCATTGTGTTCATTTCCACGATCGGGGTCAGTCTGGTGCTGATCTACGTGCGGGCCCGGCATATGCCCTTCGAGGATTTCACGACGTATGCGGGGGCGTTGTTCATGATGTACGAGCCGGTCAAGAAACTCAGCCGCATGCATTTGCAGATCCAGCAGGCGGTATCGGCGGCGGACCGGATTTTCGAGGTGTTGGATGCGCCGGTGGATGTGAGGGACATGCCCGGGGCGTCGCCGGCACCGGCGACGGTGGAGACGGTCCGGTTCGAGAACGTGATGTTTACGTATGGTGACCGGCCGATCCTGGACGGCATTTCGCTGGAAGTGCGGGCGGGTCAGCGCATTGCGTTGGTGGGCGGGTCGGGCGCGGGGAAGACCACGATGGTCAATTTGTTGCCCAGGTTTTACGATGTGACCGGCGGGCGGATTACGATCAACGGGCGGGATACGCGCGAGTACACGCTAAAGTCGTTGCGTCAGTTGATGGGGATTGTGACGCAGGATACGATTCTCTTCAATGACACGATAGCCAACAATATCAGTTACGGGTCGCGGGAGGCGGATCGGGAGGCGATTGTGGCGGCGGCGAAGCGGGCCAATGCGCACGAGTTCATCATGGAGCAGTCCGGGCAGTACGAAACGATGATCGGGGATTTGGGTGTGCGGTTATCGGGGGGGCAGAAACAGCGACTGGCGATTGCGCGGGCGATTCTGAGGAATCCGCCGGTGATGATTCTGGATGAGGCGACGAGCGCATTGGACACGGAATCGGAACGGCTGGTACAGGCGGCCCTGCATGAGTTGATGGCGGGGCGGACGGTGTTTGCGATTGCGCACCGGTTGTCGACGATTGCGACGTGTGACCGGATCATTGTGCTGGATGGGGGGCGGATTGCGGAGCAGGGGACCCATGAGGAGTTGCTGGTGACCGGTGGTTTGTACAAGCGGCTCTATGATCTGCAGTTTGCGGGGTAGGGGTGGGGAGGGGAGGGGGAAGGGTTTGGGGTTCAGGTGGTGCGTGGGTGACGGTTAACGTTTGCCTCCACCGGGACGAGCCCGGTGGGCGGCTGACGTGTGTCGCCAAACCCGGAGATGCGCCCGGGGATGATGCACGGGTGAGAAATAGCGTGAATCGCGAGTGGATGTTGTGCTAATAAGAGTTTTTTCCGGCGCCCGTCCCACAGGTAGTCGGGGAGGTGTCGGAGTGTGTCGAAGCCGGATAACAGGGGATGAATGACCATGAAGGACATTGCTGTTAACGACGTGAGGAACTTTGTGTTGATGGGGCACACGGGAAGCGGCAAGACGACGTTGGCCGATGCCCTGCTTTTCAAGATGGGGATGAACGACCGGATGGGGCTTGTGGACCAGGGGTCGAGTCTGGGGGACTATACGGATGAGGAGCGGGCCCGCAAGACCACGATTTACGCCAAGTCCTTCACCGGCTTCTACAAGACGTCCGATGGCCGGAAGATGGATGTTGTGTTCTGTGACACGCCCGGTTACGCGGATTTCTTCGGGCAGGTGATCCAGGCGAGTCGGATTGCGAGTGCGGCGGTGATCACGGTGGACGCATTGGCGGGCATCCAGGTTGGGACGACGCGGGCGTGGAAACAGGCGGAGGCGTTGGGGTTGCCCAGGATGGTGGTGGTCACGGGGTTGGACCGGGAGAACGCCTCCTTTGAGAAAGTGATGGCGGATATCCAGGCGGCCTGGGGGACCCGGTGTGAGCCCATGGTGGTGCCCCTGCCGGGTGCGGCCGGGATGGTGGATGTGCTGGCGAGCGCGGAGGCACCGGAAGCGGTGCGCGATGTGGTCAAGGAGGCGAAGGGCGCCCTGGTGGAATTGGCGGCGGAAACCGACGATTCGCTGATTGAAAAGTATCTGGCGGGTGAAGCCCTGACGGCGGTTGAGATTTCCGACGGGTTGCGGGCGGCGGTCCTCAACCGGTCATTGGTGCCGGTTTATGCCTGTGCGGCCTTGAAGAATGTCGGGGTTGCGGAAGTGCTTGACGGGGTTTCGCGTCTGTTGCCCTCGCCGGTGGAGCATCCCATGAAGGATGCGGAGGGCAAGCCGGTGGATGCGTCGCCGAAGGCGCCGTTTGTGGGGTTTGTCTGGCGGACGGTCAATGATCCCTTCATCGGGCAGATGAGTTTTGTCTACGTGTGCGGCGGGACGCTCAAGGCCGACATGGACATTATGAACGTCAACAAGGACCAGAAGGAGCGGGTGGCGCAGTTTGCGATCGTGAACGGCAAGAAACAGGTTCCGGTGGAGGAGGCGGAGGCGGGAGATATTGTGGCGGTGCCGAAATTGAAGGTGACCGGCCTGGGCGATGCCCTTTGCCAGAACGGCACGAAGGTGGTGTTTGCGCCGTACCAGTTCCCGAATCCGGTGATGTGGTATGCGGTGACGGCCAAGACGCAGGGCGACGAGG
>CAZHRU010000061.1:0-13114 GCA_964535015.1 uncultured Verrucomicrobiota bacterium | reverse complement strand
TTCCCGAATCCGGTGATGTGGTATGCGGTGACGGCCAAGACGCAGGGCGACGAGGACAAGATCGGCACGGCGTTGCACCGGATGGCGGACGAGGATCCCACGATCAAGGTTGAGCGCAACGCGGACACGCACGAGACCATTATTTCGGGGATGGGGGATACGCATCTGGCGGTGGCGATCGAGCACATGAAGAAGCGGAGTGGAGTGGATGTGACGATCAGCACGCCGAAGGTGCCCTACAAGGAAACGGTGACGGGGCGGGGTGATGCGCACTACAAGCACAAGAAGCAATCCGGCGGACGCGGGCAGTATGGCGATGTTTATCTGAAGGTTGAGCCGCTGCGCGAGGGCGATGAGGAATGGTTTGAGGATGCGATTGTGGGTGGTGCGATACCCCACAACTTCATTCCGGCGGTCCAGAAGGGTGTTGTGGAAGGGATGTTGCGCGGATCGGTGGCGGGTTTTCCGGTGGTCAACGTCAAGTCCATTGTCTATGACGGATCGTATCACGACGTGGATTCCTCGGAAATCGCCTTCAAGATTGCGGGTGGCAAGGCCTTCAAGGAAGCGATGAGCAAGTCCAAGCCGGTATTGCTGGAGCCGATCATGCAGGTCAAGGTGACGGTGCCCGATCATTTCATGGGTGACGTGAATGGCGATATGAGTCACAGGCGGGGGCGGATTGTGGGGATGGAGATGGCGGACGGGATGCAATTGATCATTGCGGAGGTGCCGCAGGCGGAATTGTTCACGTACTGTGCTGAACTGCGCAGTATGACGGGAGGGCGCGGTTCGTTCGAGATGTCGTTCCTTCGGTACGATGTGGTGCCGGGGAGTGTGGCCCAGAAGGTGGTGGCGGCGGCGGAAAAGGTCAAAGAAGAGGAGGAATGACCGGGGGGGGCCAAGCGAATCGGTTGACAAGCGCGCCGGGACAGTGTTTCCTGTGCCCCCGGAAATGCGGGGTGGATCGGCGGGCGGGGGCGGTCGGGTACTGTCGGGCCGGTGGGCGGGTGCAGATTTACCGGCACGGGTTACATCATGGCGAGGAGCCGCCGGTGTCCGGGACACGGGGATCGGGAACGGTTTTCTTCAGCCGGTGTACGTTGCGGTGTGTTTTTTGCCAGAACCATCCTTGGAGTCAGGGGGGTGAGGGGCGGGAGTATGAGGTGGGGGAGTTGGCGGAGGTGTTGGCGGGGTTGGCGGAGGCCGGGGCGCACAACTGGAATCTGGTGAGTCCGACGCCGTGGTTGCCCTGGATTCTCGAGGCGGTGGACAGCGTTGCCGGGCGCGGTGTGACGTTGCCGGTGGTGTACAACACCAGTGGATTTGAGCGTGTGGATGTTCTGAGGGAGTTGGCGGGCCGGGTGCAGGTGTACTTGACGGACCTGCGATATGCGCAGCCGGAGACGGCGTTGGCGGGTTCCGGTCACGCGGGGTATGTGGAGGCGGCGCGCGTGGCGCTGGAGGAGATGTGGCGGCAGGTTGGGCCGCTGGAGATGGATGGGGAGGGGATAGCCCGGCGGGGTACGATCTGCCGTCTGCTGGTGCTGCCGGGGTTGGCGGAAGAGGCGGTGGCCAATCTGGAGTGGCTGGCGGCGACGGTGGGAACGGAGATATCCGTAAGTGTGATGTCGCAATATACGCCGGCGTTCCGGGCGGTTGGGCGTGACCCGTGGGGGCGGCGACCGACGGCGGAGGAGTATGAAGTGGTGGTGGCGGCCGTGGAACGGCTGGGATTTGAGCGGGGGTGGGTGCAGGATTACGAGACCCCCACCGCGGATGAATTGGTTGGATTTAAGATGAACCCGGTGTGACCCGGTTCGGGAACAGCATAACAAAGGAAAGCAAGGAGTCAGGATGAGCGGTCATAGTAAGTGGAAAACGATTCAGCACAAGAAGGGCGCGGCTGACGCCAAGCGCGGCAAGATTTTCAGCAAGATGGCCAAGGAACTGATGGTGGTGGCCAAGGCCGGTGGCGGCAACCCGGATACCAACACGGCGCTCAGGACGATGATCCAGCGTTGCAAGGCGGTCAGCATGCCCAATGAGAACATAGACCGGGCCATCAAGAAGGGGACGGGCGAACTCGCGGCCGACATCATGGAAGAGATTTCCTATGAGGGGTTTGCGGGCGGCGGGGTTGGGGTGGTGGTCAAGGTATTGACCGACAACAAGAATCGCGCGGCGGCGGAAATCCGGCATATTTTCAGCAAGCATGGGTCCAGTTTCGCGGCCCAGGGGGCGGTGTCGCGCGGATTCAGGCGGCGCGGGCAGATTTTTGTGGATGCGTCCTCGGTGGACGAGGAGAAGTTGATGGACATCGTTCTTTCGTCCGGGGCGGACGACATGCAGCCGGATGGCGAGCAGTTCGAGATCCTGACGGATCCCGGGGTTTTTCCGGCCGTGATGGAGGCGCTGGAGAAGGCGGGCATCAAGGTGTCCGAGGAGTCGGAAGTCCGGCTGGTGCCGGATACCTATGCGCCGGTGACGGACAAGACGGTGGCGAAGGCGGTCATGAAGTTTGTGGAGACGCTCGAGGACAATGACGATGTCCAGAATGTGTACACGAACATGGATCTGGATGATTCCGTGCTGAGCGCCATCGAGAACGACAAGGATTGATCCGGCGTGATGGGAACCCCGCCGTGAGGTGAAGTATGCGCGTGCTGGGGGTGGATACATCGTTGCGATCGACAGGGGTTGGTGTTGTGGATGCCGCCGGAAGCCGGTTGTCGGCGGTGGAATTCGGGCGGGTGCACAATGCCGACCGTCTGCCTTTATCCGAATGCCTGCGCCGACTGGATGCGGGGATCCGGGAGATTATCGGGCGGACGCGCCCCGAGGTGGCGTCCATCGAGGATATCTTCTTCTGCAAGAACGTGAGGACGGCGATGGTTCTGGGGGAGGCGCGGGGTGTAGTCATTGCCGCGTGCGCGGGAGCGGGGGTCCCCATTTACGAGTACGCGCCGCGGCGCGTGAAGCAGGCGCTGGTTGGGCATGGCGCGGCGGACAAGTCGCAGGTCCGTCGGATGGTGATGAACCTGCTGAGCCTGACGGATGAGCCCCAGGAAGACGCCGGGGATGCGCTGGCGATCGCGATCTGCCATTTGCACAGTCGTTCACCGGTGGCCGAGTTGGCTCCGGAACCCATTTAGAGGAGAGGCCATGATCACGTTCCTGGAAGGGATTATCGAGGAGAAGCAGCCGACGCATGTGGTGATGAATGTGGGCGGGGTCGGGTACGAGGTGATCATTCCGCTGAGCAGTTACGACCGGTTGCCGGCGATGGGCGAGCGCTGCCGGATCCTGACGCATGATCATGTCCGGGAGGACATCCACCAGTTGTTCGGGTTCATGACCGCCGAGGAACGGCGGGTTTTCCTGTTGCTGTTGAATGTTTCCGGGGTGGGGCCCAAGACGGCGTTGTCGGTGTTGAGCGGAATGACGGTGAGGGAACTCAAGGTGGCGATCACGGGGAGCGACGTAAAGCGGTTGAGTTCCATTTCCGGGATCGGGAAGAAGACGGCGGAGCGGATGGTGGTTGAGTTGAGGGACAAGTTTGGGGCCGGGGAGGTGTTGGAGGCGGCGACGGCGGGGGCGGTGCCGCCGGAAACTGAGATCAAGATGCGGGACGCGGTGCTGGCCCTGATTTCGCTTGGATACAGGAGGGCGGAAGCCCAGGATATGGTGGTGCGCGTGATGAGCGACCCCGGGTTGGCGGGGGATACGGTGGAGGCGGTGGTGCGCAAGGCACTGAGTCGGTGAGGTGGAGCAAGGACGACGGGAACAGGGTGGCGGAACCATGAGTGAGCGATTGATAACGGACGGGTTAAACAAGCCGGACATAGATCTGGACCTGCGATTGCGCCCCGTGCAGTTCAGGGATTTTGTGGGTCAGCGCAAGGCGCGGGAGCGGTTGGAACTGTTTGTCGAGGCGGCCAAGGGGCGGAGCGAGTCGCTGGAGCATGTGCTGTTGTCGGGACCGCCGGGACTGGGTAAGACGACGCTGGCCTACATCCTCTCGCATACGATGGGGGGGGGCATCAAGGTGACCTCCGGGCCGGTGATTGACAAACCGGGCGATCTGGCCGGTTTATTGACGGGGATGGAGAAGGGCGACATTCTGTTCATTGACGAGATCCACCGCATGCAGCGGAGTGTGGAGGAGTATCTGTATTCGGCGATGGAGGATTTTGTCATCGACATCATGATTGACCAGGGGGCGAATGCCCGGTCGGTGCGGTTGAATTTGCAGCCGTTCACGCTGGTGGGGGCGACGACGCGGAGCGGGATGCTTTCGGCGCCGTTGCGGTCGCGGTTCGGGTTGAATGTCCGCCTTGACTACTACGAGGTGGCGGATCTGGAGCAGATTGCGCGGCGGACGGCGCGGATACTGGATGTGGAGATTGATGAGGAGGGGGCGCGGGAAATCGCGAGCCGTTCCCGGGGGACGCCGCGGATCTGCAACAACCTGTTGCGGCGGGTGCGCGATTACGCGCAGGTCAAGGCGGACAACCGGATCACGCGGGAGGTGGCGGACCGTGCGCTGGCGATGCTGGACATTGATCAGAACGGATTGGATGAACTCGACAAGCGGGTGTTGGAGACGATTCTGTTCAAGTTTGGCGGGGGACCGGTGGGGTTGAACTCGCTGGCGGTATCGGTGGGTGAAGAGCCGGACACCATTGAGGAAGTGGTGGAGCCATTCTTGATCCAGCGGGGGTATCTGCAGCGTACAGCGCAGGGGCGCAAGGTTACGGAGTTGACGTGCCGGCTCCTGGGTGTGGAAGGCGGCGTGGCGCAAGGCCGGCTGCTCTGAAGGTGTTACCTGGTTGTCTTCGCGGGAGTGGTGACCCGGAGCCAGGTGAAAAAGCTCCAGCGCCGTAACACGGGCTGGGTGGTGGCGGTGGAATTGTAGGGCATTCCGATTTTGAGCACCTTGTCCTCTCCCTTTAGGAAGACCAGCGGTATGGGTTGGCGTGGCGACAGGCGTTCGGTGAGTTTTCCGGGGTTGGCGCCGGTCCAGACGTGGAAGCGGGTATCCGATTGGCCATCGGTGTTTCCGCCATCGAACTGAAAGAAGAGCGGATAGGATGGGTTCAGTCCGGCGGCGGTGCGCAAGGCGTCGAGGTCGTATTGCAGATGGCACTGGTCAGGCGGAAGGCGGGGCGAGTTCTTTTGGGCGGGGCGCGGGCAGACGCCATTATTGGTGACGCCGACATTGGCGATGGCGGACGTTCGCAGGTCGTACCCCGGCACGCTGCCGTCTTCCTCCAGAATGACCATGCGTTGAAAGCGGTTTGTGGTTCCGATGCGGTAGAGGGTGTATCCGGACACATGGGCGCTGCGGTATGCGGGGGCTTTTGTTGAGTCCTGCTCAACCAGGGGGGTGGCGCCAGCGACGGGAGAGAGGACCACATTGGGATGGACCAGGAGAGCGACCGGTTCGGCACAATAGAGCAGGCGCGGGGTCAGGGGGTTATCGGCCAACACGGAGAAGCGGTTGCCGAAGGTTGGGACAAAGAGTTCATCGCGGAGGTAGCGGGGGATGGGGGATAGCAGGCGGGCTTCATTCAGGGCGGAAACCTTTTCGCGGCTGAGCGGGATCTGGTAGAGGCCGCCATGGCCGGGACGTAGTTGGTTCAAGGCGGGGGAGGTGGCTACGGGGGTGACGTTGCCGCCGCGAAGAGCGAGGGGTTCGGATGGTGGTCTTTCGGGGGAAAGGACGACGGCCACGAAGAACTTACGGGACTTCGGGTCGAAAAAGAACTGAGCAAAGTCGCCGCGGTAGGATTTTCCGATGATGGGGGTCAGGCCGAGGAAGTCCTCGCATTTCGCGAGGCGGCCGAGGATGGGTCGCAAGGGGGCCATTTCCTTGAAGGCGGGGGTGATGGGCGTCTTCCCGGAGGGGAGATCGGGTAAGGCGAGAACGACGCCCTTGAAGCCCATAGCCAGGGCGGTCCATGCCTGCCAGGCGATCTGGGGTGCCGGTTTGTCATGGGTGGAATTGTGGGCAAGCAGGGCAAGAGGGGTCATGGTCCCCTTCCGGGCGGACTCGACAACAAGGGAGCCTTCCCGGATGAAGGCGGCGTAGTCATTGGTTGTTCCCGACGCATTCGACGTCAATTGGAGGGCACAGGTCAGGACGGCGCTTTCGGGGGATTTAGCGATGAAGGTTTGGGCGGCATCTGGACGGACGCAGGCCAGGGTGGTGATCTTTACGGCGGTGTTGGTGTGCTGATATCGCGGGAAGAGGCGGAAATCGTTGGTTGAGGTGAGGACGTCACCAAGAGCCACCCTGATAGACTTTGCCTTGGCTGAGCGGAGGAGTATGGCGGTCGTCGCGGGGTCGCGCGAACTGCTTTGGACCCAGATCAGGGATACATGCTGTTCCTGTAGACGGGTCAGCGAAGCGCGGAGGGCGGTTTCGTCCGAAAGTGCCGGGTTGTGTAGGACAACTCCAAGGGGGCAGGCGTTGGCCCATTCGGAGGCAGTAGTGCGGCGGAACCGTTCCTGTGGGGTAGGTGGGGGTTGTCCGTCGGCGGGGTCGCGTCTGCAGGAAACCGATGCAGTGGCGCAGAGAATAGCGATAAGGACGACAACGGGTCTCATGGGCGCAAACACTACTCTTTTGGGGTGTTTTGGGCAAATTGTAAGTGGTTTAGATTCTTCTGGATCACAATACACGGGTCTAGTAAGCTTGCTCAATTGTGCATGTGATTCTACATGCCGATACATTAAAGGCAGTATTGTGTCCGAACCATTGAGTCCTGTTATTCTGGTAGCATCCGCCTCTGCGGTTGAAAGGCAGCAGGTTGAGGTCGTCCTTCGGCGGGACGGTTGTGAAGTCATTCAGGTTTCGACGGGTGAGGAGGTTGTGTGGTGTTTCCGGGAGCGCCAGCCGGACGTGGTGTTGCTGCACGAGGCGTTGCAGGCGCCGTCGGGGGTTGACATTTGCCGGGTGCTGAAGGGGGATCCCAGTCGTCTGGTGTCGTTGGTGGTAATGCGTGCGCGGGCAGGGCAGGGTGGGGACGGTGGTGCGGCTTACCCGTGTGCGGATGATGTTGTGTCCCTGCCTTTGGATGTGGTGGAGGTGCAACTGCGGGTTGGCAAGGCGTTGGAGTGTTTAAGGGTTAAGCGTTTGTTGCGGGAGGACACCCGGCGGATTCAGGAACTGGAGGAGGCTCGCGATGAGTTGACCCAGTTGATTGTGCGGGACATGAAGGCGCCGTTGACGGGGTTGGCCGATTTGCTTGAGATGGCGGACCGGGCGACGGTGGGTCATTTCAAGTCCGAGGCTTCGCAGTATATCAACGAGGCGTTAGACGCCACAGAGACGTTGGAAGAGATGGTGGCCTTCCTGCTGGATGTGCGGCACATGTTGGCCGGCGAGTTGAGGTTGAAACGGCGCCGCTGTGATATTGCCCAGATGGTGCGGGGGACGGCGGACTTGCTGGGTGAGGCAGCGCAGGCGGCCGGCGTTCCCGTTGAAGTGATTGGGGAACCGGTTTTTGCGGCTTGCGATGAAAGGCTGGTGGGGCGGGCGATTCGGCATTTGGTCAGGACGGCGATCCTGAGGTGTCCGAGGGGGAATGAGGTCCGGGTTGAGGTGGGCGGGGATACGGCCGGTATTCGCGTGGTGGTATTGTGCGATGGTGGGGTGGGCGAGGTGGCCCGGGGTTCCGGACTGGCGAACATGATGCGATCACGCGAAGCGCCTGCGGCTTCCGGATTGGGATTGGCCTTTTGCCGGTTGGTGATGGGGGCGCATGGGGGTAAATTCGGCGTGGATCGCCATCGGGGCGGAATGTCCTGGTGGCTGACTCTTCCTGTGGGAGAGGAGGACGCTGAGGCGTCTCAGGCGGGGAGCGAAGGAGTTCCTGCGCTGGCGGAGGAGTCTGCGCAACGGTCGCGCAGGTATCTTGGGAGTGGGGATCCGGAGCCGTCGGCGGTTCCGTCGCGCTGCATGGCCTCGCGGACGACGCGGCACCAGTTTGCGGTGGCAGTGGCGATCATGTCGGCCATTCCGTTGCTGGCCTTTGGTTATCTCCTGACGGACGCGGTATTGGAGAACACGTTCAATGTCGAGACATTGCTGTTGATGACGCCGGCGATTGTGGCGCTGGTGGCCATGGGGATCGTGTTATTGCTCCGGCACACCATGGAGATAGCGCGGTTGCGGCAGTACCTGGAGGTGATGGCCAGGGGCGGGGCCCCGCAAGGGCATGGCTGGGCGGCGAGTGCGGATTTCAAGGCCATGGGCAAGGCGTTAAACTCGGTGGTGGAGCAGGCCAGGGAGAAGGTGCGTGTTATCGAGACGCAATCCAAGGCGTTGCTGTATTCCGAGCAGCAGCGGGTGATGGTCGAGACGGTGGGGGCGGCGTGTCATCATCTGGGGCAACCGGCGACGGTGATCGGTGTGTATCTTGACCTGATGAAGAAGAAGGAATCGTCGCCGGAGATGCAGCAGTTGGTTGCGGAATGTCAATTGGCGGCATCGGATGTTGCCGGGATTCTGCACCGGCTCCAGAGTGTGGCGCACTACCAGACAGAACCGTATCTGTTGTCCTCGCAATTGGATGCTAAACGCAGTGACGAGCGGATTCTGAAGATTTGAGGACGATCCGGAGTGTCCCTATGGTTTCGGATGGCGGATGAGTTGATCCAGTTGTTCGAAGGGGCTGACGATGGGGGAGGGTTTCAGGGTGGAGACGGCTGAAGGGCCGTCGCCCATGGATCGCAGACTGTTGGGCGCATGTTCGTCGTCATGGCAGTAGATGCAGAGCAGTTCCCAGTTACTACCGTCCGGGGGGTTGTTGTCATGGTTGCAGTCCTTGTGATGGACCGTGAGTTCCTTGAGGCGTTTGCCTTCGAACTCGCGGCCGCAGCGACTGCAGAGGTGCGGCAGTAGTTTCAGTGCCCGCATCCGGTAGCCGGTCTGGCGGGTTTCGACATCGTGCCGCAACTGGTTATGGAGTTGGATCTGGCGTTCTGAAGGCATGGCGGGGTTCCTGTGGCAAGGGTTGACTCTGTTGCCGACTCATACCATGCGTGGACTTTGTTTTAAAAGCAAAAACGCGGAAACAGGTCTTTCAACCTGTTCCCGCGAAATATTCTGCTGTGCTCTGAATGAGCGAAACGGACTATCGGCGACCGCCGAATCCGCCACCGCCCCGGCGATCCCGATCTCCGCCGCCGAATCCGCCGCCGCCGCCGAACCCGCCGCCGCCAGTGCGCGGAGCCTGGGGCTTCGCCTCGTTCACGGTCAGCGCACGTCCGTCCACGTCCTTGCCATTCGTGGCCGCAATGGCCGCCGCCGCCTCAGCGTCGGTTGACATCTCGACAAAGCCGAACCCTTTGCTGCGACCGGTCTCGCGATCCATGATCACGTCCGCGGTCATGACTTTGCCATGAGCACCAAACAACTGCTGGAGGGTTTCGCTCGTGACGCTGTAACTCATATTGCCGACATACAATTTCCTACCCATAACTCTATTCCTTTACTGCCTTACCTTTTGGAGCCCTTCTTTTTCTTTCCGGTTCCAGTGGAAAGGGGTTCAACTTGAACCCTGCTCGCCGATGGCACCCCGCCTGTGGCGTGGTACCTCCGAGCGACCCCATCAGCGTCCGAACAACGTTCGCCTCCGAGTTAGGAAGACCGAAAAGGAAAGGTTAAGGGTGTGACTTGCATCCCACCTGCATCCGACTTCTTCGACGACCAGATTTTTAAAGGATACCGCAATCGGCAGACGAAGTATATAAGTATTGTCGGCCATCCAAGTCCATCCATGGTTTCGTTTTTTTCGTCTTGAATATGCTCCTGCATCCGGGCAGTGTTTCGCGCACATAGAAAGGACTGGTCTGATATGAACAAACGTGTCTTTTGCCTTGCTCCGGTGCTTGCGCTCCTTTGGATATCCGCCGCCGTCGCGGGCCCGAAACTTGTGATTTCCGACGACAGTTACCTGCAAGTCGGCGCGCTTGGGCAATTGCAGGCCACCTATAGTGAAGACGCAGACGACACCACGGACTTTTTTCTCCGTCGCGCCCGTATCATTCTTTCCGGGCAAATGATGGATGGAGTCCTGTTCTTTTTGGAGACCGACAGTCCCAATACCGGCAAGGCTGGATCTGCCGATCCCGACATGGACATTCAGGACGCCTTCATGGATTTTCGCCTGTCCGGTTGCAGTAACCACTGGTTCAAGGCCGGTCTTATCCTGCTTCCGTTTTCCTTTGAAAATCGCTCCAGCGCCGCCTCGTTGCTTGGGAATGACTACAACGCCGAAGTCATCAAGTTGCCCAACACCTTTGTCTGGCGGGACTACGGCGCGGAGTTTCACGGTAGTCTGTTCAATCAGAAAATCGCCTATGCCGCCGGGGTTTTCGACGGCTACGACACCACGGGTAGCACCAAGAATCCCGATGCGGATTTCCGGGCCACCGCCCATGTGAGTGTTGGCGTCATCGGCGAGGTAGAAACCGGATGGTTCTACAACCAAAACCGCATTGGCAAGAAGTTGACTTACCTCACCCTCGGTGCTGGCGTGGACCGTCAGGATCAGGCATCCGTGGGCGAAATCAAGGCGACCCCTGCCACCGCCACGGCTGCCGCCGTCGCCGGCTCCTCCACGATTGTGGATTCGGAAGCCTATGTCGTGGATATGCAGTCCGGCTACGAAATCGACAACCGGGGTGTGATGTTTAATGCCGCCTGGTACACCTGGGACAACATTCTTTTCAAGGGTGACACCTGTTTTGCCGAGGGCGGTCTCTGGGTTGACAAGACCATGGTGACGGGCAAGTACTCGCTCCAGGATCCGGATAGTGGAACCATGACCGAGGACTACACGGTTGGGTTGCACCACTTCCTCAAGGGCCACAACGTGCGTGGCGGGATCGAGTACCGCTGGGGCGACAGCGCCGATCAGGTCTTGGCCGGCATTCAGTTCCTGCTGTAGGGCAGGTTTTGATCTTAGATGATGCTGGCGGGTTCGCGGACTGCGGCGTTCCTGTACACGCGCCGCATGGTGGGACGTTGTACAGTGTTCCAAATAGAATGCGCACAGCCATGAGTCCTGCGGAAAGAGCGGTAATACCCCATAGACAATGGCGGGACTTTCTCCGGCACATCATATCGCCGGTGATTTTGACATTCGGGCTCTTCTCTGAAAAGCGCCGTCAACCCCAAGACAAGTCCTATTTCGCCACTCTCTTGGACAGTCAAAGATTCGTGATCAGTCTTCTCTGAGTCGCTTGCCGACATTGTAATGGTTAGATCCCCGGCCCTCTAATCTGTCCCAAGACGCTTGACCTGTTGCCAGGCCTCCGTCAGGCAAATACGAGAGCGACCGGGGTAAAACTCCTATCTTCGTAGAACCGTTTTTCCTTCAGTAATTGGTATGCGATATGACACATTCGTCGAGCCACGATGGTGATCGCGACCGAGGCCTTCTTGTTACGGGCTCGATGCTTCCGGTAAAGGGCACCGAAATACGGGGAACACCCAACGGCCACCCAGGCCGCCTCGATAAAGGCCCACTTCAACCATTTGTTGCATCCTTGCATCATCCTACCGTTGTAGGTCTTTCCTCCGGAACTATGAGTCGTCGGAGCCAAGCCGGCATAGGCCGTGTAGCGCTCACAACGCAGGAAGCGGTTGATGTCGTCGATTTCTGTGGAGATGATGCTCGCGGTAATCAAACCGAGACCAGGCATGCTTACTAGGAACTCCATGCCCTTATCGGGAGAACTCTCAGCCTGAATCCTCTGTTCGTCGGCCTTGATGGCCGCATCCAGTTGCTCCAGGACATCCAGATTTTGCGCCAGGAGCGTCGCATCGGGATCCGGCAGAACCGCCTTCCTCAATGCGGCTTTGCCCTTCTTTCCGAACAGGTCACTGACTTGAGGCATTGCCAAGTCGTGTTGTTGGCCGATCAATCGGTGAACTCGATTGCGAAGCCCGGTGCGCAAGCGCACCCAGTACGCCCTCTGCCTCAACACATCCTTACGTTGACGTGTCTGTCGACTCGGCACATGGCAGGCCGGAACTACTCCCAAACGCAATAATAACGCCAACTTCCTTGCGTCCAACTTGTCGGTCTTGATCTGAGCATCCGCAATCAGCCGCACCTTGTAAGCATTGGCCAACACGATCTGCCGGACGGATCGTATCTGTTCGAGCACCTCATACAGCCAAGCCCAGTTCAACCCGCATTCGTAAACCACCGTCACTTCATGTTGCAGCTGATTGAACATCTGCGCAAAGACCGCCGGGTTGTTCCACTCAACCCGCTGCTCATGGACAACCGTTCCACTTTCATCCTGGATGCTGACGAACGAGTACCGCTTGTGATAATCTATCCCTGCGTAGTACATGGCAGAACCTCCTTCTGTGATGGGCTCCTCATTAAACCTCATCACGATGACGTGTTATTATAACAGCATCTTGGAGGTTCTGCTTTTCATACTATATGTCCCTTGGCGATTGTCCGGTGCGGACGCTCAACGTGTGCCTCCACCGGGGCGAGCCCTGGGCGGCTGATATCATGCCGCCAAAACCCTGAGATGCGCCCCAGGCGACACGGCTGGGATTACAGGACTGGTTTCCCTTGGCGGAAGCAGTATAATGCGGTTGGAAGGAGGTGGGTTGTGAATGCAGAGGTTGTTTACTTTCACGCCTATGACATCGCGCAGGAAGCCGACTTGAACGTGATCGAGGCGACCATGCGGGAGACTTTGGAGCCGTTCCGTTTTGGCCGTTTGAAGGATGCGCCGCGCGGTTTTCCCGTGTATCGGCCCTTGTCCATTCAGATTCCGGCCATGCAGGCGGAAGTAGGAGGCGAAGCGGTGTGGTTGTACCCTTCGGTCAAGATCTTCCCGGTGGGTGCGCTGTCGGTCAAGATTCGCATCCCGGTGTCATGTGCGGCGATCGGTGATCTGTTGTCATGCCGCAGTCCTGTGTTTTCGGACGGAGGTACGCTGGAGCAGAGGGCGAGTCTGATTGCCCGGCAGGTCTTCGAGCGTGTCCGTGCGGGGCTTGTCATGCCGGCGGACACATTATCCGATCCGGAGGTCTACACGGTCTATTGCGTGGAGACCCCGCTTCCGAGGG
>CAZHRU010000060.1:0-16728 GCA_964535015.1 uncultured Verrucomicrobiota bacterium | reverse complement strand
GCATATGTGCTAGAGCAATAATGACAGAAATACACACATATTGTCGAGGGGAAAATGAAAACGCCGCGTCAAAATCTAGTCAAAGGCCAAACTACAGGCGGCATTCGAAGGAATGCCGCTACGAGGGGGGAAGAACTCCGTCCGTAGCGGAATCCGTTGGGATTCCGACGTGGTGCGGCATTCTAAGGAATGCCGCTACGAGGGAGGCAGATGCGTCGGCATTCTAAGGAATGCCGCTACGGGGAGGGGGATGCGTCGGCATTCTAAGGAATGCCGCTACGGGGGGGGAAGAACTCCGTCCGTAGCGGAATCCGTTGGGATTCCGACGTGGTGCGGCATTCTAAGGAATGCCGCTACGGGACTTCCTTACACATTTCTAACAATTCCCTCATACAGGCCCAACACGCCTTTTGTCTACTTGTGGTCATGAATACGAAGCAACAGATAACAAAAGGAGTGAAGATGAACAGGAAGATTCTGGGAGTAATGGTGATGGCGGGGTTGACGGCGCTGGCGGCGAATGCACAGCAGGCGGCTCCGGCGGCGGCCAAATCGTGGGTGGATACGGTGGCGGTCAAGGGTGACCTGCGGTACCGGTATGAAAATATCACCGAAGACGGCAAGGATGACCGGCAGCGGGACCGGATCCGCGCCCGGATTGGCGCTTCAGCCAAGATCAATGATGACGTCAAGGGCGAGATCCAGTTCTCCACGGGGGATGGCGATCCGATTTCCGGCAACAAGACCCTCGGCGATGGATTTTCCAAGAAGGACATGGGCCTGAATCTGGGGTATGTCGACTGGACTGTGCAGGATGGGGTGAACGTGATTGCCGGTAAGATGAAGAACCCCTTCATTTGCGTCAGCGACATGATCTGGGATGGCGACCTGACTCCGGAAGGCGTGGCTGCGAAGGTGGAGCAGACGGTTGGCCCCCTGACGCTGTACGTCAACGGCGCCCAGATGTGGGTGCAGGAGCGCTCCACGGCCCCGGCGGAGGATACCAAACTCTACGCTGGTCAGGTGGCGGCCAAGTACCAGTTCAGCGATGAAGTCTACCTGTTGGTGGGTGGAAGTTACTACACCTATGACAACATTGAAGGGATGAACGTCGTGGATTGGGAAAACAGCAACAAGCCTTACGGAAACAGTTCCGCAAACGGCGCCGTTGTGAAGGGTGTGACCAACAAGGTCTACAAGATGGAGTACAACGAGGTTGAGACCTTTGCCAAGTTGGTGGCATGGGTTGGCACTCCGGTTGAGTTCTATGGCAACTACGTGGTGAACCAGGATGCCGATGCCAACGATACCGGCTGGCTGGCCGGGGTGACGGTTGGCAAGGCCAAGAATGTGGGCACCTGCGAACTGGGTTACAACTATCGCGAACTCGAAAAGGATGCGGTGTTGGGCGCCTTTGCGGACTCGGACTCCTGGGGTGGTGGCACGGATGGCCGGGGCCACAAGGTCTATGGCCGGTACCAGATTGCCAAGAACGTTCAGATTGGCGCGACGTATTTCATCAATGAGAAACCCATCGCGGATGCATCCAAGACGCACGATTATGATCGCCTGCAGTTGGATGTGGTGGCGAACTTCTAAACAACGGATAAAAGCCAAGACAGCAAGAGAAAAGGGACAACAAGTATGAAGAAACAAATGGCAATAGTGGCGGGGTTGAGTCTGTTGTGCGCGACGGCGCGCGCGGGCGACGGAAACGCGATCGTGGTGGACGGGTCAACGACTGTCGGTCCGATCGCCAAGGCATTTGCCGAGTTCTATATGAACCGGCATCCCGGGGTGAACATTACGGTGAGCGAATCCGGGAGCGGGAACGGGGCCAAGAGCCTGATGAACGCCTCCTGCGATGTGGCGACGATGTCGCGCCCGATGAAGTCCTCGGAGTTGAAGAGTATGGAGGAAAGCGGGCGGTTGGCGAAGGCGCACATTGTGGCCTGGGATGGGTTGGCAATGGTTGTGCATCCCGGCAATCCGCTAAAGGCGCTGACGATCGAGCAGATCCGTGGCGTCTACACCGGGGCCATCCGCAACTGGAAGGAACTTGGCGGTCCGGACAAGGCGATCGTGGTGATCAGCCGCGACACAAACAGCGGAACGTATGAGTGCTTCGAAGGCATGGTCATGAACAAGGCCAAGTTGTTTGAGAAAACGGAGTACGTGGGCAGTAATGGTGCGATTCGGCAGAGGGTGATGGATACACCGGCGGCCATCGGGTATTTGGGGTTGGCCTTTGCCGATGGGGTCAAGGCAGTGACCGTGAATGGCGTGGAGCCATCACCGGAGGCCGTGCTGGCCAAGAAGTATCCCATTGCGCGGCCGTTATACTTCTACACCAACGGGTCCCCGAAGAAGGGGACGCCTCTGGAGGCGTTTGTGAATCTGTACACGACGGACGAGGGGCGCAAGATCATCGCGGATACCGGGTTTGTGCCGGTGGCCAAGTAAGGGAATCATCGACTAAGGAGAGACAGCCGGCCAGGCCCAAGGGTTGGTCGGCTTCTGGCAACGAGGGGTAATGTGGACACAGGTGAATCCAACCAGTGTTGTGACAGGCCGAGCCTGGTGATGAATGAACGCACCCGGCTCCGGCAGCGTGTTGTTGAGACTGCAGGGCGTTGGATGCTCGGGGCGGTGACGTCGCTGTCCATGGTGGCGGTGCTGTTCATCATCGGCTTCATTGCGCGCGATGCGTTGCCGTTCTTCAGGTTGCGTGGAGTTGCGGAGTTCTTTACGACCGCCCGGTGGTATCCGTCGGGAACGCCGCCGCAGTTTGGCGCGGTGGCGATTCTGTACGGCAGTGGGATGGTGACGTTGGGGGCAGTCCTCGTGGCGGTCCCGCTCGGGATTGGGGCATCCATCTGTCTGAGCGATGTCCTGCCGTTCCGGGTGCGGCAGGCGGTCAAGCCGGTGATTGAGATGCTGGCAGCCATTCCGTCAGTGGCCTACGGTTTCTTTGCCCTCGTTGTGTTTGCGCCCGCGTTGCAGGAACAGGGTGGGGCGATTCTATCGTGGGTGGCGGTGGGCGTGGGGGCGCCGCTGGCGGTGCTGGCCGGGTTGGTGTTCGGCGACCTTCTGTCCGAGCATGTCCCGGAAGGGCGCCGCGTCTTCTACCGGACGGTGGTGACGGTTGCCGTCGTCGCGGTGGGGCTGTATCTGGTGGGAGGGCTTGTCCAGCGGTTGGCCGCCCTGCAGATTTCCAGCGGGACAAACGCGCTGAATGTATCATTGATTCTGGGAATCATGGCGCTCCCGACGGTTGTCAGTGTGTCGGAGGATGCACTGCAGTCGGTGGGGCGTGAGTTGCGGGAAGGCAGTTATGCGCTCGGGGCGACGCGGGCGGAGACGTTGTTGCGGGTGGTGGTGCCGGCGGCGGGTAGCGGGATTGCGGCGGCGGTGATCCTGGGGATTATGAGGGCGATCGGGGAGACGATGGTGGTGTGGATGGCGTCTGGCAATGCGGCGCAGGTGCCGCATCCCTGGTACAACCTTCTGGAGCCGGTGCGGACCCTCACCGCAACCATCGCCGGTGACATGGGCGAGGCGGACCAGATCACCGGTTCGGAGCGCTATCATGTGCTATTTGCGATGGCACTGGTGCTGTTGCTCTTTTCGTTCCTGTGCAACATCACCAGTGAGGTGATCTTGAAACGGGCGCGGCGCAAACTGGGGGGTGGCTGACCATGCGCACGGATACCCGACGGATGTTGGACAAGGCCTTCACGGGAACGGGTATGCTTTCCGTTGTCCTGTTGACCGGCGCTTTGCTGGTGATTTTGGCGCCGCTGGTCGTGCGGGGTGTGCGGGCCATTGTCTTCACGGGCACGGTGGAACACCGGCGGGTGATGCTGGACCGGTTTGGGAGGGGTGACCGCGCCGCCGTGCTGGCCGAGTGGGCTGCGGCCAACGCCGCCCGCGAGCCGGTGTACGCGATGATGGACAAGTTCCAGGCGGAACTGGACGCCATGCCCGCGGCGCAACGGCGGAAGATGAACAGCGAATTCAAGGAGGTCAAGCGACTGGTCGGGGCATTACTGGGGGACCGGGCCGGCGGACCGACGTCCATCCTGATGCGCAACCAATATGGGGCCATGCGGCTGGACAGGGCGCGGGTGAAGTTGGACGCCCTGCTCTTTGTGGAAGCGTGGGATTATTCCGACAAGGCGTCGTTCGGGCGGAAGGTGCAGTCGCCGCGGGAGGCCCTATTCCGGGGTACGGCGCTGGAGTCGCTGTTCGAGTACCTCCGGGTCAATTTCGAGCGGCTGATGTTGCCGCGCCGGACGGTATACTGGGGGTTCTTTACGGATGAGTCCTTTGACTCGCATCTGTTTGGCGGAATCTGGCCGGAACTGCTCGGGACCTTTTACCTGGCGATGGGCGCCATGCTTTGTGCGGTGCCGGCCGGGGTTCTGGCGGCGATCTTTTTCTCCGAGTACGCCGGGGATTCCTGGGCGGTGGGTTTCCTGCGCACCTGTGTTAGCACACTGGCGGGTGTGCCGAGTATTGTGTTTGGTCTATTCGGGTTGGCGTTCTTTATCGGGACGGTGCATGTATCGCCATCCAAGTCCGTGCTGGCGGGAGCGTTGACACTGGCGTTGATGATTTTGCCGACGTTGATCCGGACGGCGGAAGAGGCGATCCGCGCGGTGCCGCAGACGTACCGGGAGGCGGCGTTGAGTCTGGGCGGGAGCCGCTGGCATACGATTCTGACAGTGGTGTTGCCGGCGGCGTTGCCGGGGATCCTGACGGGGATTGTGATCAGTCTCGGGCGCGCGGCGGGGGAGACGGCACCGATTATCTTTACGGCGGCGGTGAGTGTGGGGAAACCGTTGCAGGTGTGGCAGACGTTGACGCAGCCGACGCCGGCGTTGTCCTGGAATATTTTCAACCTGGCGACGGAGCACGAGGCGGTGGAGGAAGTGCGGCATGTGCAATACGGCATGGTGCTGGCGTTGGTGGGAATGGTGTTATTGCTCAACCTGGTGGCGATTGTGTTGCGGGCACGCGTCTCGCGCAAACTGCGGGGTTGAGGCGACAGGAGGCGAGTGATGATGGAAACGAACGATACAAATAAGGCGGCGCAAACGGCGGCGATATCGGCTTTTCGCTTCGGGACCACGGTGCCGACGCCCGATCGAGGAGAGGGCGGGGCGCATGTGACGGCCTCCGGTTTTTCGGTATTCTACCGGACCCGTGAGGCGGTGCGCCGGGTCAATCTGGCCATTCCCGCCAGGAAGGTGACGGCGATCATCGGTCCCAGCGGCTGCGGCAAGAGCACCTTCCTGCGGGCTATCAACCGCATGAACGATCTGGTGCCCGGGTGCCGGGTGCAGGGGCAACTGGTGTTCGACAACGAGGATATCTACGGGCCGCGGATTGATGTGGTGGCGTTGCGCAGGCGGGTGGGCATGGTGTTCCAGAAGCCGAATCCGTTCCCCAAGACGGTGTTCGACAATGTGGCCTACGGGCCGCGCTTGTGCGGCCGGACCGCTCGCGCGGAGTTGGAGGAGGTCGTGGAGCGGAGCCTGAAGGCGGCGGCGTTGTTTGATGAGGTCAAGGACCGGTTGGACCAGAACGCGATCGGTCTGTCCGGCGGCCAGCAGCAACGGTTGTGCATTGCACGGGCGTTGGCGGTGGATCCCGAGATCCTGTTGATGGATGAACCGACATCCGCATTGGATCCGCGGGCGACCGCACGGATCGAGGATTTGATCTCGGAACTGCGCGGACGGTACACGATCATCATCGTGACCCACAACATGCAGCAGGCGGCGCGTGTTTCCGACCATACGGCGTTTCTCTACGAGGGGGATTTGGTTGAGTTCGGGCCGACCCGCACCTTGTTTACCAAGCCGGCGCAAAAGCGGACGGAAGACTATATTACGGGCAGGTTCGGGTGAGTCCGGGTTTGCCGGAGGGAGGATGGCGATGATCAAGTTTCAACGGGAACTGAACCGGTTACGCAAACAACTCCTGGAACTCGGGGGTGATGTGGAAGACAACGTGCGGGATGCCATGAAGGCGCTGCAGCGGCGCGATGCCGTGCTGGCGGCGGACGTGGCGGCGCGGGAGCAGCAAACGGACGAGCAGGAAGTGGATATCGAGGAAGAGTGCCTGAAACTGTTGGCGCTTTACCAGCCGGTGGCGGCGGACCTGCGGTATATCGTGGGCGTCCTGAAGATCAACGAGGATCTGGAACGGGTGGGCGACCTGTCGCAACACATTGCCGAGCGGACGTCGGCGATTGTCGGGGGCCCCGAGGTTCCGGTGGATGTGGACCTGGCGCGGATGGCCGCCAAGGTTACCTCGATGTTGGCGCGCAGTCTGGAGGCGTTTGTGAATCTCAAGCCCGAGATGGCACGGGAGGTCCGGGCGGCTGACGCGGAGGTTGATGCCATCAACCGGCGGAACTGCGAGGGGTTGCTGGCGGCGATCAAGGAGCGGCCTGAGGCGGCGGATGTGCTGCTCAACGTGATGCACATTTCCCGTCATCTGGAACGGATCGCCGATCATGCGACGAACATAGCGGAGGATTTGATTTATATGGCGGAAGGGGAGATCGTGCGGCATCGGCCGGTGTGAGTGTATGGGTCGGAGTCGGGGTTGACGGGGCGGCATTCGAAGGAATGCCGCTACGCGGGGGCAGGAGGCTGATGGCAATCAGGGTTCCGACGGCGACGACGGCCAGGGTGGCCAGGGCGGCGCCGTGGGGGTCCCCAATCCAGCGGACTCCTGCCAGCCCCACGAGCGGGCCGCCAAGATTACCGATGCCGATGATGGCCTCGTGCAGGCCGCCGTACTCGCCCTTCGCGGTGTTGTAGTCCAGGGAGTAGAAGAGCGAGCATGAATAGACCAGGCCAAGGGAGGCTCCGAAGACAGCCAATGAAACCAGAATGAGGGGCGGGGAAGAGGTCAGCATGACGCCGGCGAAGGCAAGCGGGGCCATTGCCAGCGCCATCATGTTCCAGCCGCGGTGATAGTGCCAGCCTTCCCAACGGCCGTAGAGGACGAACGACAGGGCGCGGGTGAGGTAGAAGGCACCGGCCAGGATGACCGTCAGGGAAGGCGACTGACCGAGCCGGTCGCCGAGGGCCGGGAGGAGCGGTAGCAGGACGGCGATCATGACGTAGGAGAGGGCGTTCCCGAGCCATGCGGCATGCATGAACCGTTGTTTATGTTCAGGAGCGACGGTGGTCGAGGGGATGGGGATGGAGGAGGTGGAAAGGGAATGGGTGAGGGGTGATGGTTTGGGGATGAGCAGGGTGGTGGCGGCGTAAAGGAGGCCGGGGCCCCAAACGACGACAGAGGGCATCCATCCCACGAACAGACTGCTGGCCAGAAGGCCGAAGGTGTTCGCGATGGACCAGGTGATGTTGTAGATGGAGAGTCGTTTGGCGGTGGAAAGGCGGGAGTTGACCTCGAAGATGGCGACTTCCAGGGCGGGCCAGCAGGCGTTGACGAGCAGGCCGTATATCAAGGCGAGAATGAATGGGGCGTAGTGCCAGGGCGCCAGCCAACCGGTGAGGAGGAGCAGGGCGTTGGCGGAAAAGACGGCAAGCAGGAGACGATCGGGGCCGATACGGTCCGCGAGGCGGCCGCCATAGCGGGAGCCGGGAATGCCGGTGAGACCGAAGCACACCCCCAGCCAGAGGTTTTCGGTGTTGGAATAGTGGAATGCCGACCGGGTCCAGAAGAAGATGGTCGCGAAGATCATCGTGATGGCGACCGAATTGGTGGCGGTCAGCGCGTAGTAGCGGGCCAGGGAGTGGGCGGCGGGTTGCGGGCGGGCGTTCATTGATCGGGGCCGTGATTCATCCTCGTCGTGACCAGGAGGTGTCGGCGACCTGATGAGGTGGTTGAGGCCTGGGTTTCAACGATGCGGTAGCGCAGGCCGCTCCGGTCGAGTTCGGGAATCCGGTCTTCGGGCAGGATCAGGGCGGCTTGTTCGCGACCGATGCCAGCCAGTGCCTGTGCGAGGTCGGGGCACTTCGTCTGGCGCAGATAGACCGGCAAGGCCTGGTCAGTGTCTGAAACAGGGCCGACGATCACCGCGGGGCGTCCGTTCAGTTGTTCCCATGCGAGCACCCGGTCACAAAACCGGCGCAACCCCAGTGCGGGGTCGCGAGGCAGGTTGATGACCTGGTTATACACGGTGTATCCGCCCCAGACCAGGGTGGCGGTGATCGTCAGGCACTGCACGGCGCGCCAGCGGGTCAGGCGCCAGGCGGGGTTCCATGAGGCGTGGCGAATGACATAGGCCCAGAGAATGGCGAGTGGCAGGATCACGGGAACTATCCGGTCGGCGCGCTTTCCGGGAACAAGCGACATGATGATGAGGCCGCACGCGAACCAGGTGACGATCCAGCGGGCGCCGGCATCGTTCAGCAAGGTCTGGCGCCCTTTGCGGTCGAGAATCCACCACAGGAGCAGGGCGATGCTCCAGGGGAAGAGGCGGTGCAGGAGTTGCGCGGGGTAGGTCAACGGCGATGCCCAGTTCTGCCAGACGGTGTTCACGCCTGTGAGGCCGTGTGATCCTCCCTTGAGATTGCCGAGGAATTCACGCACCACGACCCATTGGTGGAACCGGGGGTCGCGCAGGGATCCGATGACGACCCACAGGGCGAACAGCAGGATAGGCAAGACCCAGGTCCATGTTCCCGGCCACGCGTGAGGCCGGGTGCCGCGGCGTTCCATGAGGTGGAACACGGCCAGACTTGGAAGTAGAAAAGCCAGCAGAACGGGGCCTTTGGTGAAGAACGATGCCAGGAGGATTCCCGCAAAACACAACTGGTCGCGCCGGGTCCAGGGTGATCCCTTCCGGACGCGGGTCCATACCAGCAATCCGGCCAGCAGGATCCATAGTGCAAGGAGCATATCGGTCCGGACCAGTCCGGCTACGCGCAGGGAAAGCATATTGAGTCCGAACACGGCGGCCGCGACATAGCCGCCCGGGGTTCCTGCGATCTTCCGGCCTGCGGCGAGGAGCAGGAGTAGTGCTCCCGCGAAGGCGGCAAACGATGGAAGCCGCCAAGCGCATTCCCACCAACTGGTGAGGGCGTAGAGGCCGGCGGAGATCCAGCCCATCAAGGGGGGTTTGGTGGCGTACAGACCGGTCGGCAGGTGCGGGTACCACCAAACCCCGTCAGTGATCATTTCGAGGGATGTGAAGGCCTGCTTCGCTTGATCGTACCCGTTGAACAGGGACCAGGGCAGACTGCGGATCAGGGCGAGGAGACAGATGATCGCGATCAGGAGGGTGGTTTGCGTCCGGCCGCCGGTTACTGTTTCCGGAGAGGCGGAGGGGGCGACTGGTTTGGCGGCGGATTGGGTTTTGGTGTCCATTGAAGACCGGAGCGTAGACGAAACGAGTTGAGAATGTCAAACGGCGGGAACGAGTTTTCGGGCTTGCCGTGCCGGATGCAAGTCCATACCCTTGCCGTCGTATGTTCACAATGAAGACATTTGATACTGGGGTTGGGCGGGCGCTGTTTCTGTTGACGGCGGTTGTGCTCACGGTGGCGCCCTGGCTGTTTGGCGCCTGGGAATCCTGGTATTTCTGGCCGTTTGCCGGTCTTATCTTCCTGGTCACCGGGGGATTGGGGTTACGGTTGTGCTTTTCCGCGCGGTTGGGCGTCATGCGGTTGCCGTTGACCCCGTGGCTGGTGCGACTGGTTCTGTGGTGGGCGCCCTTTCTGGTGTATGGGGTGATTCGGGCCGTCCAGGCGCCGGTTCGAATGGATGCCGAACGCAGTATCCTGTTGCATCTGACGCCGTTCCTGCTGGCCTTGGTGATTGTGATCGGGTTGGAGGCGGATCAGAGGCGGAGGTTGTGGACGTTGTTGCCGGTGAACTTTCTGTTGTTGGGGTTGTACGGCATTGGGAATCACGTTCTGGCGGGGAATGCGAAGGTGCTATGGGAGGCGGGGTTTCCGCACTACCAGGAAGGGTACTTCCGGGCGACTGGCAGTTATTTCTGTCCTGACCACTTTGCCGGGATTATGGAACTGGGATTATGTGTGGCCATAGGGGGGATGGCCGCCTGGGGTGCAGGGCGATGGCGGCGGTTGGCGTGGATGGGGTTGGCGGCGGTGATGATCACCGGGATTGTTTTGAGCAAATCCAGGGGGGGTGGGCTTGTCGTGGTGTTGATTCTTGGGTTGGCGTTGTGGTGGGGAGTGATGGCGTGGCCGGCGCGAACGCGGATGATCATCAGGGTGTCCGCCCTGGTGGCGGGACTTGTTGTGCTGGTCGTGGTGGTGTTGGTGGGGCCCCGGTATGTGCAACGGTTCAAGGAGTATCCCTGGGCGCGGTTGGAGCAATCCGACCGTTATCAGATGACGGCGGCGGCCTTGCGGGGATGGAAGAGTGCGCCATGGGTTGGGATTGGGCCGGGGATGCATCAGAATCTCTGGCCGCACTTTGCGCCCAGTGCCGATGGTGATCGGGAGAAGGGAATCTGGCCGCGATTTCTCAACAATGGGTTCCATTCCTACGAAGCGCACAATGATTGGGTTCAACTGCTGGAAGAATATGGGGTTGTCGGGGTTGGCCTGTTCCTGTGGGCTATTGGCTTGACGGGGCTGGCCTTGTTCAGGGGGTGGCGACGGGCGGCGGGTGGTGCGGTGGCGGGGGGAGTGGATGCGGCGGTGTTGCTGGCGGCGTTGCTGGCGGGTGCGGGACTGGCATTGCATTCGGCGGGTGATTTCAATTTGCAGATTCCGGCGACCACATGGGTGTTGGGCGCCATGGTGGCCCTGGCGGTCGCGTGGATTAATGAGCATGAGGAGTTGCAGGGGAAAGGGTTGGCGGGAAGGCGCCGATCACGGGGTGGGCACGGGGTATGACCCTGTTGATTACCAGCGACGTGCACCTGGGGTCACGACACTGCCGGGTGGGCGACTTCAATCGCTTCCTCGACCGGTTGCCGGATTCGGCCACGTTGGTGTTGAATGGCGACACGGTTGATCATCCGCGTCGGCGGTTGGGGCCGGTGTACCAGGAGTCGGTGGACCGGCTGATCCGTGAGTCCAGGCGGCGCCGGGTTATCTGGGTAGCCGGCAACCATGATGAGCATGTTCGTCCGACGGGTTGTGAAGACGTCGAATTTGTGTCGTCGTTTATCGTGCCGGGGCGGTTATGCGTGGTGCACGGGTTTTACCTGCACCGGTATATTCCCGGTTATGAGCCGTTGGCGTTTTGCATCAGGGGGTTGCACCGTCTGCGGATCCTGATGGGGGCGGAACCGGTGCATGTGGCGCAATACATCAGGCGTTGGAAGGCGGTTTATGGGGTGTTGTGCCGGTATGTGCGGCGAAGTGCGGTGCGGTACGCGCGGGAGCAAGGGGTGGGGTTGGTGGTGTGCGGGCATATTCACAATGCCGAGGATACGGTGGTGGACGGGATCCGGTATGTGAATACGGGGTCGTGGACAGAGATGCCGCCCTGGTGCCTGAGGGTTGAGGCGGATCGGGCGGACCTTTGCCGGGTGACGCCGGAAGGGGCGCTGGCGGGGTAGGTGGGTGGCGTCCGAACCTTTGCGGGTGTGAACATGAGTGAGTGGCGACTGAACATTGATGCGTGGCCAGGGCCGAACCGGAAGAAATGGCCCGGGCTGAGTGATGTTGTTCAGGAAAGCCCTGACGGACGGCATGTCGCGGTTGTCTACTCGTGCGGCGAGATCGATATCTACAAGGAGGTTGGACGGTTCGCGCTTCTCGCCGGCCCGCGTGAGGCGCCCCGACTCCTGCTCCGCCCGAGAAGTCTTACGTGTTTGGTTTCGCCCGGTGGCGAGACGGTACACTGGATCGGGGGCCGGTATTGCGTCGTCACGTTGTACGGGATAGGGCAGACTCTATCGGGGGCGAGCACATCATTTGGCGGGACGATGTACGTGGATGTGGAGCGGCGCAGGGCGGCTTACCTTGCGGGCATTTACCCCGGCGCGGGCGTTCCTGAGTTGCCGGATGGACTTGTGTGGCGGCGCTGGGCGTGGCTATCGCTATGGCCACTGTTGGGCGGCCTCTGGAAGAAGGGGAATCTCTGACGAAAAGGAAACTGATATGTGAACGCTGTATAGTGGTCGCCATGTGGAATAGGGTGCGATGGGTTATTCCAGTGGGGCTGATCGTGCTGGCGAGCGGGTGTGCCACTATCCGGCCTCCGCGTGGAGCCCAGGCGGTGGATCGGGTGCTCGAGACGACGGGGTATTGCTCCTGCGGGACGTGTTGTGGATGGCACCGTAACTGGCTGGGGAGGCCGGTTTATTCCTCGGGAGCACTGGCAGGCCAGCGCAAGGAAGTGGGAGTGACGGCGAGCGGGACCAAGGCGCACCGGGGCACCGTTGCGGCGGACATCCGGTATTATCCGTTTGGGACGGTCATGTATATTGACGGCTACGGGTATGGTCGGGTGGAAGACCGGGGGGGCGACATCAAGGGTGATCATGTGGATCTGTTCTTCCGGTCGCACGAGGAGGCGTTGGAGTGGGGTCGGCGAATGCGGCGGGCGAAGGTGTGGTTTTCGCGCTAGTGCAGTGCTCTCAAATTACTAGATTATTCTGTGTCGTCACTCCACATAGTTTCTCAGGCTTCGGGTGATGGTCCTGCCCCTTGAAGCAGGGGGGGGCGACGTGATGCCCGGCAACAGCATCTGGCCACTGCTGAGTGTAATGAGGGTGGGGGACGGTGACTCGCGATCACGCCCCTGCAGTCCATGGCGTCCCAGAGGAGTCGTGCGGGCAAGGGCCTGCTGGCGCAGGTATCGTCCTAGCGTCAGGACCCTGCTGTCAATTTGGAAGGGTATTCCCATGTTCACTTTTCCATTCATATCTCATCCTTTCTTGCCGTTTTCTCCCTTGGACAGCGGGCATGCATATCGAGCAGTCTGCGGAGGCGGGGCGCCTCCTGGTTCTTCAGCCAGTGTACCCGTGTCACCACGGATTCCCTGCGCAGGGTGCGAAACGGGCAGGACTTTGAGTTGAACTTACCCGGGCAACTCAACAGCAGGGTCACGCATTTCAGCCGCAGGCCAATCACCTCACTGTCGTCACCACCAACGTTTATGTGTTCCGAGATCATGGTTTTCTCCTTATCCGTGGACATCATGACACGGGGGGTGGTACAGATGATGTCCGTCTGAAGTAGAATCGCACGGACACAGTTTGACCGTGTGGGTTTGCCATGATGAAGGGATGTTGACTATGAATCGCAACAAGACGCAGTTCTCGCGGTTGATGGAACTGGATAACCAGATCCGGCAGGGCAAGTACCCCAACTGCCTCTCCTTCGCGACGGAGTGGGAGGTGTCCCAGAAGACCATCCAACGGGACATTGACTTCCTGCGCGATAGTCTCAACGCCCCGATCGAGTATGACCGGGAACGCAAGGGATTCTACTATACCGATGCGCACTGGTTCTTGCCGTCCATCAGCGTCAGCGAGGGCGACCTGCTCTCCATCCTGGTGGCCGAGAAGGCGCTGGAACAGTACCGGGGCACCCCGATCGCCACCACATTGGAACGCGTCTTCAGCAAGATCACCGACCTATTGCCCGAGAAGATCACCATCCGGCCGGAACTCATCTTCAATAAATTCAGCTTCACGACACCACCCACGCGACCGATCGACATGGAGGTCTGGTCGGTGGTGGTGCGGGGACTGGTGAACCAGAAACTGCTGGCGATGGGCTATCGTGCCCCTGATAAAGGCGTGACCACCCAATGGGAGGTTGCGCCTCTGCACATGGCCAATCTGCAGGGGGAGTGGTACATGTTTGCCAAGGCGGAAGGCGAGGACCATATCCGCCAATTTTCCATCGGCCGGATACAGTCGGTCAAACTGACCAGCCGTCCGTTCGAGATGCCTGCCGGTTTTGATCCCAAGACACTGCTGGCCAACACGTTTGGGAGGTTCGCCCTGCACGACCACGACCACACCATCCGTCTGCTGTTCGACCAGCAGGTGGCCGTGTGGGTGCTGGAGAAGCAATGGGGGCCTAAGCAGGTCATCAAACAACGTCGGAATGGCGACGTGGAACTGTCATTCTCCGCCGCCGGCGTCTTTGAAGTCTTCCGGTGGGTGATGGCCTGGGGCCGCTGGGTCAAGGTGCTCGCCCCTGTGGAACTAAAGAAGATGGTGGATGAAGAGGTCGCTGCGATGTGCAAGGGGCGGCGTATCCCCGCCATCAAGGCGCGAATATGGCCAGACGCAAGGAGGAATAAGTGACGTATCCGAGCGAGGAACGTTCATGAACACTCAAGACCGTCACCGTGGCACCCTGCTTGGCCTCGCCGTTGGCGACGCGCTGGGCACCACCCTTGAATTCAAGACGCCCGGCAGTTTTAAGCCGATTGCCGACATTGTCGGCGGTGGACCATTCGGCCTTAAACCTGGCCAATGGACCGACGATACCTCCATGGCGCTCTGCCTGGCCGAAAGCCTGATTGAGAAGAAGGGTTTCGACCCGGTCGATCAATTGGAACGGTATGTGCGCTGGTACCGCCAAGGCCATTTCAGTTGCACGGGCCGGTGTCTCGACATCGGAGGCACCACCAGGTCCGCACTGGAGACGTTCATGGCCACTCACGACCCCTATTGCGGGTCCACAAGTCCACATGCCGCCGGCAACGGCAGCATCATGCGGCTGGCGCCAGTGCCCATATTCTATGCCGCCCAGCCCGCCGAAGCCATCGAACGATCCGGTGACAGTTCGCGTACCACGCACGGTGCCAGTACCTGTGTGGATGCCTGCCGATACATGGGCGGACTGATCGTGGGGGCACTCAATGGGGCAGCGAAGGATGGCCTGTTGTCGGACCACTACGCCCCGATACCGGGATACTGGCGTGAACACCCGTTATGTCCGGAAATTGACGAGATCGCTGGAGGATCGTTCAAACGACGGAATCCGCCCGAAATCAAAGGCACAGGCCACGTTGTCCGCTCCCTGGAAGCCGCCCTATGGGCATTCCGCAAAGGCAACGACTTCCGGGAAGGTGCCTTGCTGGCCGTCAACCTCGGCGATGATGCCGATACGACTGGCGCCGTGTATGGGCAGATTGCCGGGGCGTATTATGGATATGAGGCCATCCCGGCCAGATGGCGCGATATGGTAGCCATGAAGGACGTGATCGTGGGGTTCGCGGACAAGTTATATGCGCTGTCCGCATGGGTCGCTATCGCGTGAAGCGCGGCTGTCCGGTAAAGAAGTGTGCGAATTACGGCGGAACCGGTTTATGCGCAAAGAGTGGCCTGGAGTGTCCCGGTTCTCCGCGGTTCTCGCGCAGGTTCAAGAGGTTAGTGGATTTCGGCATTTGAGTGTGGGAAAGCGGGTGAAGTCACGATCCGCGGTCCAGAGGCAACGCACACGATGCTCCAGGCAGATCGCGGCGATTCTGGCATCGTGCACGCGGGCTCCCGTGATTTTTCCCTTGAGGATCAGGCCGCGCAGCGTGCTCCAGTATCCGACTCCTTCGCCCAGCAGGCGAAGCACCGGGGATTCGATCAGCGCATCCACCACGCTCACCGCGACGGCGGGTTCAGTCGGTTTGGAAAAGATACGTCCATTCGTCACCACGGCGGTAAATTCGTGGATGCAAGGCCAGGGAATGGCCCAAGGCGCCGAGCCTTCCGCCAGGGAGGTGAGGGACTCCACTGCCGCATCGTGGTGCGAATATTCGGTTCGGTGAAACGCAACGAGGATATTGGTATCCACTGCAATCATCCGCCCCTCCCTTCATAGGTCGCATCTCGGATGCGATCCCAGCCCGTCTCGTCAAACCCAGGCTGAAACCCTCCCCCGCGAAAAGGAACAGAGCGTAGTTTGAACGGTTTACGGTTGATGCGCTCATCAAGTACCCGGTCAAGACCCTCTTCCACCAGACTGCGAAAGGTCACATGCTGCCCGTTAATCACCTTCTTGCAGCGAGCCATCAATGAGTCAGGTATATCTATGGTTGTCTTCATGCATATTACCTTACTCGTTAGTCCAGATGAAGCAAAGGGAAATCAATAGCATCCCACAGAAATCGCAATCGTAATCATAATCTCCTGCCCCAGAGAGGATCAAGATGACGATTAGGGTTACGAAGGAAATGTCGGAAATCACAATCTCACAAACGGTTTGAAAACGGCAGCAAATACGGGTTGTTGTGATCGTGAAGCGTTGCCTAAGGGATGGCATTGTAATCGGTTGCGCAACAACTTCAGGTATTCCAGTAGTCCCTTGGCTTTGCGACTCCCAGAAGTAAGCAATAAGTCGCGATGTGCCGCAAATGTCAATCAATTAGGGGGATGAAAACATAACGCACAGAGGGATGAAAAGTTGGCTTGCCATGCCGATCCGCATGAAATCGAGACCGAAGTCTTGGTCCGGGTATCGCGTGATCCAGGAAGGCATATCGCATCGCTTAAGCGGCTTTCATCAGGAACTCACGCACCGGTAGGATCAATTCTTTCGTGGTGGCATTCTAATAGTCCCTTGGCGATCGGGGACAGGCGGAGAGATCTGGTGTTGTGGGTGGCGCGGCAATGGACGGGGTTGACCTTGGAGGAATTGGGGAAAGGAACGGGCGGGATGGATTATGCGGCGGTAACGATGGCGATCCGGCGGTTTCCAGGGGCGTGTGAACGGGACAAGGCTTTGAGTCGTCTGGCAAAACAGGTTTGGGGCTTCAGGGTTTTAAGTGGGTAACCCCTACAGGTTGTGGAGAGGGGCT
>CAZHRU010000059.1:0-17124 GCA_964535015.1 uncultured Verrucomicrobiota bacterium | reverse complement strand
TGCCGCCTGAAGGAGGCGTTGGTGGGTGTCGGAGGCCCGCCGGGCTGCTCGTCCACCCTCACGTTTTGGCTCTGGATCGTCCATTATTGCCACAGTCTCGTCATTTGTGACCGAATTGACTCTGTAGTTATCTCGGTCAACAAATTGTGGTTGTTTATCAGTTATGACCACAACATCTTGTACACACAAACATAAATAACTTATGGGGGTGAGCGTAGTCGCTGGTGACTGAGTCGTCAATGGTGATTTTAAAGTTTTTTCAACTATTTTGCCGTTTTTGTCAGAATGATAGAACTCGCCATCCGTTTTCGCAGAATATCCCCAATGAACGTGAGAGTGAAAAGCGGGGAATCAGGTTGGCCTACCTGTTGACGGGTCAGGGGGACGCAAGAAGCTGGGAGCGTGCGGCGAGCAGCACACGACTCGCAGATCGCAGGAATAGTACGCCCAAACAGAAGGCTACCGCCAAGTCAGGCCAACCCGATCCGGTTGCCCACACTCCGCCGGCGGCAAGGAATACGGCGAGGTTTGAAGCAATGTCATTTCTAGAGCATTCCCACACCGAACTCATATTGATGTCTTCATTGCGGTGGCGCCACAGAAGTGCCAGGCAAGTGCTATTTGCCGCGAGGCCAAGCAGACTGAAGAGACCCATTGCCTCAAACAGCGGAACTGTCGGGTGTGCGAGTTTGAATCCGATCTGGACAATAACGAAAATTGCGGCAAGCAGAATGAGCAGACCCTTGAACAGGGCGACCCGCGCCTTCGTCCGAGCGCCAAGGCCGACGGCGTACAGGCTTAGGGCATAGGTAATGGCGTCACCAAGGTTGTCCAGACTGTCCGAGAGTAACGCGGTGGAGTTCGCGTAGATCCCCGCGCCAACAATGACGAGAAACATGAAGGCATTGATAATGAGTACAGCGCGAAGCGTCCCCCGTTGACGTTCCCGCAGGATTCCGAGGTCGCACTCGTTGTGGCAACAACCGGCCATAAACCTCCTAACCAAAGAGTACCTTATTCCTTTGTGTAGAGAGTATACACCGGTAGCCGGCGGTATCAAGGCACGTGAAGTGCGCCCTTGAAATCCATACAGACCCTCGGTGTCTCCGGGCGAGGCGTCTTCTACCGAACCGGCGTAACACCTCGGGAATGTCAGGACGGGAGGTTGGACGGCTGGTGACGTACCCGATAGGCGAGAGGTGTCATGCCGATATGCTGTTTAAAGGAGCGATAAAACGGTTCGATGTTGGCGAAACCGCACTGGGGAGGCAGTGACTTAATGGTCTGATCGGTTCCGGAGAGGAGCAGTTTGGCTTCATGGAGGCGGCGCGCGACGATGGCTTGGTGTGGGGTTTGATCCAAATGGCGGCGGAACAGTGCATGTAGATGCGGCACGCTGATGGCAGCGGCGCGGGCGAGTTCACCGACGTCCATGTCACGGCGCCTGAAATGGGTATTCAGGAAAGCGAGCGACGCCGTGACGGCGGCGGGATGGAATTGGGTTGTCCGGCGGATGGAGCCCAAATGCGCCTCCCAGAGGAAACGGGAGTAGGCATAGTGCGCCAGGGTGGCGCGTGCCACGGTGGTGTCGTGAAACGCATGCAGGAGTTCACGGCTCAACTCCAGGGTGCGTTGGTGGTCCGGTATGAGGGTCAGTCGCGGGGCTGGACGGCGTCTTGCGTGTTTCGTCTGGAAATGGACGGCCAGGCATTCATAGGGAGCCTCGGGGTCGGTGCGGTGGATGGTTTCGTCGCCGGCGACATGCCAGAACATGGCGCCGCAACCGAGTTTGAGGTCATGTTTTCCGGATCGGAAGTACACGGTGCCGTTCGTGACCAACTCGACGACTTCACTGTGCGGTGGAATGCGGTACGGGGTGACCCTGTTTGCGGCCGGTGCCCTGTAGTAGTGGACGTTCCGGAGTTCCGTCTGAGGTTGTCTTGTTGTGGGCACGCCCGATAGAAAATCAAAGATGCATAGGAAACGTCAATGGAATAGTCATTGATAATGCAATACCATTAATCCCGCTTGTGAGTAGGTTGTCGTGAAAAGTAGAAAACGTTAATGGAGGGAGTATTGCGATGAAACCGATTTCGATCCAGTTGTATACGTTGCGGGCGGAATGCCAGAGGGATTTCGGGGCGGTGTTGAAGCGGTTGGCGGCGATTGGGTACAAGGGGGTGGAGCCGGCCGGGTTTTTCAACTACACGCCGCGCGAGTTACGGAAGGTGGTCGAGGACCTTGGGATGGTGGTGTCGTCGACGCATAGTCCGTGGGCCAAGCCGGATACGTTGCAGGCCACGATTGACGCCTGCGGGGAGATGGGGATAACGCTGGCGGCGGGGGGGTGGGGGCCGAATGACTTCAAGGATATGGATTCCATCCGACGGACGGCGGAGATCACGGCGGGAATGGAAGCGACACTCGCGAACGCCGGACTGACCCTGGTGATTCACAATCACGCCTGGGAGTTTGAGAAACTGGATGGGCGGATCAAGCACGAGATTTTTGCCGAGTTGTGCCCGAACGTGAAGTTCGAGTTGGACACCTATTGGGCGGCGAATTTTGGTGAAAACGATGCGCCGGAGATGGTGCGCCGGTTTGCCAGGCGTTCGCCCCTGTTGCACATCAAGGATGGTCCGTTGATCCGTCCGGTCGAGGTCTACAACGCGGCCACGAGCACCCTGGACGTGAAAGCGGGGGCACAGAGTGCGTCCCTGTTGGCGGTTGGAAGCGGCAAGAACGACATCAAGGGCATTATCGGGGCGATGGATTCGTCGGTGACGCAGTGGTTGGTGGTTGAGCAAGACAACAGTGATACCGACATGTTTGAATGCGTTGAGAAGAGTTACCGGTATCTGATTGAGAACAAACTGGCGGCAGGAAACCGGGCGTGATGGCGAATGGTTGATGGTGGAGGATGACTATGAATATCGGAATTGTCGGGTGCGGGAATATTTTTGATGCGTATATCCGCGGGTGTGCGATGTTTGAAGCGGTGCGGGTGGTGGCCTGTGCCGACATCAACATGGAGGCGGCCACGGCGAAAGCGGCTGCCTTCGGGCTCAAGGCGATGACGGTTGACGACCTGCTGGCGGATCCGTCCATTGGGATTGTCATCAATCTGACGGTTCCGAAGGTGCATGCCGAGGTGAGTCTCCGGGCGCTGCGGGCCGGGAAGCATGTACACAGCGAGAAGCCGCTGGCGGTGGATCTGGCGGAAGGGCGTCGTGTGATGGAGATGGCGAAAAGGAAGGGGTTACGGGTGGGATGTGCGCCGGACACCTTCCTGGGGGCGGGGCTCCAGACCTGCCGCAAGTTGATTGACGACGGATGGATCGGGCGTCCGTTATCGGGAACGGCGTGCATGATGGGATGGGGGCCCGAGGGGTGGCATCCCAATCCGGCGTTTTTTTATCAGCGGGGCGGGGGTCCCATGCTGGACATGGGGCCTTATTACGTGACGGCGCTTGTTCACCTACTGGGGCCGGTCAAGGCGGTGTCGGCGATGACGAGCAAGGGGTTTGAGCAGCGATTGGCGACCTGCAAGGAGCATTTCGGGGAACGATTGCCGGTGGAGGTTCCGACGCACAACAGCGGGAACCTGCTTTTTGAGAATGGGGCCGTGGTCACCCTGGTTGTGAGTTTCGACGTGGCGCGGCACCGGCATAGTCCGATTGAGATTTACGGGACGGAAGGATCCCTGGCGGTGCCGGACCCGAACACGTTTGGCGGGCCGGTCTCGCTCTTCAGGCGGGGCGGCGAGGATTGGCGCGAGATGCCGTTGGCGTTTGGCTATCGTGAAAATTCGCGCGGGATCGGGGTGGCCGATATGGCGACCGCGATCGGGTCAGGACGGCCGCACCGGTGTGATGGGCGTCTGGCCCTGCACGCGCTGGAGGTGATGCTGGCGTTTGAGGAGTCCGGCCGGACGCGAGCGTGGGTGCCAATCAAGAATCAGTGTGTCCAACCGCGGCCGTTTCCGCTGGGGTTGACCCCGCGTCTGCTGGATGAGTAGTTCTTTTGGCGGAATGGCCGAGGGTGATGTTCCTGACCTTGACCGAACCGGTGAAATGACCGCCCAGTTTAAGTTGAATCCGGGTGCCTTGGGGGGGGATGACGAATTTACGCCGGGCGCGTGACCAGCCGTCGGCGCGGGGCAGGCCCGGTTCATGGGTATAGAACTGCTGGACCACCTGTTGGCGTCCGCTTTCGTTGCGGGTGAGGGAGACGGTAATTCCAATCGAGCCGTTGAAGTTGGTGGATTTGGAAAAGAGGACGTCCGGATAGAACGACATGCCGGGGGTGACCTCGATAGGGGCAGGGAGGATGGCGAGTTCCTCGGTCGGTGAACTGGACGTCATGACGAAGGTGGGAGTGGTGGTTGGATCGGCTTCCAAGGAGATGGTCTGGCGGCGGGAATCCCCGAGGGCAAGGGTCCATCCGGGCACAGGTTGTCCGGGGGATGGGATGGACGGGGTCGGGATGAGATTCGGGCAATCCGAGTCCGGTTGAGTCAGGATGGGGGTGATGTTTCTTTCGCGGATGAGGGTTGGGTGCGCGGTGGTCTGTTGCCGCCAGAAGCCCCAGGCGCCGCCGGCAACGCCCAGGCTGGTTATCAGTAGAACGGTTGCTGTCTTCCAGCGGCGCGCACGGCGGTGGAGGGTTTGGATCGAGACCACGTCGGTGACGTTGGTTGCTGACTTGGCGGCAGTGCGCGGTGGCGCAAAATCCAGACGTTCGCGGAGTGGGGTAGTGGTGCGGCGCGGGTCGGCGCGCAACACGACGCTGGTTTCCGGATCGCGTCCGACCCGTTCGTAGTCGCGGCGGTGTGCGTCCAGATCGTAGGGGATTCGTCGCCAGTATACGGCGTTGGATTTGGTATCGTGGATGCAGTAAGAGGCGCGGGGATCGCGATCACGGGAACTGCCGACGGAGCCGACGTTGACGAGGTAGCGTTTGGCGGGTTCCAGTTCGAAATCCTGAGGGGCGATTTGGCGTGGGATCCGGCTGGCGCCCTGGAGGTAGAGGGCGGGTTCGTGGGTGTGCCCTGCGAAGAGAAGGGGGTGGGTGGTGTGATTCCAGCAGTTTTCGGCATCGTCGGGCCCCAGGATGTAGTCAAACGATTCAGGGTGGAGGAAGTGGCCGTGGGTGCAAAGAAAGGCGCCGCCATCCAGCAGCAAGGGGAATGAGGCCAGGACGTTGATGGCGGTGTCTCCGAGTTGGGAACGGGTCCACTGGAGCGTCTCGCGGGCCTGATCAGTGAACAGATCGTCGCCCAGTTTTCCGCAGATGACGGCGTCGTGGTTGCCCATGACGAACGAATGGATGTGCTCGTGGGCGGACTGGAGGACGGTGGCGGGGGAGGGACCGTAGCCGATGAGGTCGCCCAGGCAGATGATATGGTCCACGCGGCTGCTGCGGATATCCAGCAGGACGGCATTCCACGCCTGCAGGTTGGCGTGCAAATCTGACACGATGGCGTAGCGCATGACTGGCTAATATATAGTTAAATTTTCGCATTGCAAGCGTGCGGTGGCTGAAACAGAATGGTTGAGTGGGGAGGGTGAAACGGGTAGGATTTGAAATAGGAGGGATGACGAATGAATACTGTGAAGCGACTGGCTTTTACCTTGATTGAAATGCTGGTGGTCGTGGCCATCATTGCGATACTGGCGGCGATGCTGATACCGGCGATTTCGCGGGCGAAGGAAGGCGGGCGGGCGGTGCGATGCGCCTCGAATCTGCGCCAGTTACAGATTGCCACGATGAACTACGCCACGGACCGGGGTGGTTTGCCGCCGGCGTTTAGCACCTGGCAGCAGGGGTACAACGATGATGGTTCCAGTTATTGGGTGCATAGCGCCGGTTGGGTGGCTTGGTGGGACTATACAGATGGGCAAACGAACAGTAGTCAGCCCGCTGGGTCATATGCATGGAGCGGGACAAATGGGGCTGCTTCGATCAGCAATGGTTGCCTGTTTCCGTACCTTAAGGAAAAGGACGTTTACTTGTGTCCGACGTTTGCGTTGCGGACCGTTTGTGGCGTAACCGACGCCAGGCGGTGTTATGCGTTGAATACGAATGCCAGCGGGGTCATTATCGGGGCGTACAATGCTTCGACGATGGTTTTGTTCGGGGATGACTTGAATGTCAGGAATAGCCCATTCGATGGGGCGTTTGCTACGAATGAGGTTGCGCGCTGGCATTCGGCGGGCAAGGGGTTTGTGGTGTATGGCGATGGGCGGGTGGATAAGTGGTAGTGGTAGTGTTGCGAAACAGTTGACAGGCGCGCGGGGGACTCACTATAGTCTGCGCTTCCTTGAGGGCGATTAGCTCAGTTGGTTAGAGCACTACCTTGACATGGTAGGGGTCGTAGGTTCGAGTCCTATATCGCCCACCAGCCTTTGTATCGAGATGACATTGTCGAACCCTCCAATCCTGACGCTTCAAATCACCGAGACCGGGGATGACAGCGAGTCCGTTTCGGAACTGTTCCTCGATGGGCGATACGAAATTATCTCGCGGTCGGGTCTAAGTCTCACGGAGGCGCATCTCATTGAAGCGATTCCGCTGTTCCCGCTGAAAGCGCAATCGATTCTGGTGTTGGGAAACCGCACAGGCGCCATCGCCATGCTGGCGGTTCAGGTTCATCCGGGGCTGCAGGTGGTCGTTTCCTCGCTTGACGTTTTCCATCACTATGCGGTTGAGCGAAACTTTCGCCGCAATCCGGTGGCCGGGGTTGTGTGCCGGTGCGAACCTTATGTTGCGGAACGGGGGCACTTTGACGCCATCTGTCTCCAGATTTCGCGGGGCACCACGTCCAACGAACTGATTTTGGATCTGCTTCAACAATGTCATCTGGCGCTGAAGACGGGAGGACAGTGTTTTGTCACGGTTGAGGAGGATGCGCCCTGGGTTGCCGGGAACATCAAGAAGTGTTTCGGTGTTTGTTCCATTCGCGGGCAGAAGAAGGACTCAACGCTGCTTGTTGCCCGGAAGAAGGGTGAATTGGAGTCGCCCAAGGTGTATCAGTCTGAATTCGTGATGACTGTTCCCAACGGGTTGCCGGTCAAGTTGACGACTGTTCCCGGGGTATTTGCGCACCGTCGTGTTGATCCGGGGGCGCAGGCGTTGGCGGAGGTTGTTGAGACGCGGCCTGGTGACAGTATTCTGGATATGGGGTGCGGATGCGGCAGTATTGGCATTTCGCTGGCGAAGAACCAGCCGACGGTCCGTGTGTGTTTTGTGGACTCCCATTCACGCGCCACAACCGTCACCCGGCAGAATTGCATCGCCAATGGGATTACGCAATTCTCCGTTGTACTCAGCGACGAGGGGGTCCGGCCGCCCGCCCGGTTTACGTTGTTTGTCGGCAATCCCCCGTACTATTCCCATAACCGGATCACGGATTTCTTCATTCGGACCGCGTTTGACGCCCTGTTGCCGGAGGGGCGCGCCTATGTGGTGGCCAAGAACGCCTCGCATGTTCTGATCTACATGAAGGAGGTGTTCGGCAATGCCGAACTGTTGCACCGGCGTGGTTATCAAATTGTGAAGTCGGTGAAATCGTGAACTGCCGGATCGGCTGCGCGGCCTGCTGTGTGGAGATCTCCATTTCATCACCCATTCCCGGATTGCCTGAAGGTAAGCCGGCAGGGCAGAGGTGCATTCAGTTGACGGAGGATGGGTTTTGCCTGCTATTCGGCCATCCCAGTCGCCCCGACATTTGTGTCAGATTGCGGCCATCCGAAGAAATGTGCGGCCCGACGACTGCGTACGCCCGTGACTATCTTGCGGCGCTGGAGATCGCCACGGCGCCGGAGTGACATCCGGTCATCCCGGAGGCGATGTTGTTTTTGACGAACTGTCCTTGAGGGGGACGATTTGGTTGTAGACGGGGGCCCCGTCCTTGAAATCCACCGAGTCCTGGACAAAATACCCCTTGCGTTCGAACTGGTAGCGCCCGTCCGGGGTGGACTTAGCCAAACCGGGTTCCACGTAGGCTTGCATCACCTTCAGGGAGTCGGGGTTGAGGTTGACCTTGTAATCAACACCGTCCGGGACATCGTCCGGGTGTTCGACGGTGAAGAGGCGGTCATAGAGGCTCACGTTGGCAGGGATGGCGTGTGAGGCGGCGACCCAGTGGATGGTGCCCTTGACCTTGCGGCCATCCGGTGCGTTACCGCCACGGGTCGCGGGGTCGTAGGTGCAGCGGATTTCGGTGATCCGGCCGGTTTGGGGATCCTTGGTGAAACCGGAGCAAGTGACGAGATAGCCGTAACGCAGGCGGACTTCACGGCCCGGGGCGAGGCGGAAGAACTTCTTTGGTGCGTCCTCGAGGAAGTCATCGCGTTCAATGTAGAGTTCCCTGGAGAAGGGGATCTGGCGTGTTCCGGCGGCGGGATTCTCGGGGTTGTTGACGGCATCCAGCCATTCGACCTGTGCATCGGGATAGTTCTCGATGACCAGTTTGATGGGGTCGAGGACAGCCATGGCGCGGGGGGCCGACTTGTTCAGTTCCTCGCGGAGGCAGAATTCCAGCAGGGCGATATCGGTGTAGCCGTCGAACTTGGTTACGCCGACCCGTTTGCAGAAATTCCGGATGGCGGAAGGGGTGAAGCCGCGCCGCCGCAGGCCGGCGATGGTGGGCATACGGGGGTCGTCCCAGCCGGCGACATGGCCATCCCGCACGAGTTCCAGGAGTTTGCGTTTACTGAGGACGGTGTAGGTGATGTTCAGGCGGGCGAACTCGATTTGGCGCGGGGGATTGGGGAATTCGAGTTCGCGGATGAACCAGTCGTAGAGCGGCCGGTGTACCTCGAACTCGAGGGTGCAGAGTGAATGGGTGATGTTTTCGAAGGCGTCCTCGAGTGGGTGGGCGAAGTCATAGGTGGGGTAGATGCACCATTTGTCGCCGGCCCGGTAGTGTGAGGCCCGCATGATGCGGTAGATGACGGGGTCGCGCATATGGAGGTTGGGCGACGCCATGTCGATTTTGGCGCGGACGCAGAGGGAGCCATCGGGGAACTCGCCGGCGCGCATACGGGCGAAGCGATCGAGGCTTTCGGCGACGGGCCGGTCGCGGAAGGGGCTGGGTTTGCCGGGTTGGGTGGGGATGCCGCGGTACTCCTTCCACTGTTCCATGGAGAGTTCGCAGACGTAGGCCTTATCGTTCCGGATCAGGCGGGTGGCGGCTTCGACCATCCGTTCAAAGTAATCGACGGAGTAGTAGAAATGGGGGCCCCAGTCGAATCCGAGCCATTGCACGTCATGCTTGATGGATTCCACGAACTCAGTGGTTTCCTTGGCCGGATTGGTGTCGTCCATGCGCAGATGGCATTCTCCGCCGAATTCCTGGGCGACGCCGAAGTCGATGCAGATGGCCTTGGCATGGCCGATGTGGAGATAGCCGTTGGGTTCGGGAGGGAATCGCGTGATGATGCGGGTATGTTTGCCGGAGTTGATGTCCTCGGCGACGATATCCCGGACGAAGTCGGAAGCGGGAGGGGGAGGAGGAATGGGTGATGGTTGATGGTTCATGGGATGGAGGTCAGGTGGTTGATGGCGTGGTCCAGGCGTGCCAGGGTCCGGGTGGCGCCGAGGATGGCCATGGTTTCGAAAATGCCGGCGCCGATGGTGGTCCCGGTGACGGCGACGCGCAGGTATTGGTTCAGTTTGCCCTCGCCGACGCCGAGGTCGGTTTCGGCCTTGCGGACGGCGGCGTGGATGGCGGTCTCGGTGAAGGTCGAAGGGGAGAGGAGGGTGCGCACGGTCTGGAGGACGGCGCGGGCGCCTTCTTTTTTCAGGTTCTTTTGGACCGCCTTCTCATCATAGTCAATGGAGTCGACAAAGAAATACTTCCAGGCTTCCGAGTTGGTATAGAGGGGGGTCCGCGACTGAAGCAGGCGGCACACTTGCAGGAAGTAGGCGTTGTCGAGGGACTGGCCCCAGTCGAAGCGGGTGAGGTGTTGCCGGACGCCTTCGGCAAAGGTGTCGAGCGGGAGTTCCGCGAGATAGAGCCCGTTCATGTGCGTGAGTTTGCGCAGGTCCATCTGGGCGGGGGCGCTTTTGACGCGGTCGAGGGTGAAGGCGGCGATGATTTCGTCGAGGGTCATTTTCTCGCGGTCTTCGCCGGGCGACCATCCGAGGAGGGTCAGATAGTTGAAGAGGGCGGCGGGGGAGTAACCCATCTCGCGGAACTGGCCGACGTAGGCGGCGCCGTCGCGTTTGGAATAGGGTTTTCCCTGGGCGTTGACGATCATTGGCAGATGGGCATAGCGGGGGACGGGGGCGCCAAGGGCGTTATAAAGGGCAACGTGGCGGAAGGTATTCTCCACATGGTCGTCGCCGCGGATGATGTGGGTGATGCCCTGGGTGATATCGTCCACGACGTTGGCGAGGTGGAAGACGGGGGATCCATCCGATCGGACGATGACAAAATCCTTCATGTCGGCGGCCTTTTTCAGAAGGTCGCCTTTGATTTCGTCATGGAAGCCCATATCGGTGCCGGGCATACGGAAGACGATGCAGTCGCCCTGGCCGGTGCCGCCCTTGTCCTCCTTGTAGGCATGGCCGGAGCGGAGGAGTTGTTCGGCGGCTTCCCGGTGGCGGCCGTGTTGGGTGGATTGGTAGAGGGCGGGTTCATCGAAGGTGATACCCAGCCAGGCCATGGCGTCGAGGATGGCCTGAACGGCCTCCGGGGTGGAACGTTCGCGGTCGGTGTCCTCGATACGGAGGAGGAATTGGCCATTATTGTGCCGGGCGAACAGCCAGTTAAAGATGGCGGCCCGGATATTGCCGATATGGACATGCCCCGTGGGGCTGGGGGCGAAACGTACACGCACAGTCATTGAAACGGTTCCTTTCGAAAACAGGTGTCGAAGATAGCAGAATGACGTGGGGCGGTGCAACTCCGGCTTATGGCGGGGGAATGGCCGTCACTGCGCCCATGGTCGTCAGTGGAAATCAGAATTGACCTTTGCGGGAATGGGGCCGATATTATAGTCCACGTCGATGGATTCAGTAACGTGCCGTAATGGAGACCACACAATGAAAACGTTAGCAATGATAGTTGTCGTTTTGGCGTTGGGGGTCGTGTCGTGCCGTGAGGCGCCGGAGGTTGTTTTCCAGCGCGGGGTGGAGGCGGCCGGCCAGATGGTTAAACGGGGGGATACGGCGGGGGCCTGTCACTTGTTGATGAAGATGGCCGGGGAGAAGCGGCTGGTTTCGAGGCGTGATGAACTGCAGGCGCGGTTTGTGAGTTGCTTTGAGAATCATGCGGGGCGCCTCTGTGCGGCGGGGGGGGCGGACGAAGTCGTCAAGCAGACGGAAGTCTACGTGAAGCAGTTGCCGGACAGGGTGGCGTTGACCCTCTCGGGGCGGGTATTGAGGGTGCTGTTGAAGGGTGGGGCCAGGAGGCAGGCGGGGCAGATTCCGGGTCTCATTGAGCGGATACTTCCAGACTCAGTCGAACGCCGGGGTGAACTTTGTGAAGGGCGCATGGCATTGTTGATTGCGGATGGAATGATCAAAGAAGCACAGGTGCTGTATCAGGGCGAACTCGCCACGATTCCCGATGCGACGGCCATGCGGGGGTTGGAGTCGCTGGCGGTGGTGTTGCCGGATGGCGGTGAGGCGTTGAGTGAGGCCGTGATCGATGCGAGTGCATCCCGGAAGGGGGTGCGGGAATCGGCGGCGCGGCTATGGATCAATGTGGCGGTGAAACGGGGATCGGGGGCGGACGTGGGCAGGCGGTTGGTGGCGATTCGGAAGAAGGGGTTAACCGATACCTTTGTCATGGGGCAGATTGACAAGACCTACCGTGTCCTGCTGAACAATCCCGTGGCGGAGGTGTTGGTGCCGGTCTATGACATGTGCAAGGTGATGTCCGATGGTTCCATGGATCAGGGGTGGCGGCGCAGGTGTTCGGGATATCTGCTGGATATGGGGTATTTTCTGGAAAAGTACGATGAGGCGTTGGAATTGGTGAAGGGGGGCGCGCTCGGGGAGAATAATGAGCAAACCGAAATGTTCCTGTGCAAGATCAAAGGTCACAAGGCCCTGAAGGAGGGGCGTTTTGACGACGCGGTGGGGCATTTCCGGGAATTCATGACTTTCGTTGGAAAGAAGCCCGGGGTGCGCGAGATGGATCCCCTGGACGGGGCCTGGGTGTCTACGGATATGATCCTTGCTTTGAATGCCAAACGGATTGGGGATGTTCTTGTGAAGGCCGGTAAGGCCAAGGAAGCGGCGGCGGCCTACGCGGAGGCCCGCGGCTACTATGAGAAGGCGTTGAAGGAGTTTCCTGACGCGGCGTCCAAGGAGAACCAGAAGGTTCGCAAGCAGATGGGTGAAATACCGGCGGCGTGAAGTCTTGGCGCAGAGGCGATTGTTTGTGAGTGAACGGGCGTGACCCGGAAAGAGGTATAAAATGTGGGACTATACGGACAGGGTGATGGATCATTTCAGGAATCCGAGAAATGTGGGGGTTATCGAAAATCCCGATGGTGTCGGAGAGGTGGGGAGTCTGGCGTGTGGTGACGCGTTGCGGCTCATGTTCAAACTCGACAAGGACGGGCGCATTTCGGATGTCAAATTCCAGACCTTTGGCTGTGCCAGTGCCATTGCCTCATCCTCGGCCTTAACCGAAATGATCAAGGGCATGACGTTGGAGGAGGCGGGCAAGGTTACCAATCAGGACATCGCCAAGTTCCTGGGCGGGTTGCCGGAGCAGAAGATGCATTGTTCGGTGATGGGGCGGGAGGCGCTGGAGGCCGCCATCGAGAATTTCCAGATTGGCAAGACGGGGAAACGGATTTTGGCGGGCAAGGTCATTTGCAATTGTTTTGGCGTGACCGAGGAGGAGATTGAGCGGGTGGTTCGCGAGAACGGACTGAATACGGTGGATCAGGTGACGAACTACACCAAAGCCGGCGGCGGGTGCGGGAAATGCAAAGGGGATATTGCCGCCATTGTTGACCGGGTCAAGGCGGAGCGGATCGTGGCGGAGAAGAAGGCGGGGAGTCATAAAGCGGTTCGCAAACTGACCACGATTGAGAAGATCCGCCTGATTGAGCAAACCATTGACCGGGAAATCCGGCCGATGCTGAAAAATGATGGCGGGGATATTGAGTTGATTGATGTTGAAGGCAGTCGGGTCAAGGTGGCGTTGCGGGGGATGTGTGCGGGTTGCCAGGTGGCGCACTTCACCCTCAAGGATGTGGTGGAGGTCAAGTTGCGCGAGTTTGTGTCCAGTGACCTGATCGTGGAGGAGACCAAGGAGTGAAGAACGTCTATCTTGATAACAATGCGACCACGCAGGTGGCGCCGGAAGTGATTGAGGCGATGGCGCCGTTCTTTCGCGACCTGTGGGGGAATCCATCCAGCATGCATCAGTTTGGCGGGCAGGTGCGCCGCCATGTTGAGCGGGCGCGCGAGCAGGTGGCGGCGCTGATCCAGGCGGATCCCTCGGAGATCCTGTTTACCAGTTGCGGGACGGAAAGCGACAATACGGCGATTCGCGGGGCCGTCGAGGCGGCGGTGGATCGCGTGAATGTGGTGACCAGCCGGGTGGAGCATCCGGCGGTTCTGGCGCCGTGCCGCTACCTGGCCGAGCGCGGGATCCGCGTTCACGAGATTGCCGTTGACTCCTCGGGGCAGATTGACCTGGTTCAGTTGGGTGAGGCGCTTCGCGACGGTCCCGCGGTGGTCAGCATCATGTGGGCGAACAACGAGACAGGCGTGATCTTTCCTGTCGAGGAGATCGCCCAGATGGTCAAGGCGGCGGGCGGGGTATTCCACACGGACGCGGTGCAGACGGTTGGAAAACTTCCAGTGGATGTCCGCAAACTTCCGGTGGATATGTTGTCCCTGTCGGGGCACAAGTTGCATGCGCCCAAGGGGATTGGCGCGCTCTATGTGCGCAAGGGCACGCGGATGCAACCCTTTATGCGGGGTGGACATCAGGAAGACAACCGGCGGGCGGGGACGGAGAACGTGCCGTATATCGTCGGACTGGGGTGTGCCTGTGAAATGGCCAAGGCGCATATGACGGCGGATATGAAGGCGGTGGGCGCGAAGCGGGACCGTCTGGAAAAAGGGTTGCTGGCGACCTGCGCGGATGCCCGCGTAAACGGGGATCGGGAGCACCGGTTGCCTAATACGCTCAACATCAGTTTTGAATATGTGGAGGGGGAATCCATCCTGTACATGATGAGCGATGTGGGGATTGCCGCCTCGTCGGGGTCGGCCTGTACGTCGGGATCGCTGGAGCCCTCGCACGTGTTGCGGGCGATGGGGGTTCCGTTCACGGCGGTGCATGGTTCGGTTCGGTTCAGTTTGAGCCGGTACACGACGGATGCCGACATTGACCACACCTTGGCGCAGTTACCCCCCATCATCACGAAACTCAGGGCGATCTCACCGTTTGTGCGGAAGTAGAATGTTTGGCGATGATCATTGACGCCCATGTCCATGCGTTTCCTGATGCCATTGCCGGGCGGGCGATTGCTCAATTGGAGCAGGGGAACTGCAAGGCGCAGCACGATGGGACGGTGTCGGGGTTGTTACGCTCGATGGACCGGGCCGGGATTGAGAAGGCGGTTGTCTGTTCGATTGCCACCAAGCCGGCGCAGTTTGATCCCATTCTGAAGTGGTCGCTGGAGATTGAGTCGGATCGGCTCATTCCGTTGGCGTCGCTGCATCCGGGTGATCCGGACGTGCGAGCCCACGCGCGGGCGGTGTCGGAGGCGGGGCTCAAGGGCATCAAGATTCATCCTTACTACCAGGGGTTTGATTTTGGGGGCGAGGCGATCCTGCCATTGCTGGAGGCGGCGGAGGCTGAGGGGTTGGTGGTGGTTTCGCACACGGGATTCGACATGGCGTTTCCCCGGGAGCGGAGGGCCGATCCGGATCGGATTCTTGCGGTTCTGAGGCGGTTCCCGGCCTTGCGGCTGGTCTGTACGCACTTCGGAGGGTGGGAGGACTGGGCGGAAGTCCGCACCAAACTGTTGGGGCGCCATGTGGTCATGGAGATGTCGTTATCCCTGGAGGCATTGCCTGCGGAAACGGTCCGAGAGATGATCTTGGAGCATCCGTCTGACTGCCTGCTTTTTGGGACGGATTCGCCGTGGTCGGCGGCGGATGAGGCGTTGCGGCATCTTCGCGCATTGGGGATTCCGGCTGATCTGTTGCGCCAGATCGAGAGCGGGAACGCGGCGCGGGTTTTTGGTTCATAGGTTAGTTGTCGGGCAGGCGCATGGGCTGGAGCGTACCGGGCTACTGGTGAATCATCACGTGAATCATCGCGGGGGAAATTTGTCTTGAAGAGCGCCTTTGTGTGCTGTATTAGTATCGCCCCGTGCGGCGAGAGGGCTCAACATGCATGACAATGATTATGACGATCGACCACGGGAGGCCTGCGGTGTGTTTGGGATTCACGGAATTCCAGATGCGGCGCTACTGATTTACGCGGGTCTTTTCTCCCTTCAACACCGTGGCCAGGAAAGCGCCGGTATTGTAACCGCCGATGGCATTCAGGTGCGTTCCATGAAGGGATTGGGCTTGGTGAACGATGTTTTCTGCACTGAAAAACTACGCCAACTTCCGGGGCATCTTGGGATCGGTCACGTCCGGTATTCCACAACGGGGTCGTCCCGGATCCAGAACGTCCAGCCGCTGGTGGTGGAGTGCAGTGACGGGATATGGGCGATTGCCCACAACGGCAATCTGGTCAACGCGCGGGCGTTGCGCAAGATGTACCAGGAGTCCGGCGCCATTTTCCAGACGAGTACCGACAGTGAAGTGTTGATTCATCTGCTGGCCGACCCGATGTACCGGACGCGTCCGCGGCGCGTGGCGCGCGCCCTGAGTGAACTCAAGGGCGCGTTTTCGTTTGTGTTGATGACGAAGGATTGCGTGATGGCGGCGCGGGACCCGCTCGGGTTCAAGCCGCTTTCCATCGGGAAGCTCGGATCCGCGTATGCGTTTGCCAGTGAAACCTGCGCCCTGACGCAGATTGGGGCTGAATACCTGCGGGATGTTGAACCCGGCGAATTGGTGATTGCCGACGCCACCGGCCTGCACAGCAGTTATTTTTCGGAGGAGGAGCCAGCCGGGTTTTCCCAGTGCGTCTTTGAGCACGTCTACTTTGCGCGTCCCGACAGCATGGTGTTTGGCCAGAGTGTTCATGACGTCCGTGTGAAACTTGGAATGAGGCTGGCGCAGGAACATCCGGTGGACGCGGATATGGTCATCGCGGTTCCTGACAGTGGAAACTCGGCGGCGCTCGGATTTTCGCGGGGGAGCGGCATCCCGTTGGATTTCGGGTTCATGCGCAACCACTATGTAGGGCGGACCTTCATCATGCCCGAGCAGGATCAGCGGGCCCGCAGTGTTGACATGAAACTGGCGGTGGTCAGGGAGGTGGTCAAGGGCAAGCGCGTGGTGGTGGTGGATGACTCGATTATCCGGGGAACGACATCGCGGCGGCGTGTGAATGCGTTGCGGGAGGCGGGGGCCAAGGAGGTGCACCTGCGGATCTCGTGTCCGCCCACGATGCATCCCTGTTTCTTTGGGATCGATTTTGCGACGCGGGAGGAGTTGATTGCGGCGCGGCAGTCGGTGGCCGATGTGTGCGAGTACACGGGGGCCGACAGTCTGGCCTACCTGAGTCTGGAAGGACTGCTTTCGCCGTTTCCCAATGCTCCGAGTTACTGTACCGCCTGTTTTTCGGGCAAGTACCCGTTGGACATAAGCCGGATGCAGGGCAAGGACGCGCTGGAAACGATCAGCCCCCTGTTGAACCTTGATTGAGAACCTGCTGAATAGGAAGAGGATGCGAATGGCTACACGCAACGGACCAACACGGCATATTTTTGTGACGGGGGGCGTGGTGTCTTCCCTGGGCAAGGGGTTGACGTCGGCGGCGCTGGCGTTGTTGCTGCGACAGCGCGGTTACCGGGTCAAGATGCAGAAACTGGATCCCTACCTGAATGTGGATCCGGGCACGATGTCGCCGTACCAGCACGGGGAAGTGTATGTGACGGTGGACGGGGCGGAGACGGATCTGGATCTCGGGCACTATGAGCGGTTCACGGGGATTCCCTGTTCGCGGCACAGCAA
>CAZHRU010000058.1:0-17125 GCA_964535015.1 uncultured Verrucomicrobiota bacterium | reverse complement strand
CCATGTTGACACCACTACATATGGGGGCTACCCACACAAAACCCGGAAGCGGCGAGATTTTTTACCACCCGCCTGGCGTGCCCTTCGTAGCCTTTGGCGAAGGAGGGTACGCCAGGCGGGTGTTGAATCCTCTTTTCGTTTTGGCGTGTACCAAAACTCGGAGATGCGCCCGCGGCGGATCCTGGGTGTGAACGCCGTTTGACAGTTACCACCGGGTTGAGTAGTATCCCGGCCCGCTGGTGGGTCTTAGCCTTCCACCGGCGTTCCCACGAAAGACACTATGCATCGTTCTGACCTTATCCGAAACGTGGCCATTGTGGCGCACGTTGACCACGGCAAAACCACCCTGGTGGACAAACTATTCCAGCAGAGCGGCATGTTCCGGGATAACCAGGCCGTTGCGGAGCGCCTGATGGATTCCATGGATCTCGAGCGCGAACGGGGCATTACCATTGCATCCAAGAACGGTTCCTTCCAGTACGGTGAGCATACGATCAACATTATTGATACGCCGGGGCATGCCGATTTTGGTGGGCAGGTTGAGCGTGTTCTGCAAATGGCAGATGGCGCCCTGTTGCTGGTGGATGCGCAGGAGGGGCCGATGCCGCAGACGTTCTTCGTGCTAAAGAAGGTGTTGGCGCGCAACATTCCCGTGATTGTGGTTGTGAATAAGATAGATAAGCCGGCGGCGCGGATTGATTGGGTGGTCAACGAAGTGTTTGACCTGTTCGTCAAGTTGAACGCGCATGATGCGGCGCTTGATTTTCATACGATCTATGCTTCCGCGACCGGTGGGATAGCGTCGGCAGATCCCCTGCGGCAGGGTACTGACATGCGGCCCATTTTGGATGCGATCATCAAGTATGTTCCCGAGCCGGGTGGTGATCCTGGCGCGCCGCTTCAGTTGCAGGTCAGTTCCATTGATCATTCGCCGTTCATGGGCCGGCTGGGCATTGGAAAGATCACGTCGGGCTGCATTACGACCGGGATGTCTGTGGTGGTGGCCAACATGGCCGGCAAGTTGGCGCCCACGCGCGTGACCAAACTCTATCGTTTCAACTGCAATCAGAAGGTTGAGACGGAATGGGCGGGGTTGGGCGAGGTTGTTGCTGTCGCCGGACTGGATACGGTGGCTATTGGCGATACGTACACGGATCCTGAATTTCCGCGTCCGGCGGTGTCCATTCCGGTTGATCCGCCCACGATCTCCATGAATTTCATACCCAACAACTCGCCCTTTGCCGGCACCGAGGGACGGTTCGTGACGTCGATTCATGTGGCCGACCGGTTGAAGCGTGAAGCCTTGTATGATGTGGCGTTGGAAGTCGAGGTGATGGGGGATGGATCCGGCCACAAGGTTTCCGGGCGTGGAGAACTGCACCTGTCCATTCTGATCGAAAAGATGCGGCGTGAAGGGTATGAGTTTCAAGTCAGTTGCCCTAATGTCATTTACCGGGAAGAGGGGGGTAAGACGCTGGAACCGTACGAGGAACTGACCATTGATGTGGCTGAGCAGTACATGGGGACGGTGATCGAGAAACTTGGTGGGCGCAAGGGCATTCTGCTGGAGATGGAAAAGGGGACGGGGATGTGTCGGCTCAAGTATCGGATTCCGACCCGCGGTTTGCTCGGGTTCAAATCGGAGTTCATGTCGGACACCAAGGGGATGGGGGTATTGACCTATATCTTCCTCGACTATGGTGATTTTGCCGGGGAGATGAGGAAGCGGCGCAACGGGGTGTTGGTTTCCATGGAGAACTGCTCCACTGTGTCCTACGCACTGTTCAATCTGCAGAAGCGCGGCAAGCTATTCATGGGGCCCGGAGTCCGGGTGCAGAAGGGTCAGATTGTGGGCGAGCATTGCAGGGATAACGACTTGACGGTCAATCCGGCAAAAGGGAAGCAACTGACCAACATTCGTGCGGCAGGATCAGACGAGAACATTATTCTAACACCGCCGACCCATATGAGTCTGGAAGACTGCATTGCCTACATCAACCAGGATGAACTCGTTGAGGTGACACCCAAGAGTGTCCGGTTGCGGAAAGATCCAGGATTCCGTAAGACGGCGGCGTGATTTGCCGGTTACTTTGCGGCGGGGAGGGGAGGCGGGGAGGTGCGGAGGTCCTGCCGGGCATTGATGACTGAACCTGGGATGGGGCCAAGTCCCAGCAGGTGTAGCGCCAGGTTTCCCGCATCGCTATTGCGGATGGGTTGAGGGTGGGCGGTGTAGTCAGGGCGGTCGGTTCCGGGCGAGGTGCGGACGTCAGAATTCAGAGTGTACAAATCACCGGTGGCCACGCCGGCGCCCCAAGTGAAGAACGGGATGGTGTAGTTCAGGCGATTGGTTGCATCGCTGTGTCGTGTGCCCTGGCCTCCATGATCTGCGGTCACGATGAGCGCGCAATGGTCTTTCAGGGCCGGGTTGTTGGTCATCAGAGCGATGATGCGGCTGATGCAGGAATCCATGTATTCCAGTGCGGCGAGGTAGGCATCGCTACCCCATCCTTCCGCGTGACCGACCGAATCGGTGGTGCCGAGATGAACAAAGGCGTAATGGCATGGATTGGTGGTCATCTCGGTACAAAAGGACTCGGTTAAGTGTGACGCCGACTTGGTATAGGTGAAGACGTCAAGTTTGTCGCGTCCGTTGTCCGGCCCGGTGGTATCCGGGGCCCCGTGCGTTTCGTCATAGGAGATGTCAAAGAGGGAAAACTTGGTTTTGCTGGACCACAGGCCGGTGCGTCGTCCGTTATCGTGGGCGACGTCAAAGGCGCTGGCCACATAGGCTGACTTGTTGGAGTGCAGGGTCATGCCGGTGACGGGGTCGGTGTTGCTTTTCCAGTCGTGTCCCTGGGGGTCGAGGATGGGGCGGCTGGTGAGCATGGAGATGTGGTTGGGAAGTGTGACGGTGATGTCATAATCGGCGCGTGCATTGGTCGTGCCTGCGCCGTGGGTGCTGATGTAGGCAAGGGCGGGGAGTCTGCCGGCCTGCAGAAGCGGTTGCAGATAACAGGATCCCATGCCGTCGATGCTGACGGTGATGACGTAATCGGCGCCGCGGGCGGCGATGGAAAACAAGGCAAGGAACAGGACAAGGCAGTTGCGCATAGTGTTTACACTCCAAACGTAAATCGTACCCGCAGTGAACTCAGGATTCCAGATGTTTCTGGAGGCATGAGCGGGCGACTGTTGCCTGCATTTGCCGTACGAGGATGCGTTTGTGGCGTCCGGTGAGGCCGGTCAGGATGTCGAGTTGGCGGGAGGGCAGGCCGAGGCATTGCGCCAGGAAGGCGAGCAGTTCCCGGTTAGCCTTACCGTCGACCGGAGGTGCCTTGAGGCGGATTTTGAGGGCGTCGCCATGGGTGCCATGAATGTGGTTTCGTGCCGCGCGTGGCGCGGCATGGATGGTGATAATGCATCCGGCCGGCGAGTCAGTGATCCAAGACATGGCGCCATTCTGAAGCGGTGTGTTGGAAAAGCAAGTCTGAGGTGAGTCGTGTGGCTTGACTCGGTTGGCGATGCGGTGGCAACATGCGGTCATTTGTGAGGGAGTTGGGGGTGTATGGTGAAGAACAGTCGGCGCGAGCAAGTTGAAAAATACCTGATAGACCTGATCCAGCGGAAGGATGTTTCGCGCATCCGGGATCGGCGTCTGCTTTTCTTTCTGTGGACCTTGGAGCAACTGTCGTTGGTTTACAATGGCGTTATGCATATCCGTGGCGCCCTGTATCGCAATGGGATCCTGCGGCACCACACGCTGGGGTGCCAGGTTATCAGCATTGGCAATCTGACGGTGGGAGGGACCGGCAAGACGCCGGTGGTGGAGGTTTTTGCGCGAACCCTTCAAGAGAAAGGGCGCAAAGTGGCGATCCTGAGCCGGGGGTACAAGAAGGAGGAGCCGCCGGTATGGGAGCGACTGACGGCCAAGTTGCTCATGCGCGGGAAGCGGACGCCGCCCCGGATTGTGTCTGACGGCAAGACGTTACTGTTGGATTCGGCGATGGGGGGCGATGAGCCGTATATGTTGGCCACGAACCTTCCGGATGTGGCTGTTCTGGTGGACAAGGATCGCGTCAAGAGTGGCCGTTATGCCATCAACCGGCTGGGTTGCGACACCCTGATCCTTGATGACGGGTTCCAGTACCTGTACATGAAGCACCGCGTGGAGGTGGTGCTGGTGGACAGCAAGAATCCGTTTGGCAACGGGCATGTGCTACCGCGGGGGGTGCTACGTGAGTCCATCAGCAACCTAAGCAAGGCGGATTACGTATTCATCACGAAATGCAACGGGTCTGATAACAGCGCCCTGAAGGCTGAGATCCGGCAGTACAATACCAAGGCGGAAATTATTGAGTGTGCGCACCGGCCCCGGTATCTCGAGAATGTTCTCACGACCGGTCGGGAAGAGTTGGCGTATTTGAAGGGGTTGCCGGTGATTGCATTTTCGGGGATTGCGGCGCCGGAAGGGTTTGAGGGGAGTTTGGAATCCCTGGGGGCGAAGGTTCTGGGGCGTGTGCGTTATGCGGATCATCACCGTTACACGCAACAGCAGATCATCGAAGCCATCAACCGTGCCAAGGGTGAGGGGGCGGCGGCCATCATCACCACGGAGAAGGATGCGGTACGCTTCCCCCGGCTTGACCGGACGGATGTTCCGGTCTATTTCCTGCGTGTCGATATTGATCTTCTGTCCGGAACCGAGGATTTTCATGCCTGCATTTCGCGAATCTGTTTCCAGTAGTATTGCCAAGGGGCCGGCCCGTCACGAGACGATCCTGGTGGTCAGTCCCAGTTGGCTGGGTGACTGCATCATGGCGATGCCGGCCATACTGGACTGGCGGCGTTTGGCGGGGCCGATGAAGGTGGTGGTGCTGGCCAAGCCGGCGGTGGCGCCGGTGTGGCGGATGTTGGTTGCGGTTGACGAGGTTTTGGAGGTTAAGACGGGTTTCAAGGGGACGCTGGCGACGGTCAACGTTGTCAAGGGCGGGCAATTCGACTTTGCGTATGTGATTCCCAACTCCTTCCGGTCCGCGTTGATTCCCTTTTTGGCCAAGGTGCCCGGGCGGCGGGGTTATGCGGGGCATTTCAGGCGGTGGATGTTGACCGAGAGTGTGCGTTCATCCCGGGCGGGGTTGGAGCACCAGTCCCGTGAGGCGTTTGCATTGCTGGGGATCAAGCCGGGCATCACCAATGAGGAGGTGTTGTTGAGGGCGGGTGCGAATGAACAGGCGGCGATTGACCTGCGGCTGGGTTTGCCGGCGGGCGGTGGCGGCAGACCGATGGTGGCGATGTTTCCCGGAGCGGCGCGCGGGCCGGGGAAGCGCTGGCCAGAGGGCAGGTTTGCGGACGTGGGGCGGCGTCTGGTGGAGTGGGGGTGCCGGGTGGTGCTGGCGGGTGCGGTTGCCGATCGCGAGGTGTGCGGACGCATCGCGGGACAGATCGGTGCGGGGGCGATCGCGATGGCGGGGGAGACCACGCTGGTCGAACTGGTGGCCCTCCTGTCCCGGTGCCGGGTTGTCCTTGCCAACGACAGCGGCGGCATGCACCTGGCGGCGGCCGTCGGGACGAAGGTTGTGGCTGTTTTCGGGATGACGGATCCCCGGATCACAGGGCCGATGGGGGACGGGCACATTGTGTTGATGGCGCCCGGGTTTCAGCGCGGGCGTGATGTTGGACGGGATTCCAAGGCGGGCCAAGCGGCCCTGGAGGAGGTAACGGTTGACTCCGTCTATGAGGCCGTCATGCGGACGCTGAAGGCCGACGCGAGCTAGATAGTGACGGCGTACGGGATGGTCAGGGGTGTTCCAGCATCAGTCTATTGATACGATACTGCTTGGAAATCCGGCGATTAGCCTCTTCGAGGGTAGAGGGATCCAGAACGATATCGACGCCCATGTTGTTGAGAGTGATTCTGGTAATGGCGCCATCACGGCGGCGTATGGCGAACACATCCTTCATGGATGAGATTGGCTGACCATTGACCTTGGTGACGATGTCGTCGCGTATTCGCTGGTAACCTTTATTGATCTCGTCGGGCAGGATATCGGCCATGATGACGACCCGGTCGCCAGGCTTATCGGGGAACTGGGCTCGTGAGAGGAAGAGGTTTACAAAGCGGGGGTTGTTGGCGACCATCCAGCGGGCGCCGGGGGCCATCAGGTAATCGGCGGTCAACTCCCGGAGGAGGATGCCGCCTTCCACAAGGTACTGCGCCTGACGGCCCTCGATATTCTGGGGGATGAGGGCGCGGGAATCGTCGTAGGCATCGAGCACGACATCCACGGTGAGTCGCTGGTGATTCCGCAGGATCGTACAACTGATTGTGTCGCCTGGGTATCGCCTGGCGATGAGGTGCGAGAAGGCGAGACGCCCGAAGTCCGGGTCGAGGTAGTAGCCCTGCGAGTCGATGTCAAAGCCGTCCCAGCGGAGGATGACGTCGCCGGGGAGGAGGGTTTTGGAGGCGCCGGACTCCGGGATGGTTTTCAGGATCAGGGTTCCGGTGTCGTTGTCGGGGAGGCCGTAGAAGTGGCGTTTGGATGGGTCAATGAGAGGGGCGCAGAAGACGCCGGCGGTCGCAAATCCCTTGTAGAATGGTCCTGTGGCATCCTCCACGAAGCGCTTCAGGAGGGGGGCGGGAAGTGCCTGGGTGATTTGGGTTTTTGAATCGAAACGCATGGCGAGGCCGACAAGACGGCTTTCGCAGAGGACGGGTGCGCCGGTGTGCTCCATTTTAAGGTCCGACAGGATGCTGAAGGTCAGGACCGAATGAGGAAGATTGGGGAGGGTGGAAACGGCGGTTTCCGTGATGCGGCCTTCGCCGGTCTGGAGTTGTCCGGCAGTATCAAACTGGGCCAGGATGACCTTGTCATTTCTGGAAACGCCGCCATCCCAGGGGATGGGGATGAACTGGGCGGCGGCATCCTGCGGGATGGCAAGAAGAGCGGCATTCACGCGGGGGTCGGCTCGGAGCACCTTGGCGGTAATCTTGGTCGGCTGTCCCGGGTGTCGAACTTCGACCAGCATGGCATTGCGGACGGTATCCTCCGTCGTGACGATCATGCCGGGGGCGATGACGACCCCGTAACTGGACCGCAGGGAAGGACGCTCGCTACGCCATGGCAGGCGGGGATCCGGACGTTGGGCGGTTACCAAGACCTCCGCGATGCCGTGTTCAAAACTGTTGGTGGCAGCACGGGTCAGGCAGGGGGTCAGGGCGAGAATAATCAGGATCCAGCATCTCATGGCGGGATCTCCCTGCGCAGATAATGGTGGGCCGGAACCTTGTAGCGGGTCAGTATTTCGCGATCCGCCAACGCGGCGGCGGCGGCATCGAGGATCAAGGGGTTATCGTGGTTTTCAAAGGTGATGACATGGTAGCCGTTGGTTCCGGACGCCAAGGCTGCCTGGATGTCGTGCATGCCGCGGACCTTGACACCGTTGATCGAGTTCACGATCTGATTGAGGTATCCTTCGCAGTAGGTGTTTACGGGGTGGGGCAGGAGGGAGATCAGGACGATGAAGGCGTCGCGTCCTTCGTAGAGGTGATCCAGTTTGGCGAACTCGGAGTAGTAGAGCAGTTGTTGGGCGGACGGGGTATTGATGTCGTTCCCCAGCGTGGAGAGGTAACCGCGACTGAGCGGTGAGAAAACGAGGCCGCCGACGATCCAGTATTCCGGTTTCAGGTCATAGGTCTGGCGAAAGATGAACGGATCCAGTGCCCGGCGGAGTGGGACGGTGACCTGGCGGACAACCTTATCCCGCACGACCGTGAAAACGGCCTTGTCGCCGCACTGTTTCCGTTCGATGAGTTCGGCGTATTCGACGGTGTTGCCGTCGAAAGCGACGGATCCATCGTTGGCAATAGCGTATCCGTCGATGGCGGTCAGGACGTCGCGATCCATAAGGGATCCGGTGGCGGAGCCGAAGGGGTCGACATAGGTGACAACAATTCCGGTGAGGGTTTCGGCGAGGCCGAGATCGCGTCGGAGTGCCGGGTTGATCAGGTCGAGGGTCAGGGCTCCGAGTTCGGGATAGCCGTCGTAGGTTCCATCGCGGACGTCATCCAGAAAATGCCGGATGACGGGAAGCGGAATGGCATAACCAATACTTTGGGCGCTGAGGATGCCCTGGAAGGCGAGGCCAATGACCTTATCCTTGAAAAAGACGGGGCCGCCGCTGTTACCGGGGTTGATGGCGGCATCGACCTGGAGGATGAGGTGCGAATCCACAGTACTGTGGCTGTAGAGTCCGTAGTCAATGCGGGAGACGACACCCTTGGTGAGGGAAAGGCGGTCGCCGCCCATGGGGTAGCCGAGGACGAGGACTTCGTCGTTCAAGCCGGGTAGGGTTTTGCCGAGGGATAGCGGGCGTGCGTTTTCGAAAAAGCGCGGATCGGCGACCTCGAGGATGGCGAGGTCGCAATCGTGGGCGGCAAAGGCGACGGTGGCGGGGTAGCGCCTGCTGTCGCCTTCGCGTTGGACTTCGAGGAAACGGGTGTCTGAGACCACGTGGGCATTGGTCAGGATACGCTTTCCCGGCAGGATAAATCCGGAACCGTTTCCACCTCCGGCGCCACCAGCCTGCCAAGGCTGTTGGAAGTCATCCCGTTGGATGGTGGCGTGGATTTTAACGACAGACTGCCTGAGGTGGTCGACGCTGGCCATGCAAATGCAGGGGATGGCGAGCAGGAAGACGAGAAAGGGTTTGGTGTTTATGTTCACGCGGGATTCCGGTATCGTCAGAGAGATGATTTATATCGTTGCGAGGGTGAAAATACAACCATGAAGACGGTCACAGAACCTGTGCGAGAAACGGTGGGCGGCAAGGCGTCTGCGAAATGGGCGGGCATGGGGCCGGTAGTGTTGTCGGCCGTGGTTTTTCCCGGTGTGGGGCAGTTGGCGCAACGGAGGTGGGTGGCCGGCGCGGGGTATTTGGTGGCGTTCGGTGTGGCCTTCAGTTGGTTGGTGCAGCGGTTCTACGAATTGATGAAGATCTACTACAGTCTGGCCTTTGATTTCAACCGGGAGCCTGGTGATGCGCCGTCGCTCGGGATGGTTGGCTGGCCTTTCCTGGTCTCGATGGTGATTTACGTTGCGAGCCTGGTGGATACGGTCGCAGGAAATCGCCCTCAGGGACGACGTGTCCCGCCACCGACATTCCCGCCTTGATGGTGGACTTCGGGTCGCCGGTCAGGAGGGGGTGCCAGGCTGGCAGATCCCGGCCCTCGATAAGCAACCGATAGGCGCAACTTTCCGGGAGCCACTTGAAGGTGTTGGCGGGCGCCTTAAAGAGGTCTACGCATTCCGGCGCCTTTTTCCTGCGGGTCTGGTAGCAACGGCATTGAGGGGTCTTGATGTTCAGGTGGCGGCAGGCGAGTTTGGTGTACTGGACCTTGCGGGACGTCGGCGTTGTGAATTTGATGACGCAACAGCGTCCGCAGCGGGCGCAGAGCAGATCCCATTGACGGCGGGTCAATTGCCGGATGGGTTTGTTTTTCCAGAACTGCCGGATGGGTTTCATAAAAAGGTCAGGGCACGCGAGCCGAAGCGCGCGTGCCCTGATTGATCGGTCACCCGGTCCTTGCGGATCGGGTGATAGATGAGTGAGGATTAACGACGGCCGCCGCCACCGCTACGGCCGCTGCCACCGCGACCGCCACCACCGAATCCACCGCGACCGCCACCGCCGCCGAAATCGCCACGTCCGCCGCCACCGCGGGGACCACCGAATCCGCCGCCACCGCCGCCGCCCGTGCGGGGCGCCATCGGGCGGGCTTCATTGACGATCAAAGCGCGACCTTCCAAGTCCTGACCGTTCAAGGCGGCGATTGCGGCCTGAGCCTCATCGTCGTTGGTCATCTCGACGAATCCGAAGCCCTTGGCGCGCCCCGTCATTCGGTCCGTGATGATGTCAGCGCTGGCCACCTGACCATGCGCGCCGAACAGACGCTCCAGAACATCGCTGGTGACGCCGTAATCCAGATTACCCACATACAGTTTCTTGCCCATCTCTTGACTCTCCGTTTGCTAACGCATTACCGGATCCACGTCATACACTTTCCGGACCCAATAGAAAGGGGTTTCACCTTGAAACCCTTGCAAGAGGAAGATCGAATCACTGATGGGGGATCATGCTATTCACGTCACCGTTCAGTTGTCGTCAACCAACTTTCGGGAGCCATTGTAGGGGAGGGTGGCGTTTATGTACAGCAATGTTTTGATTTATTTTTGGGAGTGGGCGGCAAGGATCGCGCCACGGGTATTGCGGTCAGCGCTGAGAGGAAGGGGGATGGCGAACGGCTTTCGACCAGGCGGCTTCGAGGGAGGTGAGTGAGGTGGCCACGGTGGGGTAGGCGTAAGCCAGGGCCTCGGGGATGGGTTTGCCATCACGCAAGGCGCGGCACAAGCGGGCAAAGCGGGCGCCGCCGTACTCTGTGATGAGAAAACCGACCAGACTGGCGCACTGGGCGTAATAGAGCCGGGCCAGGGCCGGGCGGCTCTCGTTCCGGATATCCATGGTGATGAGGGTTTCCAAGGGGATTGTATCGGCGCCAAAGGGAAAGCCGGCGACCTGGCCTCTTCCCTCCTGTTCCCATTGTGCGACGCCTTCGGCCATCCAGTGCGGGAGGCGGTCGGGCCCGATGAACTCCGCCAGGATCAGATGGGTCATTTCGTGGGGCAAGACCGTCTTCAGGAATGACTCATCGTCGCTGCGGAAACCGGCGATTTCGTGGAGGGAGGCGCTTGCCCGTCCAGAGGCCCACTCGGGCGCCTTGGATTCGGTTCGGAAGAGAGTCGCCGATGGGTAGATGAGGATGCGGGCGCGGTGATCCCAGAGCCAGAATCCTGTGAAGCGGGTGAAGCCGATGTCGGTCGTGATGGCCTCGTAGTACTGTTCGGCCTGGGTGGCCACTTTTTCTGCGAAGGCCCGGTCGCCGGTATGAAGGATGATAAAGTGCCGTGATTTGATTTCCTGCCAAGCGGCGGGGGGTTCCGATTGGGAAGGGGAGGCGAACAGGATACCGCCCAAGGCGATGGTGAGGGCCAGAGGAACGCCGCGAAGGCGAACTCGCTGGCGGGGGCCGGAAGTCAGGAGGATTGAGGTTGTGTCATTCATAGGGGCGGTGTGTCTCCGGAAGGGCGGAACCCATGAGGGTGGCGCCGGAGGTTTTGCTGACGGTGAAGGGCAGCAGATGGCCGATCGTGGCATGCGGAGCGGACACGCGGGACTCCAGGTACTCGGACGTCCATCCCCATCGCAGGCCGGAAGCCTCGACTCTTTCAACCAGGATACTGGCGTTCCTGCCAACGAAGGATCTGGCGAAACGCGAGCGTTTTGATTCCGCGAGGTCCATCAGGACCCTGACACGTTCCTTTTTGACGGACTCGGGTATCTGGTGGGGCATGGCATCGGCGCGTGTGCCGGGTCTCCGGCTGTAGGGAAAGACATGGAGGTTGCTGAATGGCAATTCGTCAACCAGGCGGACGGTGTTGGCGAAGGCCGCATCGTCCTCACCGGGGAACCCAACAATGATATCCGTTCCGAGACCGAGGTGGGGGATCATCGAGACGGCGGTTTCCGCCACCCGGCGGTAGTCCGCGACTCGATACCGGCGGCCCATGGCGTGGAGGATTGTGTCGTCACCGCTTTGGAGGGGGAGGTGGAGGAAATGGCAGAGTTTGGCTGAGTGCGCCATGAAGTCCAGCACGGTATGTTCGGCGGTGGTCAACTCCACGGAGCCAAGCCGGAAACGACCGACTTCGGGGATGGCCTCGATGGCGTGAAGGAGGGAGTCCAGGGAGTTGGTGCCGTGTTGATAACGGCCGAGATTGGCGCCGGTCAAAATGATTTCGCGGAAACCCGTGGCGGCGGCCCGCCGTGCTTCCTGGAGGATATCGGGGAGCGGGCGGCTGGTGGGGGCCCCGCGGGCGGAGGGAACGATGCAGTAGGCGCAATGGAAATCGCATCCATCCTGGATCTTGATGAAGGCGCGTTTGGTTTCGAAGTGGGGGCTGGCCGTACTGGTGTTCGGGGGTGGGGAGGGAAAGCGATCGGGGTGCAGTGAATGCAGGAGGGCGGGTAGGGTGAGTTTCCCGTTCTGGCCGATGACCATGTCGGCGGTGTCGGCGGGGATGGAGTCCTTCATCGTTTCCGCCGGGCAACCGGCGAGAATGACGATGGCGTCGGGGTTGGTCCGTTTGGCGCGGCGCGCCGATTGGAGGCTCTCGCTTTCCGCGGCGCGGGTGATGGTGCAGCCATGGATCACGGCGATATCGCAGGGGGCCCCGAATGCGACGGGCGTATAGCCGGCGGCGGTAAAATGACCGGTGATGGTGGCGGTTTCCGCCTGATTCAGGCGGCAGCCGATGGTCTTGAAGGCGACAGTGCGGGATGGCTGGGGTGAGGTTGGGGTGGCGGTGCGCATACAGATCGCGGTCGCGTCAGGGTAATGGCCGCCATTGGCGGGCCGCGCGCATCAGTTTTTGTACCAGCGGCGTTTTGGCGCGGGTATAGGCGTCGCGGTTCTTTGAAAAGCGGCGTGCGAGCGTTTGTTTCGCGCGGCGGTAGTGTTCGGCGGCGGCGGGATGGGCGCGAAGGAAGTCACGGAAAAGAATCCAGTCATTCCAGTGTTGGGTCTGAGGGGAGACAAGATGGAGGTGCTGGATCACCGGGTTGCCCCGGGTGAAGAAGTGGCGGCCGGGAAGGCCGTACTCGCCCTTGTACTGGTATCCTGTGGACTCCAGCAGGGCGATCCATGTTTTCAGGCGGCGGAACGAAGGAATCCGTATGGCGATGTCGATGATGGGTTTGGCGTCGATCCCCGGGACGGCGGTGCTGCCGATGTGTTCAATGCGATACCGGTGTGGTGCCAGCCGGGTGGCCAGCCGGCGTTGTTCCGCCTGGAATTTGCGTCTCCATGCGGCGGAATAGGAGGCGAGTTTGACGGTGCCTTCCCGCAGGCCGACCTGGCTCATGTGGGCTCCTGCGGTTTGGCGACGGGTATTGGGAGGGCCTGATCGGCCTTGGCGGCGAAGACGAAATCGCTTTCCGTCAAACCGTTGATCTTGTGGGTCCACACCTGCAGTTTGACCATGCCCCAGGCGAGGTGGATATCGGGGTGGTGTCCCTGTTGTTCAGCGAGTTCACCGACCCGGTTGGTGAACTCGAGTGCGTCGCGGAAGTTGCGGAAGCGGTATTCCTTTTCGAGGTGATGCTGATCAACCAGTCGCCAGTCATTGCCGAGGTCGGCCATCAAGGATGCCAATGCGCCCCCCGCCAGAGGGGGGATTCCGCCTTTGCAGGGGGTACAAGTCCTTGAGGCAAGATCACAGGCGTTCATGGTGTCTTATTCCGCCGATTCCATGGCTTTCTTCATCAAACTGCCAAAGTCAATTTTGGGTGTTGACGGTTGATCGCGCCCGCGTCCGGATTTGCCTTTGGGGGCGGCCTGGGCGTCGTTCTGGAACAGGTTCATTTCGGAATAATCGGCGGGGATGTCCACCGGCACATCGCTGATGGTTTTGATTTCCGTGACGTCCATGCTGGTGCGAGTAACGGTGGCCTTGCCTTGGTTGTCGGTACTCGTCTGGATGGAGCGCATTTTCAAAGGGACGCCGGTTATTTTGCCCTTCTGCGCCTCGATCAACTTATCCAATTCCGGATTCTGGGTTTTGGGCGCCTTATTGAACCAGTTCCCCAAGGCTGAAACATCCAGTTTGGTGGTAGTCCAGGTCTCGTCCTCCTTAGTTACAGAACTCTCATTTTTGAAACCCATGACCGACATGACCATGTGGTAGGAGGTGCGGATCTTGTAGTGGCGGGTGGGGTAACCGAGGATGGGGTCACCGGATTCATCAAGGATCTTCTCCACCTTGGGGTCCGAGATTTGCATTTTCATCATGTTGCCGACGGCGCCGGCCATGCCCATCATTGCGTCCATGTCCCATTTCATATAGGACTTTTCCTTGGGTGAGACCATGTAGAAGGTCTTGCCGCCGTCCTTGGTGATGAGGTAGCCGCCTTTGTCGGCGCCGGGCATCTGGCCTTCGGTGAAATCGATGCGGGCCTTGTCGTCGGCGGTACTCATGCAGAGGGTGGAGTTTCCGGCCTGAGACTGGGGGTTCCGGGACTTGGCGTCCGACTCGGAGGTGTTCTTCATGGTGATTTTGTAACCCGCCTGAACCTGGGATGTCAGGACGGATGCCGCCAAGAGCATCAAGAATGTTTTATTCATTGTGAAACAACTCCCTTGTATTCGCGTCGTTTGTTTAGTGCCAACGGGGGTATTGTTTATCATGACGAGTGTGGCGATGATAGGGAAAAGTGTGTCTGATCGGATTGGTGAGGGTGTGTACGTTTAGGTTGACCGTCCTGAGGCCCACTGGCAAGAACCCTGCGCTAGCGACCAGATTAATGAGACTAAAGATTGTGTAAAACAGGGTAACACTCCCGGCGGGAAGCCAAGTGAAGGAGTGTTACCAATGAATGCGAAAGTTGCAGTAGGGAAGAGAAGGCAGAGGGGGGAGGAGCCCCCTAGGGGGCTCGCGCGGCCGGTCGCGAAAGCGGTTGGTTCTGGTGTGCCGCGAGGAGACGGCAAGCCTTTTGGAAAACATTGCTTCGCGTCTATGATCATGGCAGTATTTCATCATGAACATGAGTGATGATCTGAACCAATTGGTGCGCCAAGCTGCGGCAACCCTCAAGCAGTGTGGGGCCAGGCATGTCTATCTTTTCGGCTCTGCAGCAACGGGCACCATGCGAGAGGGGTCTGATATTGACATGGCTGTGGAGGGATTGCCGCCCGATGTTTTCTTTGGCGCAATGGCGCGTGCCTGTCAGGTTCTTGGCCGCTCATTGGATTTGGTCGATCTGGATGAGCCCAGCCCGTTTACCCGTTACTTGAAAGAAGAGGGGAAACTCATCCGTGTGGCCTGAACTCAAGAGAGAAATCGGCGTCGAACGGGAGTCTCTGGAGCGCCTTCTGGCCATGCATCATGATTTGATCGTCAAATGTGGGACAACAGCGCCTGACCCTATTGAAACCTCCGCCTTGTCGGCCATGCTGCATTCGTTCTACACCGGGATCGAGAACCTGTTCAAGCGCGTGGCAATCCATCTTGACCATGGGATGCCGCAGGGGGCGATGTGGCATAGCCGGATATTGGATAGCATGGTCGTGCCGACTGAATATCGGCCCCTCATGATCTCTGGGGAATTGCGGGATACACTTCGCGGGTATTTGAGTTTCCGGCACGTGTTTCGACATGCCTATGCCTTTGAACTTCGGTGGAGCAAGATGTCCCCGCTGGTTTTAGAGTGCGAAAAGACATTGCAGTGGCTGGAACAAGAATTGGATAGGTTTACCGTCGAAATGGATAGGCGCCAACCTCCTAACGGATAAGGGGCACGGCGCCCTGTTTTTGAACGTAGGCGACACCCATATGACAAAACGGATCCTATCTTTTGCGCGGACGGCACGGTTCCTGCCGCTCTGGGCCGTCATTGCCGCCCTTCTCCCGACCGAATCCTCCGCCCTGATCCCCTGCGACCTGCCTAGTTCCGCCCCTTTTTTTGTCACGGACTGGGTCATCTGCCGCAATGACCCGGCGAGCAGTATTGCCTGAGAAAGAGGGGGCGTATTTGTCTCTCACCCAAGCGGATGTGTCTTTCTGTGAACTTTCTTCAGGTCGGGGATGGTGAGATGCACATAGGTTTGTGTGCAGGACATCTTGGCGTGCCCCAGCATTTCCTGGACATGCCGCAAGTTGGCGCCGTTCTGAATGAGATGGGTCGCGAACGCGGGGAATGCGAGGGGTCAGACCTTACTTGAGAAAACAGTTTGCATTCAGGCGTGGGATGAGAGTAGTGTCTGGGCATGGCAAGACTATTGAGAGTGGAATATCCTGGGGCACTCTACCATGTAACGATCCGGGGGAATAACCGGCGGGAGTTGTTTGGGGATGACACGGACCGGGAGCGGTTTTTGGACCGGTTGGGGGAGTATCGGGAGGAATACGGCATACGGGTCTATGCGTACTGTTTGATGAGCAATCACGTCCACCTGGTTGTGGAGACTCCGGAAGCGAACCTGGGGCGTTTTTTGCATCGGTTGCAGACGGCGTACACGACGTATTTCAATCTGCGGCATGGGGAGAGCGGGCACCTGACGCAAGGTCGGTACGGGGCCAAAACGGTCGAGGGGGATGAGTACCTGTTGAACCTGGCGAGATACGTGCATCTGAATCCTGTATTTGTTGGGGGAATGAGGGAGAAGGAGTTGAAGGAGCGTCGGAAGGCGTTGCGAGGGTATCGGTGGAGCAGTTACCGGCAGTATTTAGGGAAACGGGAGAGCAAGGTTGTGGAGGAAGGGCCGTTGCTGGCGATGATGCCGGGGAGGGGGATCGGGCGGCATCGGGTGGAGTTTCGGAAGTATGTGGAAGCGGGGATGGCGGAGACCGACGAGGAGTTTCTGGCGCTGAAGGAGCGTTCGCGGCTGGGGATAGGCAGTGAGGAATTCTGCGGGAAGATGCAGGAACTGTATGAGAGGGTGTTGAGGGGCCGGCAGAGGCCGGAGGATGTGGCGCTGCGCCGGGTTGGGCGGAGGCTGGAGCCTGGGAGGGTGGTGGAGGCGGTGTGCCGGCATTTTGGGGAGGTGCCGGAGTCTATCGGGCGTCGGACGCGCGGGGGATGGTTGAGGGCGGTGGCGGCGCGGATGTTGAGCCGACACAGTGGACTAACGCAACGGGAGATCGCGCCGTTGCTTGGGGTGGGGACCGGGAAGGCGGCGAGTGTGCAACTCAGTCGTCTGGCGATAGTCTTGAAGCATGATCGCCGACTTGCCCGGCAGGTGGATCAGATTGAGAAGGAGTTAAGGAATGCCTCCGAGGACGCTAATGCCTGAAGTAAGGGCTGACCCCAATGGATCCTATCGGGCGTCGGACGCGCGGGGGATGGTTGAGGGCGGTGGCGGCGCGGATGTTGAGCCGACACAGTGGACTAACGCAACGGGAGATCGCGCCGTTGCTTGGGGTGGGGACCGGGAAGGCGGCGAGTGTGCAACTCAGTCGTCTGGCGATAGTCTTGAAGCATGATCGCCGACTTGCCCGGCAGGTGGATCAGATTG
>CAZHRU010000057.1:0-17221 GCA_964535015.1 uncultured Verrucomicrobiota bacterium | reverse complement strand
TGGCGCTCTAACAAGCTCAAATCGGCAGCCTAATCAAAAATCGGTCATGCACCCGATTTTGCGTAATCGCAAGATTCGTTCTTCGGAAAACTGGCAGTTTTTTGTTTGCAGAACGAACTGGCGGAAGCGCGCCAATTGGCGCGGCTTCTGTTTCATGTTCTGCAAAAGGGATGCCAGTCCCTCCGAAGAGCGTGGGCAGTTGTCCGCGCCTCTTGTTTTTGGCGCGGTGAGTAATGGAATAATTGGAAGTACAGAAAGGATGAATATGGCCGACGAACGAAGAAGTCATGATGTGGTATTGCCTGAGGTCCGTAAACCTGCCGGTTATGGAACACTCGTGGCAGTTGTCCAGATTGAACAGGGGAAGCGCGAACTTTGGTTTCAGCACCGGGAAAATCCTGAGATGTTGCGTTGTGTGATTGTTGATCTTGAGGCGCGGGGGTGCGGGAAGCCCATCACCATCAAAACAAAGGCGGAACGCACACGATGATTCGTGGCGTCATTCAAGGAGTTATCTTTCTTCAAATCTACAGGAAGGGTGCATCATGAGTTACAAAACAAGATTTGTTATCGGAATTGTCCTCGTCTTACTTGGCGGTTCCTCATTAATGGACTTTGTTGATCGTCTCGGGAAAAGTTCAAAGCCGTCGAATTTAATCTTTGGACTTCTTGCCGTTGCAGGCGGAATCTGGTTGCTTCGCGGCTACAAAGAAGCAAAGAGAATGCAGTTGGAGGCCAAGGAACGGGATTTGGTTCTCAAGGTGAAGCAACTCGAAAAACAGAAGAAACAACTGGAAGAACAGACGAATGAACAGGCGCGGAGAACGGACCTCGGTTCACGGCAGACCTCCCACATTGGAAGTTCATCGAGTAAAGAGTCGGGACCATCAGGTGGTGCTGTTGCAGGAATGCTCGCACTGAAAATGGTGAGAGCCTTGTTTCGTGATAACAGGTGTGAAGCAAACCCACGGGGGGAAGAGAAGGGGCATGTTTTCGGGTATGATGGAGTTTGTGTGTACTGCCGATCGAAGAAAGATTGATGATCTATGATGTTATTGCTATTGGCGATCATCGTTGGCGGTTGTTGTGGAATCATGGCGGGGACTTTTGCGTGGCGACAATTCAACCAAACTATTTCAAAATGGGAGAAAGTGACAAAATCACCAATTGATCTTGTAATCAAGCGACTTGGGTTCGCCATTTCTTCAGGTTTTGTTGTCGCCGTGTTGATTGGGGGAATACTCTTCAAATTGGGGCATGTCGTGAAGTGAGGTCCATCACTCTAGATGTCGGCAAGGGATGGGTTGTGGGGTGCAGGTTCTAAACGTTCACGGTGCGCGGCGGCCCGCGAAGGCGGCGCGTAGCCGCCGGTCGGAGGAACTTTTGCGGCGGCGTATCTCGGGGGGGCCGGACTGTTCGGAGATTGTCTTGCGCAGGATCCGGCTCCGTAGCCACTCGTCCCATGTCCAGGAGGTCTTAAGGGGTGCTGGCGAGTTCATCGGCAATTTCCTTCTTAAATTGGAGGAATTGATCCAGGATGCCAAACGTCGGCAATGCCGCCAAACGTTCGACTTCTCGCCAGTCGAGGTCAATCCCGCCTTTGAGGCAAACGATTATCAGTTTACTGGCTACGGCCCTTGCTTCGGCATCGGGTCGCGGATAAACAGCCGCCAAGATTCGTTCGACCAAGGCGAGTTCAATCGGGAGTATGCTGATCTTCCCGTAGGGGGTTTCAACTTCACGGTAGGGGGCGACGGCTTCGTTTTCCACGAGGCCAAGCAAATCGACGAACAATCCAGCTACGATCCAACTTCGTGGTCCTCCGGCAGCGCCAAGTTTCCCCATGATATCCTGTGCGACCCGCAGTGGGATGGGGCGGAGCGTTCGACGGCAAAAATCAACATCGCCGGACATATAGGAACCCTCAGTGTAGAATTCCACAGCGGACCCGCCCACAACGACAAGTTCCCAGCCGGCTTCTCTGAATAGGGTCGTTACCAGTCCGGATAGTTTCATCGCCTTCTCAAGAAGGTCCTGGGTGGACTGGATGTCGGCCACTGCCTTTTGGATGTTTTCCATGGGGTCAAGTTAGCACTATCCCGTCATGGCATCAAGTCACAGTGGTGCCGGGAGAGATGGGATCAGCAGGATTCGCGGAAGGCGATGACGTTGTCGAGGGATGGTTTTCCGGCGAGGACCATGACCAGGCGATCGACACCCAGGGCGATGCCGCCGGAGGGGGGCATGCCGATGTCGAGGGCGGATAGAAACGGTTCGTCGAGAGTGTAGACCTGGCGACCGGCGGTGCGGCGCGCGCGCGCGCAGTCTTCGAACCGGCGGCGTTGCTCCGAGGGGTCGGTCAGTTCGCTGAAGGCGTTGGCAATCTCGACGCCGCGGATGTACAACTCCCAGCGTTCGGCCACCTTTTCATTATCCGGTTTGCGGCGAGACAGGGCGGCGGCAGGGGCGGGGTAGTCCATGACGAAGACCGGCGTGTCGCGGGGGAGGGCTGGTTCCACCTTGGAGACGAGATCCTGTTCGAACCGTTCCGCATCATACGACTCCACAGGATTCCAGCCGACGTGTTTCGTGAAGAGTTCGGCGATTGTGAATCGTGGCCAGGGTGGCGGGGGGAGGGGAGTGAATGGTGAATTGGGAATGGTTGATGGGGAATGGTTGATGGGGAATGGTTGATGGGGAATGGAGGACAGGAGGGATTCCGTGTCGTGGAGGATGGTGAGGTAGTCGGCGTTGGCGCGGTACCATTCCAGCATGGTGTATTCGGGATGGTGCAGGGCGCCGCGTTCGCCTTGCCGGAAACAGGGGCCAATCTGGAAGATGCGGTCATAGCCGGCGGCCAACAGGCGTTTCATGTGCAGTTCGGGCGAGGTGCGGAGAAAGGCGGTGCCGGAGGGTTCGGCGTCGATGTGAAGTTCCAGTGCGGGTGTTGGGAGGCGGACGGGAGTTTCAACTTCGATAAACTGTTCCGAGAGGAACCAGGTCCGGATTGCCGCGAGCAGTCGGCTGCGAAACTCAAGAGCAGGCTTCAGGGTGTGAAGCCGGGCCTGCTCATGGTAAGGGGATGTCATGGCGCGCCGGGTCAGCGCTTTGAGACGCGGTCGCTGTACTCGCCGGTACGGGTGTCGATCTTCACAATGTCGCCCTGATTGATGAAGAGGGGGACATGGATTTCGAATCCGCCGTTGATCTTGGCGGCCTTGAGCACATTGGTGGCGGTGTTGCCGCGGGCGCCGGGTTCGGTCTCGAGGATTTCCTTTTCGATGAAGGTCGGCAGGGTGACATCCACGGGGCGGCCATTGAAGTAGAGGACGGACACCTCGCAATCCTCGAAGAGGAAGAAGCGGTTGTTGCCCAGGACGGAGCCGGCGATGGTGAACTGCTCGAAGTTCTCGTCCATGAAGATGTAGTCGTCGCCCTCATTGTGGGAGTAACGCATGGTCTTCTCGTCGAGGTCCGGGCGTTTGAGGGTATCGTTGGAGCGGAAGTTCCTGACATAGGTGTTGCCGTCGAGCAGGCTTTTCAGGCGGCAGGTGTAGATGGCGGCGCCTTTGCCGGGTTTGACGAAGTTGAATTCCGAGATCACATACGGGATGCCGTCTTGTTCGACCTTAAGTCCCTTGCGAAAGTCCGATGCTGAGTAATCCGCCATAACAATCCAATCCTTCCTTAACCCTTTGCCATTCAAGGCAGCGGCATAAAATATGGATCGGACCCATTTGTGTCAAATAGAAGATGAAACCTTTTTTTCTTTTGCGGGGGAGGGGGGTGTGGTAATACACAAGCAGATTTCGACCATCCCGGTCATTGGATCTGAACAGGAAGGACAAGCGAATGAGAAAGAGCAGTATATTCAAGGGTGTTGTTGGCGCCATGGCGGTCATTGGGTTATGGGGTAATGGGGCGTCGGTTTGTGTCGGGGAAACCGGGAGTGAACACCCGGTGAACATTACGGTCTCGGGTGGCCGGATGGATTTCGAGGGTGATTTCCCCACGGATGATGGATTTGTCGCGACGGCCCGGCTGGGTTACGACTATTCCCGTTGGTGGACGTTCGAAGCGGGCCTGTTGCTTTGCCCGGACCTGAAGGGGTCTCATTACATTGATTATGAGAACAAGAAGGGGTTGGGGGCCGGGACAAGGATTAACCGGTTGCAGGACGAAGCGGGCGTGGATTCGACGTGGGCCATCGGGCTGACGGGTGACGCTCTTTTCCATTTCACTCCTTGGAAGCGCGTGGATCCTTACCTGACGCTGGGGGCGGCGGCGATCAAGTTCGGTGACTCGTTCGACAACAACGATGATGCTGATATCGGGTTGCGCGGGGGTGGCGGGGTTATCTACAACATCAACGACGCGTGGTCGGTGCGGGCCGATTTCCGGGGGTCGATGGCGGGCATCAGCGAGAAGGGGACGGTCAATTCGATTATGGATGTTGGCGTTCGTTATGTGTTTGGCGCCAATGTCGCTCCGGCCTTCACGGTTTCCGGCGGGCCGAAGGACAGCGATGCGGATGGGTTGACGGATGAAGAGGAGTTGCGGATCAAGACGGATCCCCATCATCCGGACACTGACCGGGACGGGTTGGGCGATTACGATGAAGTCCGGACCTACGTGACGGATCCCCTGAATCCGGATACGGACTATGATGGTCTCAAGGATGGAGCCGAGGTGTTCCACTATACGACGGATCCGAAGGACCGCGACACTGACGATGGTGGCGTGGCGGATGGCCATGAGGTCATGGAGGACGGGACGGATCCCCGGGCAGGCCATGGTGCCGATGATCTCCAGTTGTTTGAGTTGAACATCCAGTTCGACTATAACGAGTCGGTGATCAAGCCGGTATATTTCAAGGACTTGGATTTGATTGCCAAGGTGATGCAGCGTGATCCCGGGGCCACGGCCCGTATTGAAGGGCACGCCGACAAGTTGAAGGACTCCAAGCGGGACTACAACATGGCGTTGTCCGAGCGGCGCGCCAAAGCCTGCCTGGACTATCTGGCGACCAAAGGCTCTATCGATCGTTCACTGATGACGGCGGTGGGGTACGGGTTCGACCGTCCCAAGGCCATGAACGACAAGATTCATGGGAATCCGGTTAATCGTCGTGTCGAGGTTTACATCCGCAAGTCGGGGATGCCTGCGGCCCCGGTGGTCCCGATCAAGGCGGTGGAATTGCCGCCGGCAAAAGCGTCGGCGAAGTGATTCGGGGCGATGCATGATGAAGGGCTCGGAACAGTGATGTTTCGAGCCCTTTTTGTTCGACGGAACGGTGGATGATGGAAGCCAGCGCAGACAGGCCAGTCACGTTGAGACGACGGATCCGGTTCCGGATCGAGGGCGTTCTGTTTACCTTGGCGCTATTCGGTGTACCCCGGTTGCCGCGGACCTGGGTGGTGGTTCTGGCGAAAGGCATGGGAACGCTGGCGTACCACGTTGACCGGCGGGACCGCCGTATTGCCCTGGCCAATCTGGATCTGGCGTATGGGAGTGGACTGACACCACAAGGGAAGCGCGACATTATCCGGAACGTCTTCCGTAATTTCGCCCTGACGATGTTGGACTACTTCTGGTTCTCGCGTCATTCGGAAGAACGTATCCGCCGTTATGTTGAAGTGGATGAGGCCAGTACTCCCTGGTTGCGGGGTGGACCGTTGGTGGCGGTGACGGCGCATTTGGGTAACTGGGAAGTTTTTGGGCATACGGCGATGTCGTACGGATCGGCGTTGGTCAGTGTGGCCAAGCCGGTCAAGAATCCGCTTATTGATCAACGGCTCAACCGGTTGCGCGAGGCTTCAGGGCAGCGGATTGTGCCGCGGGCGGGGGCGTTGAAGGCGCTGGTCCGGGTTTTGCGTGACAAGGGAACCGTGGCATTGTTGCTGGATCAGGACACGCGGGTTGAGGATGGCGGATTGTTTGTGCCGTTCTTCGGGGTGCCGGTTCCGATTTCGGGGGCGGCCACCGGGCTGGCGATCCGGATGGAGGTTCCGATGGTGATGGCGTATTGCCGTCATCTGGGAGGCGGGCGGTACCGTTGTTATGTACGGGATGTCTTGCGGCCTGAGGAGTTGAAGGGGAGGGATCCGGTCGAACTCACGGCGCAGATTGGTGTGATGCTGGAGGAGGAGATCCGGCGGGATCCGGCACAGTGGTTGTGGACGTACAAGCGGTGGAAGCGGCGGATGCCGGGGGTGCCCCGGGAACGGTACCCGTTCTATGCGGATTAAAGAGGGTGCTTTTCTTCGCGCTTGTTATTCCGGTGGACGGCAGTTTAGTATCACCCCACAGATTGGGAGGCATATATATGATGGTTCCTGCTTTGTGCGTGGTGTGCTTCTTCTTTCTTTGCTGGACCGTGATCCTGAAAATCGAAAAGGAACAGGTGCAGAAGGAGCTGGAGCAGGCAAAGGCGACCCTGAAGGCGAAGTTGGGTCAATTGGGAAACACCGTTGTTGTTGAGCAGGGGCGGGCCTTGAAAGGGCGGGAAGCGGAAGGCAGTTTGCTCAGGTTCCCGTGAACCGGGCGTGTCGTCCGCAGGGGGCTACAGGGGTTGGGTGCGCCAGCGGCGGTGGATCCATATCCATTGGTCGGGATGTTTCCGCACGGCCTCTTCAATGATCTTGGTGTAACGCTGGGTATAGTCGCTGATTGTTTCCGGTTTCCGGTCGGGCGGTGGAGGGATGGCGGGGAACATTCTCACGGTGTGGGAGCCGTTTTCGCCGCGGGTGATAAAGGAGGGGACGACAGCGGCGCCGGACTGGGCGGACATGTAGGCGAGACCGGGCGAGGTGCAGGCCAGTTTGCCGAAGAAATCAACGAAGATGCCCTCGGTCCTGATCATGTTCTGATCCAGGATGAATCCGACGATTTCGTTCTTCCGCAGGGCGGCAAGGCACTGGCGGTACGAGTTGTGTGCCGGCACAAATTTCAGTCCGAACCGGCTGCGGGCATCCATCCAGAATTGGTTCAGGGTCCTGTTCCTGATCTTCTTGGTAATGATCGTGGCTGGAAAATTGAACTTCGGGGCCATGGTGCACAGGATGTCCCAGTTGCCGAGATGGGCCGAGAGGACGATGACACCCTTGCCGGCGGCGAGCACTTCCCGCGCATAGTGGTCACCTTCCCAGGTGATGCAACGTTTCAGGTCTTCCTCCGACATGTGTTGCATGCGGAATTCCTCGACGATATTCATGCCGAGATTGCGGTACATGGTTTTCAGGATAAGGCGGCGTTCCGCTTCGGTCTTTTCGGGAAACGAGTTGCGCAGGGCCGTGACGGCGTCCTGCCGGTGGTAACGGATTGCCGAACCATAAATCCAGCCCAGGCCCCGTCCAACGGACAAGGCCTTGTTCAGGGGCAAGGCGCTGAAGAACCACGATAAAGCTCTGAGAATGGCGATCAACATATGAATAACCGGCGCACACGGTATGCATAAAGGACAGGGCGGTCAAGTCTGCGATGAACTTAACGGAGGGTCAGGGCCGCGACGACCAGGGCCAGCAAGATGCGGTAGTAACCGAAGATCGCCAGGGGGTGGCGTTGGAGGTAGCGGACCATCCACTGGATAGCGAAGGCGGCGGAGATCAGTGCCGTGACAAGGCCGATCAGGGGGGTAAGCCAACCGTACTGCGCGATGATCAAGGGGCCGGACTTGAGGGCGTCGTAGGCGGTGGATGCACCCAGGGTGATCAAGCCGAGGAGGAAACTGAACTCCACGGCAGCCGGAAGACTCAGTCCCACCCATAGGCCGCCAAGAATGGTGGCCAGACTTCGGCTGACGCCCGGCCACATGGCGAGGCATTGCACCAACCCGATGACCAGTGCCATCTTCCACGTCATGGATTCGAGAGGGGGGCGGGGGTGGTCCTGGTGGTTGTGGATCCGGCGGCTCATGACCAGAATGGCGACGCCCCCAACGAACCAGGCGGCAATGATGGGCCACAGTCCCCAGGCTTGGCCACCGAAGAGATAGTGTTTGATCCATGGTTCCATGGTTAGGCCAATGACCGCGGCCGGCAGGAAGGCAACGATCAGATTGATGCCCAGTATCCGGCCATCGCGGTCCCCGCCGAGGCATCCGCTGGTGACCTGACGAAGACGCCGGAAATAAAGGCCGGCCACGGCCAGGATGGCGCCCGCCTGGATGCAGACGGCGTAGGCGTCGGCCGCCTCGACGGTGTCCGCGGATTGGCCGATTCCCATCAGACGCTGGGTCAGGATCAGGTGGCCTGTGGAACTCACCGGCAGGTACTCGGTTAGTCCTTCCACGAGGCCAAGGATGACGGCTTGGGACCATGACATGGCGGCAGGGGGGGGCGGGGGATTTGGAGGAGTGGCGGGTGAAGGCGGGGTTGCGGCACCACTGAGGCCGGGCGCCAACAACAGCCAACACAGCAATACCGGGAGGAACCAGCGGTGGATAGACGGCATGGGGAGGTCCATCACATGATTTTCAGTTTGGGCAGGTCCTGGATATCCACGGCGCCGACCAGCCGGTTGTCGGCATCGACCACGAGCAGGTCATCGATGTTGTGCTTTTCGAAGATCCGGAGCACATCCATGGCGAGGCAGTCCTGCGGGACGGTGATCGGGTTACGGGTCATGACCGAATCGACGGTGGCGTTAATCAGGCCGGGTTGATCGGGTAGGCGGCGGCGGAGGTCGCCGTCGGTGAAGATGCCGAGGACGTGGCGGTGGGCGTCCACGATGCCGGCGGAACCGGTACGGGCGCTGGTCATGGCGAAGATGGCGTCCTTGACCTTGGCGCCGGAGGGAACGGCGGCGATGCGGTCGTCCTTGCGCATGATATCGGCGACCTTGAGGAGCAGGGCGCGTCCGATGGCGCCGCCGGGATGGAGTTTGGCGTAATCCTCGACCTTAAACCCGCGGGCCTCGAGGAGGACCATGGCGAGGGCATCGCCCACGGCGAGGGTGGCGGTGGTGCTGGTGGTGGGTGCCATGTTGAACGGGCAGGCCTCCCGGTCCACGGTGACGGGGATAATGACGTCGCTGAGTTTGGCGAGGGCGCTGGTAAGGATGCCGGTCATGGCGATGACCTTGACGCCGAAGCGTCTGACCATGGGGATCAATCCCAGAAGTTCCTCTGATTCCCCGCTGTAACTGAGCGCCAGCAGGATATCGCCGCTGGAGACGATGCCCAGATCGCCGTGCATGGCCTGAGTGGGGTTCAGCATGACGCTGGTGGTGCCGGTACTGGCCAGGGTGGCGGATATTTTCTCGCCGATGTGGAGGTTCTTGCCGACGCCGGTGACCACGACCTTGCCGCCCGATCGGGTGGTGGCGATGATGAGATCAACCGCCTGGCTGAATCCCGAGTCGAGGGTATCCCGGACTTTTCGTAGTCCTTCGATCTCGAGGTCGATGATTTCCCTGGCGCGCTTTACATTGTTCACGAGCGGTCTCCCTTGAAGGAGATCACGCTATCACAGGGAGGCTTGCTCCTGCAAATCTCTTCAGGAGGGGTTATAATGAGCCGCTTCCGGATGACCGGTTCACTCGCTCGGTCGGAGTGGTTTCCCTGAGTACTCTTTGTCGATAACAGCCGAACCGCTAATTACGTGATCCGTATGATTAGTGGTGTGGAAGGGGGCCCCACGGGGGGACGCTCTATCCCGATGGATGATTACTGTCTCAGTTTCTCTGCAGCCGCGAGCAGTCCGGCGCGCAGGATGATCTCCTCGGGAATGGCTTCGTACGTCTTTCCATCGACAGTAATTGTTCTACACTCTGCGTCTCCGCAGGGTCCACAGCAGTGACTTTGTCCGGTAGACCCGTCGAGCCACTGCTCGATGGTTCTTCAGTCAATGCGTATTCGGTTTGATCCAAGCGGGACTGCTTCAAAGGTCGATTGGTCGAGGGAGTAAGTCTTGAGGTCTACATCAATTCCGGTTTCTTTAAGGCAGCGCTTGAGTTTCTTGAATGCGGCCTCGGTTGCGCTTCCTGTGCAGGCACAACGATCACACGTTTGTCCATTGGTAACCAAGCGCTGCCATTCGATTGTGATTGTCTTCATGTCTTCCTCCGTTCAACATATATTAAGGGACCAGTTCCTTTTCACGAGAAGAGTCCTAAGTTTCACTCGGGCCATGCCAAGGTTGCTTCTGGCTGAAGGATTGCCTTCGGGCGGTTGGCTGCGCAGGTTAATAGTAAGTTCATTGGATCTGTCGCAGTGGTAACAGTCGCGCCTTGGAACTGCGAGCCGAAGATGGAGGCGGCCACATCCCCGGCGCGGGATCGATCACTGTGGAAGAAAGTCTGTCTGTCATGTCGAGTCTGAATGGGTTAGGCTGGCGCAGCCATGATTGGTTGACTCCGGCGGTCATGGGTGGCGGACTGGAGCGATTCGTAAGTCAGGAGTTTGACAGGATCGGGAAGCGGATGCAGTAATGTGCGGATTCATTGGCGTGTTTGATCTTTCGGGACGGCATCGCGAGATTGACCGGGAACGTTTCGTTTCCGGAGTGAAGCGTCTTGCGCACCGGGGCCCTGATGATGAGTCCTTTTCCTTCGGCGCTGGCGCGGCCCTGGGGTTCCGGCGGCTGAGCATTGTGGATCTGGAGACGGGACGACAGCCGATGGCGAACGAGGACGAGACCATCCGGGTGGTGGAAAACGGGGAGATCTACAATCACGGGGAGTTGCGGCGCGACCTTGAGGCGGCGGGGCACCGGTTTCGGAGCCGGTCCGATGCCGAGGTGCTGGTGCATGGGTACGAGTCGTGGGGGATGGACGGGCTTCTGGCGCGGCTGAAGGGGATGTTCGCGTTTGCGTTGTGGGATGCGGGGCGGGGGGAGTTCCATGCGGCAAGGGACCGGATGGGGATTAAGCCGCTCTACCTGGCTGAGTCTGACGGGCGTCTGTATGTGGGATCGGAGATCACGCCGATCCTGACGGCGGCGGGGTTGGACTGCCGGATGAATCCGGAAGCGTTGGGCCATTTCATGCGGCTGGGATTCACGCCGGGACCGGGGACGTTGTTTGCCGGGGTGAGCAAGGTGCCGGCGGGTTGCCGGGTGGCGGTGCAGGGGGGAACCTGCCGGACGCGGGAGTACTGGGCATTATCCTATGCGGAGGGGCCAGCGCGTCCAAATGATGAGGTGGTGGCGGAGTTCAGGGAGCGGCTGGGAGTGGCGGTCCGATCGCACCTGATGAGCGATGTTCCGGTGGGCGCGTTGTTGTCGGGCGGGGTGGATTCGGCGTCGGTGGTGAGTCACATGGCGGCGGCCTGCGGGGGGCGGATGACGACGGTGACGGTGGGGTTCGACGTCGAGAGGTTTGATGAGACGGCGCGGGCCACGGCCTGCGCGAAGGAACTGGGGATCCAGAACCGGCTGATCCGGTTTGACGGGAATTTCATGGATGACTATCCGCGGCTGGTGGCGGCGGTGGAGGAGCCTGTAGCGCGCAGTACCTTTGCGGCGTTGTATCACTTGTTTGCGGCGTGCAAGTCGGTGGGGTTGAAGGTGGCGTTGACGGGGGAGGGATCTGACGAGTTGTTTGGCGGTTACTCGTGGCACTGGAGGCCTGACCGGGGGCGATGGTGGGCGAAGTCGGCGGCGTTGCTGAAGGCGGCGTCCTCGGGGTTGCATCCGTGGCTGGAGCGTGGGGTGGAGGGTTGGCGGCGCCTGGAGGACGGGATGCGGCTGGATAGTGAGGGTCTGGCCCGCCGTTACTTGCGGCATTTGCAGATCGCGAGGGCCGAGGAAGGGACTGCGCTTCTGGCGGCTGACGTGCGGGAGGCGGTGGCGCGTGAAAGGGGTGAGACGCTGATCCGGCAGTGGCGGCAGTGGGTTGACCAGGTGGAGAGTCCCGATCCCTTCCAGCGGATCCTGTGGTTGCAGTCGCGGACGCGGATGCCGGACTACATCAACTGCATTGTGGACCGGATGAGCATGCACCATTCGGTTGAGGCGCGGCCGCCGTTTCTGGACCATACCCTGTGGGAATTCTGTGCGCCCCTGCCGCGGCGCCTCAAGGTGCGCGGCTATGCGCCGTACCAGGAGGAGAAGTTCCTGCTCCGGGAAGCGGGGAAGGGGCTGGTGCCGGAGGTTAACCGACGGGCGCGGAAGATGCCGTTGAGGGTTCCCTTCATCGAATGGTTGCGGCAGGAGCGGTTGCCGGAGTGGGCGGAGGAAGCCCTGTCCGAAAGGGCGATCCGCGCGCTGGGGGTGTTCGATCCGGTGGAGGTGGTTTTACTGCGCCGGGAATTCGGTCTGGCCCCGGAATCCAAGGGGACCCTGTTGATGGCGGTGTTGACGATTCAGGTATGGGCTGGCATTTTCGGATGCAGGCGATGAAAGGGGGCCGTGTGGTGAGTTCAGGGTTGGAGAAACGTTTGCGCGAATGGCAGAGGGAGCTTTCGACGGTGCAGTTGTATGACACGGCACCGTTGGGGACGGTCTCGTGGATTGTGGCGGAACCGCTCCGGCTGCCCGGGGAGTTGATGACGGCGCTGGACCGGATGGGGGGTGATATCCGGCGCTGGCTGCTGGCCTGTTCGTCGCTCCTGAAGCAGAGGGCGGTGCGGCGGCGCGTGGAGGGGACGCTGACGGAGGTGGAGCGGCGGGCGGTGGCGCGGATGGCGAATGCGACGGGGTTCCCGATGCTGGTGCGGCCCGACCTGGTGGTTGATGAATCGGGAGAACCGCGGATAGCGGAGATTGACCTTCAGCCGGCGCATGCGGGTGTCCTGCAGAAGATGCAGGAAATCCAGGGGGTGCCAGCCGGGCAGACGATAGCGGGCCTCTGGGCCGGGATGTTTCCGGGGCCTGTCGTACTGTCCGTTCCGCAGTGGAAGCCGTACTGTTCCGATCAGCGGTATTTTGCCGAGCGGGTGCGGGCGTTGGGCGGGGCGTTGGAGTTCATGCCGGTGGAAGAGTGGGGGCGGTTGTCGTCGTTCAACGGAGCGGTCTTCAAGAACTGCTGTACGCTGGAACTCCTGAAGGATGACTATCCGGCGTTGGTGCCGGAGCGGGCGGAGTTGTATCCCGAACTGCTGTTGGATTGGAAGGGGTGGTTGGCGATGCCCGGGGAGATCCAGGGGCTTGGCAAGATGCGGTTGGCGCGCAGTATTCCGGAGTCGCATCTCCTGCCGCTCCATCCGGCCTTGCATGCGGAACGCAGGCGTGCGCTGGTGGATGCGTTGTTGGCGGAAAAGAAGAGGTGGATCATCAAGCCGGTGGGGTCCTGGGGCGGCTATGGGTTTGCCGATGGGCGGACGTTGAGCCGGGACCGGTGGAACCAGATCCTGCTGGGGTTGTCGCCCGGGGGCCCCAAGACAATGTTGCTCCAGCGGAAGATTGAGTCCAAGCGGTATGCGGTGCCGGGACTGACGCCGGAGGGGAAGGTTGTTGAACTCGACAAGTTGCGGATACGGCTTGGGCCCTATTATGTGATGACGCCGGAAGAGAGCCGACTGGCGGGTGTGATGGTGACCTTGCGGCAGTCCACCAAGGTGCATACCCAGACGGATGCGATGCATATGATGGGCATTGGAGAGAAGGAGGGCGGGGATTGAACATTACAGGACCCAGTCTCAGTATTAGCGGGGGAACCGCCGTGGTTCGCCTACGGGTGGATCGCGAGGGGTGTGAACCCCGGGAGGTGACGTTCAAGTTCCCTGAAGCCATTGCGGGGCGGGATGGAGTGGCGGGGGATTTTGTCCTGCCGCTGACGTTGTTGTCGGCGATGAAACTGGGGGTCCCCCTGGACATTGAGGCGCCGGTGGACGCGCGGTTGCTGGAGGTTTTGCCGAAGATTCAGGACATCTACGCGGCATGGGGTTACGGGAAGCGGATTGCGGTTGGCGCGACGGCGCGTCCTTATGAAGGTGGTCGCGAGGGCCGGGGGGTGGCGTGTTTCTTTTCGGGGGGCGTGGATTCCTGGTACACGGTGATGAAGCACCGGGACGAGATTACGGATCTGGTGTATGTGCAGGGATTTGATGTTGCCCTGAGCGACACATGGCGGCGGGGAAAGGTGCTTGAACTGGTGCAAAGGGTGGCGCGTCATCTGGGAAAGCGGCTGATCGAAGTCGAGACTGATCTCCGGGAGACCTTCAGGCCGATGGTGAAATGGGATTATCATCATGGGGGGGCGCTGGCGGCGGTGGCCCTGCTGGCGGGGAATGGATTCCGGAAGGTCTTTATTCCGGGCACCTTTACGTATGCCGACCAGGTGCCGCTGGGGTCGCACCCGCTTCTCGATCCGTTGTGGAGCACGGGAGCGGTGGACATTGTGCATGACGGTTGTGAAGCGTCGCGACTGGACAAGTTACGTTACATCGGGGGGGAGGCGCTGGTGCAGGAGTTGTTGCGGGTCTGCTGGCGCAACGTGGGGCAGGAGATGAACTGCGGGGTGTGTGAGAAGTGCCTCAGGACCAGGATATGCCTCGACATTCTCGATTTCCAGTGTGCCACTTTTCCCGGTTTGCTTGACTATCGCCTGGTGGCCAGAATGGAACTCAAGGAGCGCTGGCACGTTCGCTATGAGCAGTTGCGGGCAGGCGCGGTGCAGGCGGGGAAGCATGCGCTGGCAGAGGCGCTCGACGATGCGCTGAAGGGGAAGTACCAGAGTGGGGTGCGGGGTTGGCTGGCGCGGTTCAGTTCCGGGGCCAGAGTTTGAAGCCCAGGCGGGCTTCGGCGGTGGAGACCACCCAGTGCAAGCCTCTGGTGAAAGGGGTTGCGGGTTGCCGGGTTGCGGTATGCAGATACTGGCGGATTCGGAACCCCGGATGGTACCTGTCGTAGATCCGGGGGCGGCCGGCGGCCATGGCGTAGCCAACCCAAGGGCAGGTGCAGACAAGGGCCGGACAGGGGGAGGCGGCTGCGGCGCGGCGGAAGGACCCGTCGAAGAGGTTACCCAGCCGGGTGCGAGTGGCCGGGCAACGGTAGACCTCGCCGTTGGGTTGGATAAAGATGCTGTCCATGCCGGCGCGGCAGGACTGGTGCCTGAAGGAAGGTGCGCCCTCCAGGAAATCGAGGCCGAGGGTGCTTTCCTGGTAGCCGTCGAAAATGCGGGTATCGGCGGCGGGGAGTTGGCGGGCATACCGGCGGATCTGTTCGCGCTCGGAACGGGTGTAGGCGGCGGGGTAGCGGCGTCCATTCCAGATGCCGCGGAGGAGGATGGGCCAGATGGTGAGTCCATCGGCTTTGAATTCACGGGCCAGGGACTCGAGGCGGGGGAGGGTGGCCGGGGAGATGACTTCGGTGATGCAGGTGTTGAAGCCGCGTGCCTTGAGGTAGAGGATCTTTTCGCGGAAATCCGTCATGAGGTTGAGGCGTTCGCGTTCGGCCAGATGCAGGGAACAACGGATGCATCCGGTGCGCGCGGGAGAAAGGGTATCGGCAAAGTTCTGGATGGACGGGGTGGAGAGGTTGGAGACGAGGCTCAGTCGGTGGCGGCGGGAAAGGCGATGGCAAAGTCCGGTGAAGTCGGGATGCAGGAAAGGCTCGCCACCGGTGATGAAGAGGAGGGAGTCGGGGGGGAGCGCATCGAAGGCGGAGGCTAGGGCGGGAGTACCGGAGAGGGCGAGGGGCGAGCAGAGGTTGGCGGAATTGGCGCGAACGTCGGGAGCGTCAAAGCAATAGGCGCAATGGAAGTTACAGGTTCTGTTGATTTTCCAGAGGATTTTGAACGGCTTGGCGGAGGTGGTTTGTGGCGAGGGGTTCATGGAGTCGGTGGATTGGGTTTGCTGGCGGGTATAGTATTCAAATACATGTCCACGTCAACGGAGTGGTGGGGGCGTTGAACTTGGCAGGGGTTTGGATTTTATGTACGGTGCGGTGAGCCGGGAGGGAAGTGATGGGCGAACGACGGAAAGTCATGATTGTGGCGGATGTGAGGGGGGGCTACTCCTACCACACGGGGGATGAAGCGATCCTAACCGCGACGGTGGCCTGGTGGCGCCGGAGCATGCCGGATGTGGAGTTGGTGGTTTTGAGTGATGATCCGGTTGCCACGGCGGAGGTGCATGGGGTGGTGGCCATGCAAACGCCGCGGGTTCCGGAGTGGTTTGCCGCGGGAGGGGGAGTCTGCCTGTTGCCGGCAATTTCGCGGGGCGTCTTGAGATGGTTGTGTGAGAGGATGGCCGGACGGTTCCCCGATGCCATCGCCGTGATGCAGTCGTTGCGGGGGGCGTGGGTGTTGCATGTGGCTGGGGGAGGGAACCTGACTTCCGAATATCATCAGTTGCTGGTGTTGCGTAGTTTTATGGCGCAGGCGGCCCGCGCCTTTGGCGTGCCCGTGTTGGTTACGGGTCAGCAGGTGGGGCCCCAGCTGACTTCCGGAGACCGGCGTCTGATCCGGGGATGGTTGCGAAAAGCCGTTGTGGTCGGGTTGAGGGATGCCCGATCGCTGGAGGAGTGTTGTCGGCTGGGTGTGGTGGAGGAACGGTTATTGTTGACGGGGGACGATGCCCTGGCCTTGGCGGCGGGGCCCCTGCCCAGTGAAATCGGGGGATTGCCGCGGCCCCTGATCGGGTTATCCTTGCATCACCACGGCGAGCGATCCGGACGGCAGGCGACGATTGCGCGGTTGGCTGACGTGCTTGGGCCCTGGTTGCGACAAACGGGTGCAAGCGTGCTGATGATTCCCCATATCCGTTCACAGGTGTCCTCGCGATGCGACAAGGTGTTGGCGGACGAGTTCCTGGCGAGAGTGGGTGATGGTCTTCCGGTCTGCCGGGTGTTGTCGGGCAACTGCCGTGACGTGGAGGTGAAGGCGGCGATGGCGGCCTGTGATTTTGTGGTTACGACGCGTTTTCATGGGGCGGTGTTTGCGTTGTCGTCGGGGGTGCCGGTGTTCATGATTGGCCAGGAGGAGTATTCGTGCGCCAAGTTCAGCGGGTTGGCTGGCTACGTTGGGTTGACGGGAGATGTTCCTATGCTTGCGGATGAGGCGTTGCCGGGGCGTCTTGTTGCGGCGTGGCGGGGGCGCGAGGAGGAGCGGCGGCGTCTGTCGGGGACGATGGCGGTTGTGCGCGCTAGGTTTGAAGGCGTGAGGGACGAGGTCAGGCGCAGGTTGGAAGAGGGCATGGCATCATGGCATAGGGACCATGGCAGGCACATGGCATAGGGACACCCACACATGGCATAGGGACACATGGCATAGGGACAGGCAATTAGCAGAGAAAGTGGTAGACAGGTAAGAGGCTAAGTAAGTAGTATGCCGCCATGATGAG
>CAZHRU010000056.1:0-17546 GCA_964535015.1 uncultured Verrucomicrobiota bacterium | reverse complement strand
TCCGTGTGTTGAAGCAGATGAATCCGGAGCATGCCGCCAAGTTGATGGCCATTGCGGACAAGAAGGTGGTGGCCAAGTACGACCTGTTGCAGAAACTGGCGGCGATGCCGCCGTGTGTCGGCGAACTGGTCGTGGCGGCGCCGAAAGCCTGAACGGGTCCGAGGCGGGGAGTGGGAAACGTAGAAGGCGCCGGGTGACCGGCGCCTCTTTTTTTGAGTGAGGGGGCTAGGTCGGGGTGACCGGCAGGACCGGGATCGCTTCGTGATGGAAGGGTTTATGTCATACGAGCCAATGGTATTGATAGGGGCCTTTGTGTTGGCGCTGTTTGTGGGGGGGCTGACCGGGATTTTTGGTGTCGGCGGGGGGTTCCTGATGACGCCATCGCTGGTGATATTCCTGAAGGTTCCGGCGGCCATCGCCGTGGGGACCGATCTGCTGGTGATCTGGGTGACAAGTACTGTTGGGTTGTTCCGGCGGCGCGGCACGGAAACGGTGGACTATAAGTTGGCGATGATGGGCAGTGTTGGCAGCATTGTGGGGGTGTTAAGCGGGCAACGGCTGTTGCTGCATCTGAAGGCACTGCCGGCGATCCGGATTGCTGGCCGGGAGCAGAACACCGTGGAGTATGTGTTGTTATGGATGTTCCTGATCTTCCTGTGCTGGGTGGCCTGCCTGTTGTATTTTGATTACCGGAGGAGTCACAAGCCGGGCGTGGTTTCGCATGAAATTGCGCCGCTTTTTTCGCGGATTCCCCTTGGGCCCAGAATGGGGTTCTCCACTGTGGCGGCGGGACCCTTGTCGGTGCCGGCCGTGGTGGCGTTTGGGGCGGGGATCGGCATCCTGATTGGACTGCTGGGGGTGGGTGGCGGGGTCCTGTGGTTGCCGGCCTTGTTCTATCTGTTCGGGCAGAGGACATCGGCGGCGGCCGGGACAAGCCTGATGGTTGTCTGGGTCTCCTCGCTCATCGGCAGTGGCATGAATGTGGCGTATCGGAATGTTGACTGGTCACTTTGCGCGGTGATGCTGGGGGGCGGGATACTGGGAAGTTGGTACGGAACACACGTCGGACTGCGTCTGGCGGGGGCCCGTCTGAAGTTCTATTTCATTTACGTGGTCCTGACGGCGGCGGTGATTGTAGGCGTGCGGGTATTCAGCATGACGGTGGGGCGCTAGGGCGTAAAGGGTGGGTTTATCCATGCGTGGTTTGATCATAGTGCTGCTGGCGGTGCTGTTGGGCGTAGCGGTGTGGCGGGTGCAGCATCGGGAGGCGGGGGAGTTGGGTGTGGCGGGGCCGGCGCCAGTCGTGCCGGTACCCAAGCGTTCGGCGTTCAGCAAGGTGGTGTTTCCGACCGATCAGCAGGGGTTGCTGGAGGAACCGCGGATCGGTGTGTTCCAGCCTGCGGCGTCGGGGAATGTGCAGTCGGCCCTCTACGGTTCAGTACGGACGGTGCAATCGGGCAAGGGGTTGGCGTCGTCGTTTCACGAGGGAGTGGACATTGCTCCGATTCGTCGGGATGCACGGGGGGCGGCCCTCGACAAGGTGTATGCGGTGGCCGACGGCAAGGTGGGGTATGTGAACCGGCAGCCGGGCAATTCCAACTACGGGAACTATGTGGTGCTCCTGCATGAAGATCCCGTGGGCGAGGTCTATACGCTGTATGCGCATTTGGCGGGGGTGGAGGCGTCGGTTCGGGCCGGGGTAGCGGTGACAGCGGGGATGGTGTTGGGGCGGATGGGGAATACGCCGGCATCCATCATTCCGGTTCATCGGGCGCATCTGCACTTCGAGGTGGGGTTGATTGACAATGCGCGGTTTGGCGAGTGGTTCCGGGGGCAGCGACTCAAGCCGGACCACGGGAATTTCAACGGGCAAAACTTGCTGGCGCTGAATCCAATCGACTTTCTGCGGGCGCAAAAGGGACGTGATGATTTCTCGTTTGGTGGCTTCCTGCGCGAGGTGCCGGTGGCTTTCGAAGTGCTGGTCCCGGTGGGACACGTCTGCGATTACTTCCGGCGGTATCCCGCACTCTGGGATGGGGTGGAGGTGAAGGCGGGGTGGGTTGTGTTGGTGTGTTCGGAAAACGGCACGCCGCTGAAGGGGCGTGCGGCGAAGGAGGATGAGATTCGGTTGGCCCGATCCCGGCGACCGGTGGTGTTGCGCGTGGATACCGGGGCGCTGGGGCGGAACGGGTGCCATCTTATCCAGAACGCGGGGGCCGGGTGGAAGGTTGGCGACAAGGGGGCGAGGTGGCTGGAGATCCTGACTTACCCGTAGCAGTGTTCGTCGGAGGGGAAGGAACCGGTTTCCACGTCCTTGCGGTAGTTGGCAAAGGCCGTGGCCATCTGGTCGCCGAGATTGGCGTACCGTTTGACGAAGCGGGGAGTCTTGCCGTCCGAGAGTCCGAGCACGTCATGAGATACGAGGATCTGGCCGTCGCAGTCGGGGCCGGCGCCGATGCCGATGGTGGGGATGTTGACCGTCCGGGTGATCAGGGCGCCGACCTGTCGCGGGACACATTCGACAACGAGGGCAAAGGCGCCAGCCTGTTCCACGGCAAGGGCATCCTTCAGAAGTTGTTCAACGGCGGCATGGGTTTTCCCCTGGACCTTGTAGCCACCGGTTTGGAGGACGCTTTGCGGGGTGAGGCCGATATGGGCGAGAACCGGGATGCCGTTTTCGGTGAGGCGGCGGATGGTGTCGGCCCGGAGTTGGCCGCCCTCCAGTTTAACCCCGTCGGCTCCGGCTTCCCTGATGAAGCGGGCGGCGTTCATGAGGGCGCGTTCGGGTGAAGTCTGATAGGACATGAACGGCATATCGGCGATGACCATGGCGGAGGAGACGCCGCGGGTGACGGCGGCGGTGTGATGGAGCATCTGCCGGATGGTGACGGAGATGGTGCTGGGGTAACCCAGGACGGTTGTGGCGAGGGAGTCGCCCACAAGAATCAGATGGATGCCAGCGGCATCGGCATGGCGGGCGGTGGTGCAGTCATAAGCGGTGAGGCAGATGACCTTGCCATTACCCTTGAGGTTCTGAATTCTTTCAGCGGTCCACTTCGGGGGTTTCATGGGCGTGAGGTTAGCCGGAATGGACGGGTTGGACAAGAGCTTTGCGACGTCGACCTGCAAATACTTCTGGAAAAGGAGGCGGGGTGGGATTAAGGTAGACACAGCATGCGGAGTCAAGAGCCGGCTATCATGAGTCGGCGAACAGCGGAGGAATGGCGATGACACCCAGAGCACGATACTGGTCACGTCATATGATGCCCAAATTATGGGGGGGCGCCCTGATATGTTCTGCGATTCTGGTGCTGTTATTCACCCAGGTCATTAAACCGGGGTTGGCCATCTATGGATGGTGGGTTGGGTTGGGGTTGATGTTGCTGGGCGGCTTGTTGCTTGTGGACCGGCAGAGCGAGGTTTGACGGTCTGCGTCATGCAAACACCTGAAATCAATGCGGCGACTCATTTTGCTCCCACGAGCCGACGGTTCATCTTTGAAACACTACCATCCACCAATACGTGGGCGTTGGAGCATCTTGGCGAGTTGGGCCACGGCGATGTGGTATGGGCGCGGCGGCAAACCGGAGGGCGTGGGCGGTTGGGCCGGGAATGGAGTGCCGTGGCGGAGGGAAGTCTGACCTGTTCCGTGGTGTTGCGTGACCCGGCGCTGACGCCCATCGCGGCGAATCTTGGCCAGATGGCGGCTTGTGCTGTACTGGATAGTCTCAGGAAATTTGGCATAGACGGCATGGTCAAATGGCCGAATGACGTGATGGTTGGCGACGGCAAGGTGGCGGGGGTTTTGGTTGAGCAGGGTCAGGCGGCCGGGGATTACGTGGTGGGGGTGGGGCTCAATGTCAACCTAACTGAAGAGGAGTTTGAAGGGTTGGGATTGGATCGCCCGGCGTTGTCGATGCGTACGGTCACGGGCAGGTGTCATGAGGTGGAGGACGTTCTTTCGGACCTGGTGAAGCGGTTCAGTGACTGGATAGACAAGGTGGGGAGCGAGGGGCTTGATCCGTTGTGGGTGACGTGGGGCAAACACGACTGGCTGGCGGGGCGGGCGATCCGTGTGTTGGGGATTGAGGGTGTTGTGGAGGGGGTGTATTTGGGTGTGGATGAACTGGGTCGGCTACGGTTAGGGCTTGAGTCCGGCGTCGAGGAACGTTGCTGGACAGGGGATGTGGAACGTGTAAGACTCAGAATTTTATCACCCAACGCATAACCTTTAGGATTACGAATGACTGCTCATGCCCGTGATACCGTTCGATTTGGCCTGAACTATACGCCGGGGACCTCCTGGTACTACATCTGGAATGATTGGGATGAGCGGGAGATCGTGGGCGATCTTGCCGCCGTCGGGCGACTGGGAGCGGATCATATCCGGGTGCAACTCATCTGGCCCAGTTTCCAGCCCAATCCCGGGTTTGTTTCCAAGGGGCATCTGAAGCGGCTTGCGCAACTGGTGGATATTGCGGGTGCAAATGGGTTGGACGTGCAGTTGTCGCTCCTGACGGGGTTTCTCTCGGGGTGGACGTTTCTGCCGCCGTTCGTACCGAACCATCGTGCGATCTTCAGTGATCCGGCGGTTTTTGATGCCGAGGTTCTTTTTGCCGCGGAAGTCCTGATGACCGTCGCTGCGAAACCGAATTTCCTTGGGATCGATCTGGGCAACGAGATCAATTGTCTGGACCACGACCTTCCCATTGATCAAGGCGATGATTGGGGCCGCCGCATGGTGGCGGAACTCAGGCGGCTCAAGCCAGGCCTGGAGGTGGTCAACGGCACGGATCACAATCCGTGGATGTGTTCAACGACCTTCAGTCCGGAACACCTGTCGAATGACTACTCCTTCGCCACGTTGCACTCCTGGCCGGGTTTTTCAGGGTCCACCGAGCGCGGTCCTGTTGATGCGTTGCCTTCGCTTTGCCTGCTGGCCTTCCACGCCCAGTGGGCGAGGGCGTTTGCCCGTGATCCATTGCAGGCGATTTGGATTCAGGAGTTCGGAGCCTGCGATGATTGGGGGACAGTGGGCCAGCGGCAAACGTGGCTTACCCAAGCCATCAAGCATGCCCTGGCTGAGGGTGTTCGGCGGTTCACCTTCTGGTGCAGTCACGACAAAATCCCTTCCATGCAGTTCCATCCGTGGGAATACCACTATGGACTCCTGACGAGTGATAATCGTGAGAAACCCCTGGCGGCGACCTGGCGTGAGGCTGTGGGCCACGCCAGGAGCCTGCCGACGCCATTGGCGGCGCACGACTGTGCAGTCGTCATTCCGGATCGGTTCATCCCCGGATTCGATCCCCGGTATACCTGGAAGGATTGGCTCGAACGCACGATGTCCAGCGACTATTGGATTGCTTATGACGCATGGCTCGCCCTGGCCCAGGCGGGGCGCACGCCGCTTTTGACTACCCCTTCCCGGGCCGGGAGTCTTCCGGTGCATTGTGTGGAAGGGTTGCGGGGAAACACCAAGAACTGATTCCAATCATGAAGAAGACGATTGTACTCCTGTCGGTCGCTTTGCTGGTTGCCTGCGGTGTGATTCTGACGCGCAAGCACTGGCGTAAGGCGGATGAAGAGGCGGCCGGGTTGAAGAAGGCCAAGTCGGCAGTGGTGACGGTTTTGTTGACCAATGTGACCACCATGACGGTGCCGGTGGAACTGGTTACGTTCGGGATCGTGGAACCATTGACGACGGTGGCAGTGAAACCGCAAATCACCGGAATTCTGTCGGAAGTGTTATTGACCGAGGGGCAGGAAGTACGGGCGGGGGATGTGTTGTTCAGGGTGGATTCCCGCGGACCGGAAGCATCCCTCAAGCAGGCCGAAGCCGCTCTGATGAGGGACCGGGTTCAGTGGGAGAACGCCATCAAGGAGGCTGGCCGACGGGACGTCCTGCTGAAGAAGGGGGTGTTGGCGCAGGAGGCCTATGACGGAGCAGTGACAGCGGCTGAAATGTTCAAGGCCACGGTGCAATCCGACGAGGCGGTTGTGGACAATGCCCGGCTCCAGTTAGGTTACTGTTCGATACGGGCGCCCGTGGCCGGGCGCACCGGCAATCTGGCGGTTCATCAGGGGAACCTTGTCCGTGCTGATGACACGACTCTCGTGACGATCAACCAGATTCATCCGATTCTTGTCCGGTTTGTCCTGCCGCAGTCGGAGTTGGCCAGGGTTGCGGGTCATATGCAGGGGGGCGGGTTGATGGTGGTGGCGACGCCTGTGGGGGTTGGGGTGCACGCTGAAACGGGTGCCGTGACTTTTGTGGACAACGCCGTGGAAGAAGCCACGGGCACCATTCAGTTGAAAGCCAGGTTTGCGAACACCGGGGAGAGTTTGTGGCCTGGTCAGTTTGTGAAGGTGGTGATTCGGTTTGCGATGCAGGAGAGCGCGGTGGTGTTGCCGGAGTCGGCGGTGTTGCTCGGCCAACAAGGTGCCTATGTCTATGTGACGGAGCAGGGCGGCAAGGTTGTTCTCCGGTTGGTGACGGTGGATCGTACGGTGGCAGGGTTGTCTGTCATTGCGAGCGGGCTGATGCCGGGTGAGGAGGTTGTTGTTGACGGACAACTCCGCATCAAGTCGGGTTCCCTGGTGAAACCCCAGTCTTCTGCGCGTTCGGCAGCCGCTCCGGCAGGGCACCCATGAATCTTGCAGCCCCGTTTATCCGTCGCCCGGTGATGACGACGCTGGCCATGCTGGGGTTGGCGATGGCAGGTATTTTGGCCTACCAGCAGTTGCCGGTGAGCGATCTGCCGAATGTGGATTATCCGACGATTGAGGTTTCGGCCGCGCTCCGGGGCGGGACACCGGAAACGATGGCGGCATCGGTCGCCACGCCGTTGGAGAAGGAGTTTTCCACGATTGCCGGCGTGGACTCCATGAACTCCACCAGCGCGCAGGGCAATTCTCAGATTACGCTGCAATTTGTGTTAAGCCGTGACTTGGACGCGGCGGCGCTGGACGTTCAGGCGGCCATCGCGCGGGCCATGCGGAACCTCCCGCCGCAAATGGATACACCGCCCTCCTATCGGAAGGTGAATCCAGCCGACCAACCCATTCTTTTTGTTGCCCTGACCAGTCCCACCCTTCCGCTCTACGAATTGGACGAGTACGCGCAAACGTTCCTGGCGCAACGGATTTCCATGGTGGATGGAGTTGCCCAGGTGCTGGTGTATGGGGCGCAGAAATTTGCTGTGCGAGTCCAATTGAATCCCCACGAACTGGCGGTGCGGGGCATCGGGTTGGACGAGGTGGCTGGCGCCATCCAGGGCGGGAATGTGAATCTTCCCACCGGGATTCTGTATGGCCCTGAGCGGGCCTTTGCGGTACAGGCTGATGGACAACTCGCCCGGGCGAAGGATTTCCGGGCGTTGATCGTCGCCTATCGGAAGGGGGCCCCGGTTCGTTTGGGGGACTTGGGGTCCGTCCTCGATAGTGTTGAGAACAACAAGGTGGCGGCCTGGTATTGCACGAGCAACCTGGTGCAACGTTCGATAGTACTGGCCGTTCAGCGGCAACCCGGAAAGAACACGGTGGAGGTGGCGGCTAAGGTCCGCACGTTGCTGGCGAAACTGGGCGGCGATATGCCGAAGGCCATTTCCATGGAGGTCCTGATTGATGCCAGCCAGTCGATCAAGGCGTCCTATGAGGATGTCAGGTTCACCCTGTTTCTCACCCTGGTGCTGGTTGTGTTGGTCATCTTCATCTTCCTGAGGAATGTATCGGCCACGTTGATTCCGAGTCTGGCCCTGCCGATGTCCATGGTCGGGACGTTTGTGGTGATGGCGGCGTTGAACTACAGTCTCGATAATCTATCGTTGATGGCGTTGACGCTGGCCCTTGGATTTGTGGTGGATGACGCCATTGTGGTGCTTGAGAACATTGTCCGGCACCGGGAGATGGGCAAGGACGGGTTTACGGCCGCCCTGGACGGGACCCGGGAGATCAGTTTTACGATTGTATCCATGACCGTGTCGCTGACGGCGGTGTTTATTCCTGTATTGTTCATGGGAGGGGTGGTGGGGCGGTTGTTCCGGGAATTTGCCGTGACCATTGGGGTGGCGGTCCTGGTTTCGGGAGTGGTGGCGCTGACGTTGATTCCCATGTTGAGTGCCCGGTTTGTCAGCGTTTCGACGCACGGCGGGCACGGGAGGCTTTATCGGTTCATGGAGGCGGGATTTGACGGGATGTTGCGGTTCTATGCCTCCAGTCTGCGGTGGGCACTGGATCATCGCCGGGGGATGTTGGGGTTGGCGCTGGTCACGTTGATCGCGACTGGTTATCTGTTTTGGGCGGTTTCCAAGGGGTTTATGGCGAGCGAGGATCGTGGCCGGATCAACATCAACACGGAAGCCGTCGAGGGGATTTCCTTCGATTCCATGGTAACCCATCAGAACCGGATGATCCGGATCCTTCAAGAGGATCCCAATATCCAAGGGTTCATTTCCAGTGTGGGAGCGCGGGGGAGTAGCGGGGGGAATGCCGGGCGGTTCATTGTGAACCTGAAACCGCGTGATGAACGGCGGATGACCACGGATCAGGTTGTGCAATCGTTGCGGGCCAAGTTGTCGGGGATTGTCGGGATTCGAGCCTTTCCGGTGAATCCGCCGTTGATCAACATTGGTGGACGTTCGTCAAAGAGCCAGTATCAGTACACGTTGTCGGGGACGGACACGGTCGAGTTGTACCGTTCGGCGGAGGCGCTGGTGGAGCGGCTGCGCGAGTTGGGTTCCCTGCAGGATGTGTCCAGTGACCTGCAGTTGAAGAATCCGGAGTTGAATGTGGAGATCAACCGGGATTTAGCCTCCTCGCTTCAGGTTACGGCCGGGCAGATCGAAACCGCGTTGTTCAATGCCTATGGCAGCCGCCAGGTTTCCTCGATTCTCACACCCAACAATCAGTATGCCGTGATTCTGGAGATGCAGCCCGGCTATCAGGCGGACCCCTCGATGTTATCGTGGTTGCATATTCGAAGTGGGGATGGGCGGTTGGTGCCACTGGAGGCGGTTGCACGCCTGAAGCGTGACGTGGGACCGGTGACGGTCAATCATTCCGGGCAGTTGCCGTCGGTGACGATCTCGTTCGACCTGCGGCCCGGGGTATCGTTGGGGGCGGCCGTGGACGAGGTGAATGCGGTGGCGCGTGAAGTGCTTCCGCCGCAGATCGGTACGATGTTTCAGGGGACGGCGCAGGTGTTCCAGAGTTCGTTCAAGGGCATGGGCTGGTTGTTGGTGCTGGCGGTATTGGTGATCTACATTGTGTTAGGGATTCTGTACGAGAATTTCCTGCATCCCGTGACGATCCTGTCGGCGTTGCCCTTTGCCGGGGTGGGGGCCTTGGCGACCCTGATGTTGTTTGGGTCGGAGTTATCCATTTATGCGTTTGTGGGCATTATCATGCTGGTAGGGTTGGTCAAGAAGAACGGCATCATCATGATTGATTTTGCCATTGCGGCGCGGCGTGATCAGGGGAAATCCGCCCGGGATGCGATCTATGAGGCCTGCCTGGTGCGTTTCCGTCCGATCATGATGACGACGATGGCGGCGTTGGCGGCGGCGGTTCCGATTGCGGTGGGGTATGGGGCGGGCGGGGAATCGCGGCGTCCCCTGGGGTTGACCGTGGTGGGCGGGTTACTATTTTCCCAGACGTTAACCTTGTATGTGACGCCGGTTTTCTATTTGTATATGGAGAAAGCGCAGGAGGCGTTACGCAAAAGGCGCGGGAAATGACGATGCGTGATGAGGCTTACAGGCTATCGCGGCGGGAGTTCCTGGCGATTTCCTCGGTGTCGTCGCTGGCGGTGTTGACGGGATGTGCGACGAACCCGGTCACCGGGCGGACGATGGTTGACCTTATCGGGGAGAGCGGGGAGATTGCCAAGGATCGGGAGGCGGCGCCGCACCAGTTTTCGGCGGACTACGGGGCGGTGCAGGAGGCGGGGTTGAATGCCTACATTGACGAGGTGGGGCGGGCGGTGGCGGCGGGGTCGCACCGGCCCCGGATGCCATACTCCTTCCGCGGGGTCAATGCCGTTTACGTTAACGCCTACACGTTTCCGGCGGGCAGTGTGGCGATTACCCGCGGGATGTTGCTGGGGATGGGGAGTGAGGCGGAATTGGCGGCGGTGCTTGGGCATGAGATCGGGCACGTCAACGCCCGGCACACGGCGCAGGCCATGACGTGGGGGGTGCTGGCGCAGTTGGCGGTGGTGGGGGCGGCGGTGTATCTGGGGAGGAAGGGTGAGGATCAGGCGGCGTTGGCGGCAGGGTTGGGCGGGGTTGGAGTGGGGGCGCTGCTGGCGCGGTACAGTCGGGCGAATGAACGCGAGGCGGATGCCCTTGGTATGGAGTACATGGTGCGCGCGGGGTACTCGCCCCAGGGGATGATTGACCTGATGGAACTTCTGAAGCGGTTGAGTCGTGAAAAGCCGAATGTCGTGCAACTGCTGTTTGCGACGCATCCCATGAGCGATGAGCGGTTTCAGACGGCGGTGGCCAAGGTTGAAGGGACTTATGCGTCGGCGCGGAGCCAGCGGATGGACAGGGAACGTTATCTGGACCGGACCGCATGGCTTCGGGCGAGGAAGCAGGCGATTGAGGGTATGCAGAAGGGGGCGGAGGCCATGGAGGCGGGGAAGATGGCTGAGGCCGAGGGGTTGTTGGGTCAGGCATTAAAGGAGTTCCCGGACGACTATGCGGGGTTGCTGTTGATGGCGCGGTGCGGGTTGGTCACCAAGCGGTCCGGGGAGGCGTTGCGTTATGCGAAGCTGGCTCAGGAGGCTTATCCGGGTGAGCCGCAGGCGGTGTACGTGACCGGCATGGCGGCGGTGGCGCAACGGCAGTATGAGACGGCATTGGAGTCGTTCCGGCGGTATGAGTCCATGCTGCCGGGGAACCCCAACACAGTATTCTTCCAGGGGCGGAGTTTTGAGGGGATGGGGCGGCGCGAGGGGGCGGCGGATTGTTATTCGAAGTATTTACGTGCCGGGGCCAGTGGTGAGAATGCTGACTATGCCCGGCAGCGTCTGGTGGCATGGGGGTATATCAGGACATAATGTGTCATTGACGCCAATCGCCTGCCCCGGTATATTCGTGAGGTCACATCAGGCGGAGGTGATTAATGATCTTCGGGATAATTGTAGCGGCAGGAAAAAGCGAGCGAATGGGAACGGACGTCGACAAGGCGTTTCTTTCGCTTGGGACCAGGCCAGTGTTGACGTATTCGTTGATGGCGTTTGAGCAATGCCCAATGATAGATGGCGTGATCCTTGTGGTGCGGAAGGACCGATTGGAGTCCGCGCGGGGGCTGGTTCAGGTGTTTGGTTGTTCCAAGGTGCGCAAGATTGTTGCCGGCGGAATGACGCGGCAGGTGTCGGTGCGGAACGGGCTTAAGGAACTTGGGGATGACGTTGACATTGTGGCGATTCACGATGGGGCGCGGCCCTGTGTGACGCCACGGATCATCGAGGAGACCGTGCGCCTGGCGAAACGCCATGGGAGCGGCGTGGCGGCAGTCAAGATCACCGATACCATCAAGGATGTCGAGCGCAACATGGTGGTTACCTGCACGGTTGACCGGACCAAGTTGTGGGCGGTCCAGACGCCCCAGACGTTCAGCGTGGAGTTACTGAACAAGGCTTATGGTTTTGTTGAGAAGAAAAAAATGACTGTCACGGATGAGGCTTCCGCCGTGGAGACGCTTGGCGAAAAGGTCTATTTGGCGCCCTCATCCCTGTCCAACATCAAGATCACCACCCCCGAGGATCTTGCGCTTGCAGCAATGATCCTGAAGGTTTAGTCGAAACCGCCATGGCCAACATCAAGTACGCTGTTCTTGGAGACATTCACGGGAATTGGGAGGCGCTTTCGGCGGTTCTTGACGATGCGCGTGCCGAAGGGGTGACGCATTACACCTGTGTGGGGGATATTGTGGGGTACAACGCGAATCCGGCGGAATGTCTCCATAAGATCCAGGAATTGCAGGCGGTCTGCGTGCGGGGAAATCACGATCATTACTGTTCCCATGACGAGTGCATCCGGGACTTCCATCCCCTGGCGGCCAATGTGGTGGATTGGACGCGCAATCAACTTTCCGATGCGGATGTTGAGTTTCTCCGGAAGCAGAAACTGGTGCGTGTGGTGAACGGGTTCACCCTGGTTCACAGTACCCTCGACATGCCCGAGAAGTGGGGGTACGTGTTTGAGGAACTGGAGGCCGAATCCAACTTCAACTATCAATCCACCACGGTTTGTTTCTATGGGCACACGCATCACCCGGTGGTCTTTGAGAAGGCGGGGTATGTGCGGCGGATCAGCGGGACGGCGCCGACGGCGATCACGCTGGGTAAGAAGTACTTCATCAACGTGGGGAGTGTTGGGCAACCGCGGGATGGAGACAGCCGGGCGGCCTACGTGGTGTATGACACGAATGCCCGGAAAGTGGAGTTACGGCGTGTGGTCTATGATATTGCCGCGGCGCAGAAGAAGATCCTCGATGCCGGATTGCCCGAGCGGTTGGCTATGCGGTTGGGCGTAGGAGTCTAGTGAACCCTACGGCGCCACGGACACTGTTCATCCTGGTGGATGGGCTTGGTCTGGGGCCACGTGATCCGGAAGTGAATCCCCTCTACAGTGGTGCGTGTCCATTCCTGGTTGATCTGTTGGAGCACCACGCGGTTCCCCTTGATGCGGGGATGGGTGTTCCCGGGATTCCCCAGAGTGCGACGGGTCAGACGGCGCTTTTCACTGGGGTGAATGCCGCGCGTGCGATGGGGCGGCATGTGGAAGGGTTTCCCGGCCCGGCCCTGCGTGAGATCATCCGGGCGCACAATCTCTACGACAAGTTGGCGGCCCTCGGTTTCCGTTCGACGTTTGCCAATGCGTATTATGTGGATGACATGGCGGAGGTTCATGCGCGGCGGCATCAGTCAGTGACGACGGTGGCCGCGCTCAAGGCGTTTGGGCGGGTGCGGGACAGGAAGGACATGGAGCGCGGGGAGGCGGTCTATCAGGATCTGACCCGTGCCAGTTTGCGTGAACGGGGTTATGAGGGGGGGGTGGTGTCGCCAGCGGAGTCGGCGCGTGACCTTCTGGGGATTGCGGCGGGATACGACTTAACGATGTTCGAGTATTTTCAAACCGACCGGGTGGCCCACAAAGGGTCGCGGGAGGATGTGAAGGGGATCCTGGCGTTATTCGATGCGTTTCTGGCCGGTGTCATTCCCTTTGCGAGGCAGGAGGGAAACCTGCTGGTGCTTACGAGCGACCACGGGAACATCGAGGAGTCAGGATCGTCCCTGCACTCGGGCAATCCGGTGCCTTTGGTGGCCGTTGGGCGAGGGGCCGAACTGCTGAAGCGGGAAGCGAAGTCCATTCTCGACGTGGCCCCGTTGTTGCTGAGGCTGTACTCGGGTCAGTGAGTGAATTCAACTGCATTGCAATGGAATACTCAGGGGGTAAGCGATTGCTGATCATGCGAAACCGCATGCATGGCGCCAGAAAGGGCGCCGCCGAATGGAATCGTTCCGGCTACGCGGGTTCAATCTTGCGGGCCAGGCGGGCCACGAAGACGAGCAGGATGACGGCCATGACACCCAGGGCGATCACCATACCGGTTTTGCCGGAACACAACCGAAAGGCGCACTTGGTCGAATAATCAGGATTTGCCCGTTCTTCGCCAACCTTCCAGGGTTGAACGGATTCCGGGATTACCCGGCCCAATACTGAGGCGACGTCGTAGACCGGGGCGGGACACTCCTGTCCGCCGTAGCAGAGGCGGTGTGCGGCGGGGGTCTTGGGGAAAAACAATCCTTCCACCAGGTTATGCCGGATCCTGACGCCGGTGATATTCAGGGGCGGGTTATCCATGTCGCGGAGGCTCACGCGGTATTTGCGATAGCGGGAGCCTGGCAACGTGAGTGTCAACTGTTCCTGTCGTGTTCCGCCGATACGGATACGGCTGAGGGTGCCGGAGGAGAGGAGTTGCCAGGTGCGGGGTGCTGTCTCGGTTTCGCCCTCGACTGTGGCGGAGCGGCTGAAGTTGCTGTCGTCCGTGAGCAGGGTGACAACGGTGACGGGTTGGCGTCGGGTGGTAAAGGTGACCAGGGTGGTGCAGGCCTTGGCATCATGTCCGACTTTGAAGTCAGCGACATCGGTGTCCGCCGTCTCGGCGGCGTTGGCGACGATGCTTTCGCGTCGTTCGAGGAAACGGATCTGATCGATGCGGAATGGTTCGCGGCGGAAGGCGGTGGCTTCGGTCTCGGTGGGGGTTTCCGAACCACGGGTCTGGCGGATCAGTTCGACGAGGGGTGAATCCTGTTTCTCCGTCATATTCGAGATTTCGATGCGGTAGGTCGTGTAGGCGGAAGGGGCGAAGGAAATTCGGTCGCGGCGCAGGTCGATGAAACGGGAGTAATCGTAGATGGGGGCGGCCTCGGCCAGGCGGGTCCATGTGACGTGATCGGTGCTGCCGTAGACGGAGACCAGTTTCTCAAAATTCCGGATGTTGGATTCGAACTGGATGCCGGCCACCATGGGCTCGGAGGCTTTGCGGACGACGGTCAATTCCACGCGGTTATCCTCCAGTTTGCGCAGGGATTCGACCGAGGACGACACTGAGACGGGGACATAACTCACCACGGAACGGGTGTCGGCCTTGTTGCGGATCAGGAAAGGCGTTTCCTTGCCGTCCGGAGCGAAGAGGCGCAGGTTGCCATAGGCGCCATCGAGGGAATCGAACAGGTCGGCGTCCAGGGTCCACTGTCCGACCTCGGCGGGCTGGTCGGACTGGCGGGTGATGGTTTTTTCCTTGGGGAAGAGGCCTGGTGGTGTGGCCGCGTGGGCGGCAGTGCCGAGCAGGAGGAGGCAGAGGGCGGCGGAGGTAAAGCGTTTGCCGGCGCGCAGGTAGGCGAAGGCGCCCAGCAGGAGCAGTACGCCGAGGACCATCAGGGCCGCGACGCGCAGGATGACGGGCATGTGGGCGAGGTCCATGAAGAAGATCTTGATGATGACCACGCTGAAAAGCAGCAGGGCCGCGTACCGGACGGGGCGTATGTTCTTCCAGATGCCTCCGGCCAGCATGGCGAAGGCGAATACGGTCCACCACACCGACACGCCGCCCTTTTGGAAGTCGGGCAGTTTCCAGTGCAGGAGGGTGGCGATTTCCAGGGTGCCGTAGATCCAGAGGAGTGCCAGGCTTGCATAGCCGAAGAGGGCGGGAATGGTGCGGGAGCGGGCACCTTGCCTGAGGAAGGCCGCGCCCATGATCAGGATGGTTACGACGAAGGTGAAGTCCAGCAGGCGGGCGAAGGCGCCGGGCCAGAGGTAGGGCGTATCGAAGTAGAAATGGTGGCAAAGGTTCAGGGCGCTGAAATCGAAGAACAGGGTTTTGGCGACGGCGCCGGCGGCGAAGAAGAGTCCGGCCACGAGGGCGGCCGCGGCACCGGTGGGGCGGTGGAAGAGGATGAAGAAAACCGCCATGGCGCACCAGAGGCCGGTCAGGGCAGGGAGACGCCAGGGAGGGAGGTAGGCGAACATGGCGTGGAGTTCAAAGTGGAGGTAGAGGAACAGGGCGGCGGTGACGCTCCAGAAGAAGGCGTGGCGGGTGATCGAGGCCGGGAGTCCCGCCGGGATGTCGGGTAGGCCGGGGGCGGCCTTGTCGCCGGGCACCAGATAGCGGCGTTCCAGGCGAAAGGCGGCCACAAGGGAGGCAATGACCGAGCCGAAGGTCCACAGACGGGTGGTCATTGCCTTCCAGTAGGCCTGCATGGTTTCCGGGGCGGCAAATCCATGGGTGTCAAACCTGGGGAACTCGAAGAGGGCGAGGCGGATGGCGGTGGCGCCGTAGAGGGCATAGCCGAGGTGGCGGAGGAACCGGTTGTCCATGGAGCGGCCGAGTCTGAGGAAGAGATAGGCCTGGAGTGCCCAGGCAATGGTGAGTGATTCCTGTTCGAGGACGAGCGGCATGGTCAGGGCGGCGTAGAAGACGGCCAGGGACATGACGGTGAGGAGCAGGGGGCGGTCGCTGAGTTTCGATCGCAGGAAGACCACGACATGGGTCGTGAAGTAGAGGGCCAGGGCAAGGGCCAGGATGGCCGGAAAGGGGCGTCCGACGGCGTCGCGGATCAGGTGATAGCCTGCGAGGGAATAGAGGCCGGCATTGAGGGTCAGGTGAACGATTTCCAGGACGGTGCAGGGGATGCGCCGGCGCATGTTGTGGATGAAGACCAATGTTGACTGGATGACAAAGAACAACGACAGGAAGGTGATGACGACGGGGAAGTCGGATTGGTGGTACTGGGAGAGGGAGCCGAGGTAGATGCCGTAGGTGAACAGGAAGCCGAGGTAGTTCAGCAGGCGCCACGGGCGCAGGAGGCTGATGGCGAGGATGCCAAGGTTCAGGATGAGCAGGTAACTGTAAAGGCCGACGAAGTTGGGGGTGCCCGTCCGGAGCATGATGGGGGTGCAGAAGCCGCCGATGATGCCGAAGATGGCGACCAGCATGGATTTGGATTCCAGGGCGAGGATGCCGGCGGAGAGGGTGACGAGGATCATCAGGGCGAAGACCAGGGTCTGGGAGTCAACCAGATGGTAGAGGGGGCCGAGTGCGTACATGCTGAAATAGAGTGTTGCCAGTCCGCCGCCCATGAAGGCCTGGCCGATGATGTGGTAGCGTTTTCCGAGCAGGCGGCGACCGGCGGTGAGGAGGCCGAGTCCGAAGGTGATGCTGACGGCGACGCGGGCGGCGGGACCGATGAGTTCACGCTGGATGGACCATTTGAGAAAGTAGGCGACGCAGGCCACGAGGGCGACGATGCCAACGCGCACCAGCCAGGTGGTGGCCACGGCGTATTCCATTGCCACACCCTTGGGCCGGAATTCATCGCCAACGAGGATCCACTGCCAGAGGCGGTTAAGGACGGACGTGGCGCTTTCCATCCAGGCGGGTTGGGTCCGGGGGGTGGGCGGAGGAATCTGAGTGGCGGGTGGGATTTGGTGACTCGTGGGTGGGGGGGTGGAATGTTGGGCGAGGGGAATGGGAGGAGGCGCCAAGGGGAGTGGGGCGGGGGTGGGGGTGGGTTCCGGTGGTTTGATGTCGAGGTGTTTCTTCGGACGCAGTAGTTCCTCGATGGCGTCCAGGCGGACTCCGAGGTGGGAGAGTTGTTGCAGGGTGGTTTTAAGGTCACTCAGTTTGATCAGGATCAAGACGACGAGAACGCAGAGGATGACCAGTAGAACGGTGACCATGATGGACTCCTTGAACCTCTAGTTGAGGGTTGTCAGAACGTAACCAGATGCTAAATGGAAAGCAAGACCCGATGTAAGGGGTCGTGACTGGCGGGTAGAGTCCCTCTCTTTGTCTTCCAAACTTGAGATACCGGTACCCAATCTTGGCGCCGGGATAATCGACCTCACAGATGCGCCCGCCGGCCTCATGCACCCCGCTAACTGCCCTAACCGTCTCATCATCCCCGCAAGTAAGTATTAATTCTTGATTCCGCTGAAAAACCCTCGGTCTGGAATGTGTCTGAGGCAGTGGGT
>CAZHRU010000055.1:0-17862 GCA_964535015.1 uncultured Verrucomicrobiota bacterium | reverse complement strand
TTTCCCTTCCTTTCCTTCATTCACAGGCTTATCCTGTCGCGAGGGTGGTGAATCTCTTGATGGATTCCTCAACCCTCCTCAAACCACGCTTCCAGGCGAATGCTTGCGGCGAATGAATTGGATTTCTTTGTCGAGTTCCTGAAGCAAGCGGGATCGGTCAGCCTGCGTCAACGGCGGAGGCCCTCCCGTGACCGCCCCTGCATCGCGGAGTTCCGCCATCAGATCCCGCGTCGCCACCGTCTGACCAATGTTGTCCGCCCGCAACGGTTTTCCTGTCGGGCCAATCACATGCGCGCCAACCTTCAGACAACGACTCGCCAACAGAATGTCAGCGGTAATCACAATGTCATGCGGCTCCACATGCGCGACAATCCAATCATCGGCCTCATTAAACCCGCCCCCAACCACTTCAAGCGTAAGCCACTTTTCGCGCGGAACCCGCATCCAGGAGTTGGCCACCAGAGTGACCCCCAGACCGTATCGGCAGGCAACCCGGTAAACTTCCTGTTTGGTCGGACAGGCATCGGCATCAACAAAGATGTGTAACATGATTTACCCTTTGATCGCCGACACCGCAAACGCCCCTTGATCTCACTTGACCGGGGACTCGACAACCTCCACAGCCTCAATATCCAAAATGAGTTCCACCTCGGAGCCCAGCATGGTAAGCCCGTTGGTCAGGGCTCCATTGTAGGCCAACCCGAAATCAAACCGGTTGATGGTGGCCGTCGCATGAAAACCCGCGCGATCCGGCCCTTGCATCCCCATCCCACTGCCCAGAAAGTCTCCCTTGAGGGTCACATCCTTCGTGACCCCGCGCAAGGTCAGTTTGCCCGTGACGGCCCCTGCGTTTTGCTTCGCGCCCGGCGTGGTCTTGACGGTCTCAAACGTGGCCATCGGGTAGCGATCGGTATCAAAGAAATCCGGTGTACGCAGATGTTTCTCCCGCGCCCCATTGGCCGTGTCAATGCTGGTGACGTCAACCCGTGCCGTGACCTTCAGGGATGCCGGATCGGCCGGATCACCGGAGATCGTCCCGTCGAATTTGTTGAACCGCCCGACAAACATCGAGTAGAGATGCCGGATGCGGAACTGCACACTGGAATGCACCGGATCAATCTGGAACGTCCGTTCCGCCGCCCACCCGCTCGTGCCCGCCAACGATCCCGCCAGCAACAACACCATGGCCATCTTCTTCATGTGGAGCCTCCTTTTAGCTGAAGCCAACGATACTCCCATCCCATCAACCGGTCCACCCATTATCGCCCCCTTCCCCTCCCTCACCCCCTTGCCACTGTCGCCACCAGTACCCGCCCTGAACCCGCCGCCTTGAGCGCCCGCGCACACTCGTTCACCGTCGCCCCCGTCGTCATCACATCATCCACCAACAGGAAATGACGCCCCTCTACCCACTCCGGATGCCGCACCGCAAAGGCATCCCGGACATTCTCCGCCCTCTGCCGTGCCGTGAGGTGCGTCTGTGTCCCCGTATCCCGCACCCGCGCCAGGCAACCGCTCGCCAAGGGAATCCCCAACTCCCGCGCCAGTACCGCCGCCAGCAACCGGGCCTGGTTATACGTCCGCGCCCGCTCCTTCACCGGATACAACGGCACATAGGCCACAGCATCCGGCCGCTCCCGCTCGTAGTGCGCCCGCACCACCGCCGTCAACAACCTCCCCAAGTCCGGCGCCAGATGGGTCGCATTGGAATACTTGAACCCGTGCAACCAGTCCTTGACGCCCGCCCGGAACCGCACCGCCGAACGCGCCAGGTCAAACGCCGGTGCCCGCGCTACACAAAGGGAACAGTGGTAGTCATTCGTAACGGAACCGGTAACCGGATCGCCGCACCAGGCGCAATACGGCGACTCGATCCACGGCAAGGCCGCCCGGCAATCCCAGCACAGATACCGCCCCCCCTCATCCGGAACGCCCCCGCACCCCTCGCATTGCCGCGGCCAGAACAAGTCCGCCAACGGCCGGAACAGAAACTCACCAACACCCGACAATCTGCCAGACATGCTCAATAACGTTTCTTCTCCGTGTCTCCGCGTCTCCAGCGAAGCGGGTGGTGAATCCTGTGGGATACTATCGGTATTTCCCGATCAACGGATCCAATGCCGCCAGGGTGGCCGCCGGGATCGTCTTCCAGTCCGTCATCACCGCCGTCGCCAACGCACGCTCACAGGCGCACTGGCGCCGCGCCGGCAACCGCCCAACCAGCCGCCGGATGACCTCCCTGGCCAAATTAACGTTGGCCCGCAAGGTCGCAATGACCATCTCCACCGAGACATCCGTTTCACCCACCCGCCAGCAATCATAGTCTGTCACCATGGACATCGCCTGGTAACATAACTCCGCCTCACGGCAAAGTTTCGCCTCCGGCAGACTCGTCATCCCGATGATGTCGAATCCCAGTTGCCGGTAGGCGTTAGACTCCGCCCGGGTCGAAAAGGCCGGCCCCTCCATACTGACATAGGTCCCCCCGTTCACCACCCGCACCTTGCCCTTCAACCCGAGCCGGTCCACCGCCTCTCCGGCGGCGGCACCAATCGCCTCGCGCAACACAGGACAGGCCGGATCGCCAAACGAGATATGCCCCACAATGCCGTTCCCAAAGAACGTGTGGTTCAACGACCCCTTGGTCCGGTCATAATACTGGTCCGGCAACACAACATCGCCGGGGCGCAGTTCCTCACGCAGACTGCCAACCGCGCTGACCGACAGCACCTGCTCAACCCCCAGTTTCTTGAATCCCCAGACGTTGGCCTTGTGATTGATTTCGGAAGGCAACAGGCGATGTCCGCGGCCATGACGCGGCAGGAAAATGACATCCACCCCATCCAGCGTCCCCTGAATATAGGCATCGGAAGGCGCGCCAAACGGCGTCTCGACCACCACCTCCCGCACGTTGGACAACCCATCCAGTTCGTAAAGTCCACTGCCGCCGATGATTCCAAGCTTCACGGTGGGATCTCCCTGAAAAAGTAGGCCGTCCGGGGCTCGAACCCGGGACCCCTTGATTAAAAGTCAAGTGCTCTACCGACTGAGCTAACGGCCTGAAGTATTTTATTTTCAAGCACTTGGAACACCCGAAACGACTTCGTGCCTGAACGTTATATCAGGTCTTATCAGCACGTCTGCACCCGAGATGCCACCGATAGAACCCAACAAAACTGAGGCGCGAAATATAGAGACTGAGTCACTCCTTGTCAACGACCATCCCGCCGCGCGCGTGTTGTGTCGTGTTGCGTGCGCATCTCTGAATTTTGGCACATTCATGCCCGGAATTCGACCGCACACCGCGCGGTCCTACATCCTGCGGAATTCTGTCGCGCGTCACGGCGTGACGCCAAACACAGTGGGTACCAGGACTCCGAGATAAGCCCGCTCCGGAAATTGTTCTTTCACTCTGGCACCAGACCACCATTCTCGCTAACCTTCCCCCGATGAATCGTCAACAAAACATCGTGTTCCTTCAACTGCCACAACTGGACAACGACGTCACCGGCCCCTCCGAGAACCTGCCAATGGCGGCCGCCTATCTGGAACACGCGGCCCGCCAGTCCCCACACGCACACCATTACCGTTTCCTGAAATTCAGCCCGTCCCACGAAGCGGACGATACCCCGACCCTCACCCGGGCCCTTCTGGCACTCAAACCCGATATCATTGCCGCCTCCCTCTATCTGTGGAATATCGAATGGACCTTGCGCCTCCTTCGAAACGTCAAAACAATGCTTCCATCCGTGACCGTGATCGTCGGCGGCCCGGAAGTCGCGCGCCGGCATCCGTTCCTTTACCGCTCAGGCATCCCGGATGTGGCGGTCTCCGGCGAAGGCGAATCGGTCTTCCCCGTCATCCTTGATTGCCTGCGGCTTGGCCGCACCATCCCCTTCTCATCCGTCGCCCGGAAAACACGCCAGGGGTATTCGTGGGGTCGCACACCGCCCCCGCCCGTCAGCCTCACGGAGGCCCTCCCCCCCGCAACCCACCCCGCCTGCGCGCCTGATCACAATGGCATGGCCTATATGGAAACCTCGCGCGGATGCCCCATGCGCTGCACCTATTGCCGATACGCCCATCTGCGCCGCGGCATCTCTTTTCTCCCGCCGGAGGCCGTCGCCAGCCGCGTTCGCGCATTACGCGCCCTGGGCGCCCGCGAGATCCGCTTCGTCGACCCGACCTTCAACGCCCATCCCCGCTTTCAGGACATCCTCCGGGCACTGGCGGACGTAAACCGCGACCACCATATCCGTTTCTTCGCCGAACTGATGGCCGAACGACTGAGCCCCGAACACGCCCGTCTCCTCGCCGCCGCAAACTTCACCGATATCGAAGTGGGCATGCAAAGTCGTGACCCCAACATTCTCCGCGAAATACGCCGCCCGACCCATCTGGATCACCTGACCCGCGGCCTCCGCCTGCTTTCCCGCCAACGCATAACCGTGACACTCGATGTCATGTATGCCCTCCCCCTGCAAACACTGGCCGGACTCCGTAACACCCTCCGGTGGACCCTGCGTCAACCCCGCACCAATGTCCAATGCCTCCAGACACTGCTCCTCCCGGGAACCGAATTGCGCCATCGGCGCCACGAATGGAACTGCCGGTCCCTCGCCCTCCCTCCCTACGCCGTTACCTCCACCGACTCCCTCTCCCCCTCCGACGTTACCGCGATCGAAGCCCTGATCGCCCGGCACCCCCTCCTCCGCTCCGACACCCGGACCCTCCGGTTTGTCGGGCGAACCCTTCCGGGACTGTTCAAGGAACAGGTGCCTCTCGATGCCTTGTCACTCCCCCCGCATGACATCCCCGGACGCCAAAACCGGCGCACCTACCTGATCCGGGGTACGGGGCTTTACCAACAGAAGACCACCCTGGCCCGTTTCATCCGTCGATGCATCCGGGAACAACCCGACGGGCTCTTTCAGTTCGTTCTGATCCCGCAGCACGAAGAACCCCTGGACTTGCTGGATGAATTGATTGCCGTGATCCGGAAGGCCCCGCCCCATCTGGTGGATCGCTATGCGAGCGTCATGGCGACATCCCGTGTGGCCTCACGCCGACTCCGCATCCTCCTGCCCCCTCGCCGTCGCTTCGACACCGCGTGGATCGACGCCGCCGAGGAACTACTGGCGGACGCCTTCTTCTGAGCACCACCCCTTACGCCACCAGGCGCTCCATGTGGCGATTGCAACAGTGCGGGACAAACACTCCCGCCCCCTTCCGCACCACCGCCACTTCCGCCCCGCAAACCGGACAACGATAGATCGCCGCCCTTTGTGTCTGCGGAATCATCGCTCGGCCGCAACACCGCGGCGTAAACTCCCCCATCCGCATTCCGCCAACCATCACTTCAGAACCACAGACCGGACAGCGATAGACCATCCCGCAGGGATTTCTGCCATCGCTCACCGGCCACCGGCCCCTTTCCGGGCGGCAATCGCCTCCATCGGCCTGCCGCAACAGAGCAACTCCATGACCCCCACCCCGCCCCTGATCACCATGACAACGTTGCCGCAGGCGCGACAAACAAACGCGGCCCCGACGTTAATCGTCAGGGACTGCTCCCAGTCCTGTAGATCGGACCCCGTCGCTCCACTGTCTTCCGGTTCCGCCATACCCCCCCTTACTCTGGTTTCAGTGAATCCGACAACCGGCGGCCAAACTCGCGGCACGCGGCCAGATCCTCTTCCCGTGGCTGCCACTTGACCCGGATTCCTTCGCAGGCCACCGGGATGGAACACTTTCTGAAATGCTCCTCGATTTCCTTCACACTCTCGCCACTCCATCCGTAGGAGCCAAACGCCGCACCCACCTTGTTCCGGAACTTCAACCCGCGCATCTCCTCCAGTATCTTCGCCAGTGAGGGCAACACTCCACTGTTGTGCGTGCAGGAACCGATGACCACCAATCCGGCCCTGAAGATCTCCACCATGATGTCGTTGGCATCACTCAGGGCGCCATGATAGATCGTGTTGTCGATCCCTTTTTCGGCCAATCCCTCACCAATGGCCTTGGCCATCCGCTCCGTGGCATTCCACATCGAATCATAGATGATGACCGCCCGGCGGCCCGGCGTCTGTGCCGCCCACTCCTGGTATTTCTTCACAATCTGCAGCGGATCCTTCCGCCAGATGACGCCATGGCTCGGCGCAATCATGTCCACCGGCACGTTCATCGCCAGGATCTCATCAATCTTCTTCAGCACCCGGTCGCTGGTAGGCGTCAGGATGTTGGCATAATACTTGAGCGCTTCCTGATACAACTCATCCTGGCAAACCTCGTCATTATACCGGAAGGCGGTCGCATAGTGCTGTCCGAACCCGTCGTTTGACATCAGAATGTTCTTTCCCGTCAGATACGTGAACATCGAGTCCGGCCAATGCAACATGGGCGCTTCAATGAAAACCAGGTCGTTCTTGCCGATGTTCAGACGGTCCCCCGTCTTCACAACCTTGAACTGCCACGGTTGATGATAGTGGCCGGGAACGCTGGTCGCACCGTTCTTGGAAACAACAAGGGTTGCCTTCGGGCAAAGCCGCATCAGGTCCGGCAGACTCCCCGAGTGGTCCGGCTCGGCATGGTTAACCACCACATAGTCAATCGTCGCGGGATCAACCACCTCCTTCAATCGCGCCAGGAATTCGGCGGAATGAACCCCCCATACCGTATCCACAAGCACGGTCTTCTCGTCCAGGATCAGATACGCATTGTAGGTCGTCCCCCTGTGTACCGAAAGTTCATACCCGTGGAACCTTCGTATGCCCCAATCCGTCACGCCCACCCAGTACACACCACTGCTCAATTCCGTAACCATCACCTGCCTCCATCTTCGTTACACGACATGCACCGTCCAACCATTGCCTGAAAACTACCACAGGTCGGAGTCAAAAGAAACTATCGAAAAATGACTGGCCCGACACACTCCGTCATTGCATTCCCGTCACGGCTGCCCTAAAGTCGCCCGATCACGATAGCGACAGCCCAATGAAAAGAATTATGAAACAGAGCAAACGGTACCATGTGGCGTTGGTGTACAATTCCGGTTCGTCGGCAACACCCGAAGTTCCCGAAGACCGCGGCGGCACCGACGACCTGCGCCACATGATCCACCACATTGCGCGCGTGCTCCGGAAATGCGGCTACCGGGCCACCATCGTCACCCTCGCCAACGACCTGCTGGCGTTCCAGCGGCGCCTTCGAACCCTCCGCCCCGATGTGGTCTTCAACCAGTACGATGACGTCGTCCACGGAGCCCTCTATGAAATGCGCGTGGCCGCCCTTGTGCAAATGATGGGGTTCCCCATGACCGGGTCCCCCGCCCTGGCCCTCGGACTCAGCCGCTACAAGTACATGTCCGCCAGCCTGCTCCAGGGCGCCGGCATCCCCATCCCTCCCAACACGGAACTCCTGGAACGCATCGGCGACGTGGATCGCTGCCGCTGGCACTTTCCGGTAATCGTCCAGCCCAGCCGCGAACATGCCGGCATTGGCCTGGCCCGCGACTCCGTGGTGTCATCCAAGGCCAAACTCAAGGAGAAGGTGCGGGGAATCCTCCGGGACTTCCATCAGCCCGCCCTGGCCCAGCGCTTCCTGCCCGGCCGGGAATTCAACGTCGGCATCCTCGGTGGACGGAAATTGACGGTCCTGCCGCTGGCCGAAGTGGACTACTCCCGGCTTCCCGAAGACATCCCGCCCATCATGTCCTATGCCGCCAAATGGATGGAAGACAGCGTCGAGTACCAGAAGACCTCGGTCACCTGCCCGGCCCAGGTGGAACCCTACCTCGCCCGCGAAATCAGTTCCATTTCCCTGCGCGCCTTTCGCGCCGTCGGCGGATGGGGGTATGGCCGCGTGGATATCCGCCTCGATGAAAATGGCCAACCGCGCGTGCTTGAGGTGAATTGCAATCCATCGCTCGACGAGAGCGTCGCCCTTGCGCGTAGCGCGGAAAAAGCCGGCATCGACTATCCCCACCTGCTCCAACAGATCGTCAAGATCGCCCTCGAAGGCCCATCCTTCGATGTCGGTATCCCCATGCTGTAACCCGCAGGTTAACCCGTAAACCGGCCCGTATAGGCAAAATCCTTCGCCAACGACGTCGCCAGCGATGTGATTTCCAGAAGTTTCTCCGTACTCTTGCTCCGCGGCAACCTCAACCGCAACTGGGTGGCCCGGTCCGCCAACTTGTCCAGTATGGTGGTCACTTCCTCCGGGTCCAGTCCCGACCACGTACTGATCATCATGGCCAACCGTTGCCGCTGCCGTCGGATCAGAAGCCCCGCCTGCGTCTGGCGACGCGACCGTACACGCGGGAACACCCCGGATAACTTGTCATCCACGTACCCCTGCGCAGCCGCACGGTACCGCTCGGCCCGCTGGCCGTAATGCTCCGCCAACTGGATGGTCATGGAGTCCACCGGGTTGAGCAACGTACCCTCGATAAACGGAGGCACCGGCTTCCTCCGGAGACTCCTCATCATCTTGGCCACGTAGTTCAACTTCCGGATCGCAGGCCAGAACCTGTACTTGCTCTTCCAACCCGACCGGGGGGTCAGCCAAATCGCAAACGTCTCCGCAAAGTCCTCATCCGGATGCTTTTGCGCATAATTACGCCCATACTGACTGTGGGCAAGATGCCGGACAAAGTCCCGGCTGTAGGGATCGGGCATGAAGGTGTCGCGGTACGGTTTCGAAAACTTTCCGAAAACATCGGCCCACCCGGGCCACTCCCACAAACGATACGCATAGTTGATGGCATGCCCAACTTCGTGCCTCACCAACATGAGCGTCGTCCGGTGATCCTCAATCTCGCCAGTCTGCTCTTCCTCAATCCTGGCCAATCGCCGATCAGCCAGGTAAAAGGGAACCCCGACAGCCGGCACCTGATCGGGACATCCCCACCCATCCGAAAGATAGAACATCGGACGGAACTTGATGCCCTTGGCCACCAGTTCCCGCTCCACTTGGCGGATCACAGGCTCAATGGCCCCCCCCTGGATGCGCAACCCCAAGTCGCAGATCCTGGAGTTTAGCAGTTCGTAACGAACTGTACTCCAACTGCTTACAATCAGTTTGGCTCTCGCTGCACCCATAACGTCACCCGTTGGGACCCCGCCAACTCTGGCGTAAAGGTGCGCATTTTATCATGTTCACAGAAAGTGCGAGCTTTTTTTGCCGCCGGACGACAAAATGGCCTTTCGGCAACGGACGCCCCTGCCAAGGCAACCCCTACTCCTCCGCCGTCTCATCTCCCGCCGCAAACCGGCAAATCCCGCGGTGTGCCTGCCCTATGAACGCCGCGAATTCCGCCGCCGGACCCGTCGAAAAGGTCTCGTTCAATAAGGCAACCGCCTGACTGACGTTCCGTCCCGACTGGTAAAGCACCTTGAAGGCCTCTTTGATGTCCTTTCGGTCCGCCGACGTCAGTCCGGCCCGTCGCATCCCGACGACATTCAATCCGGCCACAATATTGCGCCCCATGCTCTGAACAAGGCAAAACGGCGGCACATCCTTGGACAACCCCGCCGCCCCGCCCACCATGGCCACCCTCCCGATCTTGACGAATTGATGCACGGTGACCGCACCACTGATAAAGGCCCGGTCGGCAATCTCAACATGCCCCCCCAGCATCGTCCCGTTGGCAATAATCACCCTGTTCCCCAGTTTGGCATTGTGCGCCACATGCACCATGGCCATCAGGAAACACTCGTCACCCACCTCCGTCACCGTTCCGGGTTTGGTCCCCCGGTGAATCGTCACATATTCCCGGAACGTGCACCGCTTCCCGATTTTCACATACGACACTTCGCCCTTGTACCCCAAGTCCTGCGGCTCTCCGCCAATGACCGCGCCGGTATGAATATGACACCCTTCGCCAACCGTGGTATGCCCCACGATGGAAACATGCGAATCAATGATACACCCATCACCCACGTCGGCATGTTCACCAATCACTGCAAAGGGCCCGATACTGACATTGGCCCCCACCTTCGCCCCGGGATGAATAACCGCTGAAGAATGAATTTGACTCATGGCATTGCTCCTAGTTTCCAAACTCCACCATTCCCGACTCCCGCATACTCATGTAGTCCCGGTCCCGCCCTTCCGCTTTCCGTCCCAGTACCACATGATCCAGCACCTTGATTCCAATGACGTGGCCTGCCTGCACAATCTGCCTCGTAATCCGCAGGTCCTCCGCCGATGGCGTCGGGTCGCCGGAAGGATGATTATGCACGAGAACCAGTGCGGCGCAACCCGATTGAATGGCGGATTTGAACACCTCCCGCGGATGAACAAGACTGGCATCCAGGATACCCTTGGATATTTCCTGCGCCGCCCCCTTGATCCGGTTGCGGGTATCGAGCAGGAGCGTCCAGAACCGCTCGTGATCCAGCGCCCGCGCCGATGCCCGCAGCACCGAGGCGGCATCTTCCGGAGACCTCACGAACGCACCGCGTTCATCGCGCGTCTCATCCGCCATGCGCCGTGCCAGTTCCAACGCCGCCTTCACCATTTGCGCCTTGACCTTGCCCAACCCCTTGAACCGTTTGTTGCCGGCCAACTCCTCAACGGACGCCCTGGCCACCGCCGTCAGCGACCCGTAATGCCTCAGAATCGCCTCCGCCAGATCCACCACATTCATGCCCGCCGATCCACTGCGTAACAAAACCGCCAGCAAGGCCACTTCCGATACCTGTTCGACTCCCTGCCGTTCAATCGCTTCGCGCGGACGCAACCGTGCCGGCATGTCGCAAACACGGTAGCAGACCGGCATCGCCCCGTCCGCCGGGGTGTCGCTTTGCATTGCATTTAATTCCATTTCAAATCCCCAATGGAGTGGCCCCCAGCGTCTCCCAGGTTTCCAGAACCCGTCGCGCCGTCTCTTCAACCGGCACCGACCGTTCCACCTCTACCCACTGTACCGACAGTTGGTTCCTGAACCACGTCGCCTGGCGCTTGGCAAACTGTCGCGTCCGGATCACCGTCAGGGCAATGGCCTCATCACGGGAAAGCCCCCCCCCTAGACAGGCCGCCGCTTCCTTGTATCCAATCGCCTGGGCCGCCGTCGCCGACCACCCCTGCCCGCCATCCAGGAGCGCCCGGGTCTCCTCAAGCAACCCGTTCCTGTACATCGCCTGGACTCGCTCCTCGATGCGCCGTTGCAGATCCTCACGACCGACGGACAAACCCGCGACCTGCGAACGCCCCCCCTGCCCCTTCCAGGACCGGCGCGGTCCCGCCATCCCGGCCTCGTGTCCCTCCAACGCCCGGATCAGCCTGCGCGGATTCTGCTGGTCCGCCAGTCCGTCAAACCAGGCTTGGTTTCGCTCCCGCAAGGCACGCTGCAGCCCCTCAATCCCTTCCGTCTCCAGCACCTGTTGCCACCGCGCACGTACCGCGGATTCCCCGGCCGGAACGTCGTCCAATCCCTCGATCAACGCCCGGATGTACAACCCGGTCCCGCCCGTCACAATCGGCCCCTGACCCGGCGCCACCGATTGAAGACACCGCCGCGCTTCCTCGACAAACATCGCCACGTTGAATGCATCACAGGGATTGACCAGATCAACGCCCCAGTACTGCACACGACGCCGTTCTTCCCGTGAGGGTTTTGCCGTCCCCACCGTCATCCCGCGGTACACCAGCATGGAATCGGCGGACAGGATCGGCCATCCCTTTTTCTCGGCAATCCATTGGGCCACAGCCGTCTTCCCTGCCGCCGTGGGGCCCACCAGGATATACGCACTGAATGGCCTATTCTGTTTGGTCTGAGCATCCATTCGGACCCGGCCCCCGGAGTGGATGCGTCGGCGACATCAATGCCGTCAACATGTAAAGACCCACTCCAACGCAAATGGCCGAATCGGCCACGTTAAAGGCCGGAAAATGGTGCGAATACCAGTGGAAATCAAGGAAATCAACCACGTAGTTGAGCCGTAACCGGTCAATCAGGTTTCCTGTTATTCCACCGGTCATCAGGCCAAAAGCCACCTTGTGGATCCAGGTGTCACTGAGAAAGGAACGCCGGAACACGACAATCACCACCAGCATGACCACGGAAAACAAAGCCAGCCAGCCATTGGATCCGCCGAACATCCCCCACGCCGCTCCGGTATTCCGGACGTAAACGAGATCAAAAAAGCCCGGAACCATCGCCAGCGACTCCCCCGGATAGAAATGCGTCATGACCTGATCTTTGGTGACCTGGTCCAACACCGCCACGGCAACGCTTAGGAGTAATACCAGCATATCCTGACCGGCGCGACACCCCCCGCGGTCGCCATGCCGCCATGGTAACCGTTACTCGTTCTCTTCCGGTTCGACAACCTCAGGCACTTCCTGCTCGACACCCTGTTCCAGCGCCTCACCGAAAGGACGGAAACGCGCCCGCCCCTTCTCTTGCGCCGATTGGCATTTGACGCACATCCGCGCAAACGGCAACGCCTGCAGACGGGCTTTTTCTATCGCACACCCGCAGAAGTCACAGGACCCGTAGGCCCCTTCCTTGATCCGGCGCAAGGCATTGTCAATCTCGAACACGGAATCCTGCTCGGTACTCACCAGGTTCAATGCAAACTCGCGATCAAAATCATCCGTCCGATCCTCGGAAGAACTGTCATCAACATACTTCAGGGTGTCATCCGACAGGGCCGTTATCTGCCCGGTCAGGCGATCACGCATCTTGATCAACATCTCCTGAATCCGCGATAGACTCTTGCTGTCGATATGACTCTTCCGCGCTGCCAACTTCGCCTTGGGAGCCGGCACAGGCGCTTTCGGAACCGCCTTGTCGCGCTTCGCCCCTGTTACCGCCGCCTTCGCCTGTTTGGCCGCGTTGGGAGCCGGCTTCGCATGGTGAACCCCCTTGATCACAGGCTTGGCGGCCTTCGCCACCCTGCCTGCCACGGGTTTCTTCGCCACCTTGCCCGCCACAGGCGTCTTCGCCACCTTGCCTGTTACAGGCTTTTTCGCCGTCTTTGGTTTGATTTTGCTGGCCATACGTCTCTCAGACCCTTCACATGTCGACTTTTACACGTCCCCGTCAAATAAAGAGTTCATGTTGATAACAAAACCACTCTTCCAATGTCAACTGGTTCCAGACAAAAAAAACCCTGCGCCACGTTCCCACGGCGCAGGGTCACTGCAACGTTTACCCGAACGACAGAAAACTCACCGTCCGACACCGGAAGGAATCTTCGCCGCCACCGGAACCGGCGCAACCGGACGCTGAACCGGTGCAGGCACCTGAATCCCTCCCAACGGAAGCCCCGCCCCTTCGCGCTCAGGCTTCGCCACGACTTTGGCCGATCGCAAACTCAGCACCATGACAATGCTGTTGCCAATCAACTTGGGCGTCATGTCCGTCTGGCCGATGTCCTCGCAGGCCTTCACCGCCCGCTCCATCACGGCAAACCCGAGTTCCCGGTGGGCATTCTCACGTCCCCGGAAATACAACGAGCACTTGACCTTCATCCCTTTCTCAAGAAACCCGCGTATATGGTTGATCTTGGTTGCAAAATCGTGATCCGCCACGTTCGCGTGGAACTTGATTTCCTTCATCTCGGCCGCATGCTGGTGCTTCCGCGCCTCGCGTTCCTTGCGACTCTGCTCATACTTGAACTTGCCAAAATCCATGACACGGCAAACCGGCGGTTCGGCATTTGGCGAAATCTCCACCAAATCCAACCCGCTGCGTACCGCCATCGACATGGCTTCGCTGATCGACACAACACCAATCATGTCGCCAGTGGGACCGAGCAACCGCACTTGCGGCGCGCGAATCCTGTGATTTACTCTGACCGTCGTCGGACGAATTGCCTACCTCCTTGTTGCGGACCCGCTTTCGGTCCCTTTGTTATCACTGATCACCTTGCCGGCCACCTCTTCAGTCAGCCGGCCCACAACCTCTTCCAACGTCATGGCGCCCAGGTCTCCTGCCGTCCGGCTCCTTACCGCCACCGTGCCCTGCTCGACCTCACGCCCCCCCATAACCAGCATGTAGGGAATCTTCTGCATCTGGGCATCGCGAATCTTGGCGCCAATCTTCTCGGCCCCGCGGTCAATCCCGACCCGGAATCCTTGTTCGCGCAGACGTTCGGCCGTCTGGTCCGCCGCCGCCAGTTGCTTGTCGGTAATCGGCAGAATCCGCACCTGCTCCGGGGCCAGCCACACCGGAAACGCGCCCCCGTAGTGCTCAACCAGCACGCCAAAAAACCGCTCCAGACTGCCCAGCAACGCACGGTGAACCATATAGGGACGGTGCTCCTTCCCGTCGTCGCCGTGATAGGTCAACTCAAACCGCTCCGGAAGATTGAAATCGAATTGAATCGTACTCATCTGCCATTCGCGCCCGATGGCGTCCCTGACCTTTAAATCAATCTTCGGACCGTAGAACGCCCCGCCCCCCTCATCCACCTCAAAGGGAATCTGCTCCGCCTGTAACGCCTGCTTAAGCGACCGTATGGCCTGTTCCCACCGTTCCTCTTCGCCCACGGCTTTCGCCGGCCGGGTGGCCAGATAGGCGGTAATCTCCGTGAATCCAAACGCACGCCAGATGCCCAACGCAAACTTGACCGTGCGCTTGACCTCGTTCTCGATCTGCTCCGGAGTGCAGAAGATATGGGCGTCGTCCTGGGTGAATCCGCGCACCCGCAACAACCCGTGCAACACCCCCGTCTTCTCATACCGGTAAACCGTGCCCAACTCCGCCCACCGCAACGGCAGATCCCGATAGGAACGCTTGTGCGTCTTGTAAATCTGGATGTGGAAAGGACAGTTCATCGGTTTGACGAAGTAGGAGACGTCGTCAATCGTCATCGGCGCATACATGTTCTCGCGGTAGAACCCCAAATGCCCGGACGTATCCCACAGCCCCGACCGCCCGATATGCGGCGTGTACAGAATCTCATACCCTGCCTTGAAATGCTCCTGGCGCCAGAACTCCTCAATGATCGAACGGATGCGCGCACCCTTGGGATGCCAATGGATCAGACCCGGCCCCACATCGTCCTGCACACTGAAAAGGTCAAGTTCCTTGCCCAACTTGCGGTGATCCCGCTTCAATGCCTCTTCCAGACGCCGGATCTGTTCATCCAGTTCCTGCTGCGATTCCGCCACAATCCCGTAAACCCGCTGCAACATCGGGTTCGTCTCGATTCCGCGGAAATAGGACCCCGCCACCGAAAGCAACTTGAAGGCCTTGAGCTTCCCCGTGCTCGACACATGGGGCCCCCGGCAGAGATCCTGGAATTCACCACACCGGTAGAAACTGATCGCCTCACCCTCGGGGATATCGGCAAGACGCTCGATCTTGTACCGTTGCCCATCAGCCTCGAGGTGCTGGCGGGCCGCCGCCCTCGTCATCTCCACCCGTTCAAACGGCAGATCCTGCGCGACCAGACGCGCCATCTCTTTCTCAATCGCCGGGAAATCCTCGGGGGTAAGACGGTGGGTGAGATCGAAATCGTAATAGAACCCGCTGTCCGTTGCCGGCCCGATATCGAACTGCACTTTCTCAAAAAGCCGTCGTATCGCGGCCGCCATCACATGCGCCGTGCTGTGGCGCAACATTTCAAAATCCAAGGGGTCTTCTCCTAGGGCAAGTTGTTAAACTGCGGCATTTAAGCCGAAACAGCCCGTCACTGTCAATAAGCGAACTCAACCGCAAAACGGCAACTACTCCCGCTTCGCCGGCCGCGAAAAATCGCGCGGACGGCTGTCCACCGCATCGAATACAAGAATCATCTTCGCCTGGGATAACCCCGCCAATGCCCGGTTGTCCTTGTCAAAATCCCATTCCCAGGTCGCCCGGCGGGAATCGCTGCTGGAGGAATTGCTATTGCGAATCTCGCCAGGCACCCCGATCCGCGACACCACCCTGAATCCATTCATGAACGGACGAACCCGCTCACTGACCTCAGGATCATCCAGATTGGGGAGTTCTGCTGGCGCCCCCATATCCGGAAGCGTTACCACCAACTTGAGGGTTCCTGACCCGGTGGTTGACAGGGCAAAACCACACTCCGCCAGGAATGGCTGGCTCAGCAACGTCTCCAAACGGGTGAATTTTATGGATAGATCCACATAAGTCCACCCTCCCTGCATCCGGGTCCGCACCTTGCCAAGCACGATCCCCTGACTCTCCAGCAATTTGAACCGGTCCTTGATGACCGTCTCATCGAACAAGTACGGCAAATCCGCAACACGGTTCACGGAACTCGCCGCTCCACCCTTCCCTGAACGGTCAAGTTCCTTCACCATACTGCTCGTGCTTTCAATTTGGCGGATCATGTGCGTGGGTAACGCATACACCAGACGCCAGGTCCCGCCGCCGTCGGGTGCGATATCAAGGGTTGAATCAATCTTGATACAACCGGTGAACGCCAGCAGCACCGCCGGCAACACCAACCACCAGCCCAAGCCAGGTTTACACCGCTTCATGGTCGCCCCCCTGGAACAGAATTCGTGCCCGCAAACCGGAATATCGTCTCCCCCGGCTTGGCCATCCCCTGCTCACGCGCAATCCGCTCCACAAACTCCGGGTCAGTCCGGAACCGCTGTTGCTTCTCATCCAACTGACGGATCTTGCTCTCCAGCCGGACATTCCCCTCCTCCAACGCCCGCTTCCGGCGCTGAAGCTCCTGGTGCATATGCGCCCGGGGCACAAAAACGCAAACCACCGCGATGACACAACTCACCACCACGATGATCCACGCCAACCGGTAAAGCATTACCCAGAAACTCATGATGGCAATCCCGCCTGCGTTTCCCGCAACCGTCCGGATCCCCCTGCCTTCAACGGGACATCGGGACCCTCCTCACGGCGGCCCCGATGCCCCTCTTCAACCAACACTCAGATCACGCCGCCATACACCGCATGCTCGCCCAGCATCTCTTCAATGCGCAGCAACTGGTTGTACTTGCAGACCCGGTCCGTGCGACACAGCGAGCCGGTCTTGATCTGGCCCGCATTCGTCGCCACCGCGATGTCCGCAATGGTCGCATCCTCGGTCTCGCCCGAACGATGGCTCACCACCGCCGTGTACCCCGCCTGCGTCGCCATCCGGATCGCATCCAGCGTCTCCGTCAACGTGCCAATCTGGTTGACCTTGATCAGGATCGAGTTGGCAATCCCCAGATCAATGCCCTTCTTGAGGAACTTGGTGTTGGTCACGAACAGATCATCGCCCACCAACTGGCACGTGTCGCCCAATTTCTCGGTCAACTTCTTCCAGCCATCCCAGTCGTTCTCCGACATCCCGTCCTCAATGCTGATGATCGGATACTTCGCGCACAGTTTGGCGTAGAACGCCGCCATCTCCTCGGCGGTATGAACCGACCCGTCGCTCTTCTTGAACACATAACGCTTCTTGCCGGCATCGTAGAATTCGCTCGCCGCCACATCCAAAGCCAGGAACACATCCTTGCCCGGCTTGTACCCGGCCAACTTGATCGCGTCCATGATCACATCCAGCGCCTGGGTGTTGCTCGCCAGTTTGGGCGCGAATCCACCCTCGTCGCCAACCGACGTACTGAGTTTCATGCCCTTCAACACGCTCTTCAGCGCGTGGAACACTTCCGTGCCCATGCGCAGCCCCTCGGCAAACGACTTCGCGCCCTTGGGCATGATCATGAATTCCTGGATATCGATCGGGGCGTCGGAATGCGCGCCGCCGTTCATGATGTTCATCATCGGCACCGGCATCACCTTGGCGTTCGCGCCGCCAATGTACCGGAACAGCGGAAGCCCGCAGTACTCCGCCGCCGCCTTGGCCGTCGCCAGGGACACCGCCAGAATCGCATTGGCACCCAGTTTCCCCTTGGTGGCCGTCCCATCCATCTTGATCATCGCCA
>CAZHRU010000054.1:0-18178 GCA_964535015.1 uncultured Verrucomicrobiota bacterium | reverse complement strand
GAAGAAACGTTTTCTGATTTGTGTATTCATGGCAACTCTTGATACCTTCAACGGCTTGTTTCGGATTGGTGGAGTTGGCGGGGATCATCCATGACCAGTTTTTTGAATATATTGCTGCACGGTCTGCTGGGAGTGGCCGCAGTGCTGACGGGGATCTACCTGTTGGTGACGGTGCTGGTGGTGGTGCGTCGGCGGCGGGAGCCGGTGGCGGTACCGGCGGGGGCCCCGTATCCGGACGTTACGATCCAGATTCCCACCTACAATGAATTGGCGGCCATCCAGTGTGCGACGCGGTGTCTGGCGTTTGAGTATCCTGCCGACCGGTATGAGATTCTGATTGGCGACGATAGCAACCGGCCGGACGTATCCGAACAACTGGACCGGTTTGCCGCGGAGAATCCGCGGGTACGGGTTATCCGGCGCGGGAACAATGCCGGGTACAAGCCAGGCAACCTCAACCACATGCTTAAGCAGTCGCGGGGCGACTACCTGCTGGTTTTTGATTCCGATTTTCTGCCGGAACCGGATTTCCTCAAACGGATCGTGGCGCCGGTGATGGCGGATCCGGAGTTGGCGGGGGTACAGGCGCGGTGGCGTGTGTTGGATCCGCTGCAGAACAGTGCCTCGATCATGGGGGCCAGCATTGTCTATGTGATTCACACCCTAATCCTGCCGTTCCTGTGGCGGTTCTGCGATACGTCGGTTTTCTGCGGGTCGGCTGAACTGGTGCGTCGCGATTTGCTGGAGGATGGGGGCCGGTGGCGGGAGGGGTCGCTGACCGAGGATATTGACTACACCTTCCGTGTGTACACGCGAAACCAGCGGATCGGGTTTGTCGAGGACCTGGAGTGTGCGAGCGAGGTGCCGCACAACTTTCCCGACCTTTTCCGGCAGCAGATGCGGTGGGCGTATGGCGTGACGCGCTGTTTTGTCGATCATGGGGCTGAGTTGCTGACGAGCGGTCTGGCGACGGGGCGGCGCAAGATGGCCATGTTGTTATTCGGGAGCGGTTACCTGATGACGGCGCTACTGCTGACGATGCTGGTTGTGGGTCTTGTCACGGGGGTTGCGGCCCTGCTGCCGGGAGAACCGTCTCCGGTGAAAATCGGAAATCTCCGGATTGGGGAGTCGCTGGGCTATATCCTGCTCAGTAGCGGATTGCTGATTGCCTCGCTATCGGGGGCGGTGCTATCCCGGTTCGGGTGGCGCGCGGTTCTGCGGTTGATAGTGACCTCTTATACGGCCGGGGTGATCCTGATGGTCTATGTGGTGCGCGGCATGTTCATTGCGGCGACCGGGCGCCCCATGAAGTGGTTCATGCTCAAGAAGGCGGGCAATGAGGCGATTTCCTTCCCGGCGGAACGGGGTGCGGATGAAGTTGGGGATGTTGTCGTATAGGTGGACAAAAGGGGGGTGCCATGGACATGATTGATATCATCACGCTGGTCGCGTTGGGCGGTCTGGGGGTGTTGGTGTTCCTGGTCTGGCGGCGTCCGGCGGGCGGCGGGGCGGCCCTGGAGCAGGTGCTGCGCGATGAATTGCGGACAGGGCGTGAGGAGGCGTCGCGCGAGGCGCGGAACCTGCGCGAGGAAGTGGCCCGTGCGCAGAAGGAGTCGTCGGAGACCGCGGTGAATGCGTTGTCCAAACTGGGCGAACAGCAGAGTGCGCGGTTGGGCGAACTGGTGGGAGTCACGACGCGGCTGGAGGAATCGAACCGCAAGGAACTGGAGAGCATGCGCAACCGGCTGGAGGCGCAACTCAAGGAGTTACAGCAGGGGAACGAGAGCAAACTTGAGCAGATGCGCCAGACGGTGGACGAGAAGTTGCACAGTACGCTGGAGAAGCGGCTGGGGGAATCCTTCAAACTGGTGAGCGAGCGGTTGGAGGCCGTGCAGCGGGGGTTGGGCGAGATGAAATCGCTGGCGGACGGGGTTGGGGATCTCAAGCGGGTGCTGACGAACGTCAAGGAGCGCGGGACGTGGGGTGAGTACCAGTTGGGCGCCATTCTGGAGCAGATCCTGACGCCGGAACAGTATGAGGCGCGGTTCCATCCCAAGGAGGGGGCGGAGCAGGTGGAGTATGCGGTCAAGTTGCCTGGCCGGGGCGGGCCGGGGGATGAGGCGGTGTGGTTGCCGATAGACGCCAAGTTTCCGAAAGAGGATTACGAGCGGTTGGTGGAGGCGGCGGGGGCGGGCGATGCGGAGGGGGTCAAGCGCGCCACGAATGCGTTGGCCGGCAGTATTGAGAAGTGCGCGAAGGACATCCGCGACAAGTACATCAATCCGCCGCGCACGACGGACTTTGCGATCATGTTCCTGCCCACGGAAGGACTTTATGCGGAGGTGTTGAGGCATCCGGGATTAGCCGACACCTTGCAGCAGAAATACCATGTGCTACCGACGGGGCCGACCACGCTGGCGGCGATCCTCAACAGTCTGCGGGTGGGGTTCCATACCCTGGCGATCGAGAAGCGGTCCAGCGAGGTGTGGGAGGTGCTGGCGGCGGTGAAGGCTGAGTTTGGCAAATTCGGTGAAGTGCTGGAAAAGGTTCAGGATCATCTGAACATGGCCGCCAAGACGCTGGATAAGACGGCGGTGCGGACGCGGATGATGGAGCGCAAGTTACGGATGGTGCACGAGATGCCGGCGGGCGAAGCGGGGCGCATCCTGGAACTCGCGGCGCCAGACGCGGCCGAGGAAGGCGAATAGAATGAGAATTGGATTCATGCGAGTAATGGTTGTGGGGTTGGCGGTATTGGTCCTGCAATCGGGTTGTGCGACGGTGGCGAGCAAACCGGACGCTACGGCAGGGAAACCGGCGGTGAAGCAGTTGGCCAAGGCCACGTGCAGTTGGAATGGGGCACAGTTGCCGGCTTATCCGCAGGGGAAGCCGGAGATTACGGTCCTGCAGATTACGATACCGCCGGGTGCACGGCTTGAGCCGCATGAGCATACGGTGATCAACGCCGGGGTGCTGATTAGCGGGGAACTCACGGTGGTCACTGCCGCAGGGCAGACCCTGCACCTCAAGGCTGGCGACTCCAACGTTGAGGTCGTGGACACCCTGCACTACGGGTTCAATCCGGGCAAGGTGCCGGCTGAGATTATCGTGGTTTATGCCGGGGTGGTGGATAAGCCGGTCACAGTCGGCCGGTAGGGACGGCGCCTCTTTCCGGGCAGGACTTCCATGAGATGGGATCTTACCACACGACGATGGCACAAGATCAGGGGTTTTTCTCAATGGAATCGAAGGCGGCGAGTGCTTCCCGTTGGAGTCGGTCTACCAGTTGTGCTTCCGGTTTGCTAAATCCGGCGCCTTGTTCAACGAAAGACAGCAGGGGATCGTTCTGGACAAGGGTATACTCCCTGAAGGTCAGATAGGGTTGAGTTGTCAGGCCGATCAGGATGGTGGCGCAGGCGAAGATGGGGATGAGTGATCTTGCCACCGTGCCACGGAACAGTCCTTCCCGTTTGCCCCACATCAACCACCATAACGGCAGGACAAAGGGAATGTTGGCCAGGATGAAGATCTTCCATCCCGACATGGTGGCCGGAACGGGAATTCCAAGGTCACGGCACCGCCGCCAACTGTGCCGTACGGACAGGAGGACGCTTAGAAAGATTATGACAAGGGCCAGCGTGAAGATTTCCAATGGGACGATCCAGTAGTGGCCCCCCAGCATGGAGCGTTCCTGGCCGGATAGACCGCTGTAGCGGGTGAAGACAAAATAGATCAACAAGGGGAGCAGGATCGAATATCCAAGGATCTTGAGGAAGTGTTTCGTGTCGGGCAGGATTAGAAGGGGGGCTGACGCGAATCCTTTGGTCCATCGCCACCGGAGGTAGACGATCAGCATCATCACCATCATGGACAGGAGGACGTACACAAGAGCCATTGAGGCGGCCTCTTCCATGAGGACGTACCAGATAAGTCGTTCACAGGTCATGTCGGCCTTCGTCGGGTAGGGTTCTCCGATGGCGGGCAAGAGCATGTGGATCAGAGGTCCTGCGCTATTCTCGAAGTCGTTTTCGTCGGCCTCGGACTGCACCTGTTTGCGCCGCAGGGTCCACTGGTCCTGGGGTGCCAGGATTGCCTTTGCCCGGCGTTGCATTAGTTCTGCACGGCGGGTTTCCCCGGCGGCGGCGAGGGCGGGCGTTCCCTGTTCGTTCCCCATCCTGACGATGGCGAAAGCGACGAGTTGATCAATCAGGGTGAATCCGCCGGAGAAGAGTTTTCGACTCTGAGGATACCAGGATTCAAGGAAAGGGAGGGCGTCGTTTCTTCGATTTTCAGAGAGGAGTAAGTCCCCGTAGAGGATGCCAGCGCGTGCCAATTGGCGTTGTTGGGTCAGATCCGGCAGGACTAGGCCTGCGGCCATGCCGATTTTCCACAAGCGTTCAAGCATGTTCCGACTGAGGGGGAGTAGAGACATCCGCAGAAGAAACATCTCCCTGGTGCGGGGCGTCCAGAAGGGTTTTGCATTCCCCTTGGCGTATTCCGACATGGCCTGATCGAGCAGGGCGCGATCCTTGATGATCATGCGGTATTGTTTGTTGGTGTTGCCTGCCGGTGTCTTGTCCTGGTTGATTTCGGCGGCTTTGTTCAGCAGGAGATGGGCAAGGAGGTAGTTATACCGGGCGTTGTCCGGATCCAGGCGCTCGCCTTCGCGTAGGGCCTTTTCCATCTGGATGATCGCCCCCTGATTCGTTGCTCCCTGATGGGTGGATATCAGGTAGGTGATGTAGTTGCCGTAGAAGACCTGATTGGTCGGATCCTTTTCCCAGATGGCGCGTTGTTGTTCGGCGGCGGTGAGGCGGGACTTGTCGCCGAACAGGATGAGGCGTTTTTCAGGGGGGAGGTGGCGTTCGAAGGTTTGTTGCTGGTCTTGCATGAAGTCATTGGCTTTAAGAATATCGAAGCCAATGAGGTTAATGCTGGAGAGGATGCCCCGGGTTTGTTTGAGGGTTGGGGTGGCGATGAGCCAGGCCACGGCGATGGCGCCGGGGACGAGAAGCGCGCCTGCGGCAAGGCGGGCGAGGGCGCGCCATTTCATCCGGTTGAGGTTGGCTGCCTGCAGTTCCGTCGCCATTTCCAGTGGTGACCCAAACGTTTTGGCGGCAAGGTCAAGACTCTCGGCTTCGGTCTTGCCTGAGTCGCGGTAGGCATCGGTGGCGGCTTCGAGATGCGATGCGAGTTCCTGTTTAACGTCCAGCCGGAGTTCGGGGTCCCCCTTGAGTCCGATGGTGGCGTCATTGAGCAATTGATCCCGCTGTTCCTTGGTCATGCGCGAGGCTCCTTTGAATAATGGATTGGGTTTACGCGGGGACAGGGGTGACGAGCAGGGCATGGACAGCGGTCGAGAAGGCGGTCCACTCGCTGACCTTTATTTTCAGAAGTCCCGCGCCCTTGCGGGTGATGGTGTAGTATTTACGTTTACGCCCGTTCTCGGCTTCGTTCCACTGGCTTTGGATAAGGCCGGCACTTTCTAGGCGGTGCAGGCAAGGGTAGAGAGTGCCTTCCTTCCATTCGAAAGCCCCCTGAGTTCTTTCGTTGATCACCTTGATGATTTCGTACCCGTACATGGCTCGTTCGTCGACGAGTTTCAGTATGATCGGGTCCACTGTGCCTTTCAACAGGTTCGCATCGAAGTCCATATCCGCCTCCTTGGGTTGTAAACGACCTCATACATTGTTATGCGAGGTATCATGCCTCGCGTGACGATGTATGTCAATGGAAATTAATTTTTCTTTCATCCTGTTGAAAATCGGTACAATGGCCGCCCTTTGCATCATGAGCGCGGCCAAAACCCATAACTATGACGAGAGCAAGATCAAGACGCTCTCCTCGCTGGAGCACATCCGGAAACGAACCGGCATGTATATTGGCCGCGTTGGCGATGGTTCTGACTATGACGACGGCATCTATGTGCTGGTCAAGGAAGTCGTCGACAATGCCGTGGATGAGTTCATCATGGGTTATGGCACTCGGGTGACGGTGGCCTTTGACGGGCCGCGGGTGGTGGTGCGTGACTTTGGACGGGGCATCCCGCTGGGCAAGGTCGTGGAGTGTGTGTCACGCATCAATACCGGCGCGAAGTACAACGACGAGGTATTTCAATTCAGCGTGGGGCTTAACGGGGTTGGTACGAAGGCCGTCAATGCCCTGTCCAAGGCGTTCCGGGTCCGTAGTGTGCGGGCGGGCGAGTTTGCCGAGGCGGAGTTCAAGCGCGGCAAGTTGTTGCGAGAGAACAAGGGCAAGGCGGATGACCCGGATGGAACTCTGGTGGAATTCGAACCGGATCCGGATATTTTCGGCACGGTCAACTACGTCCGGGATCATCTGATCCGCCGCCTGCGGCTCTATACCTTTCTCAATGCGGGTCTGACGATCGAGTACGATGGCAAGGCCTATTGTTCCCAGAACGGGCTGATGGATCTTATCCGGGATGAAGTGGGTGATGAGGCGTTGTATCCGATACTGCATCACCGCTCCAAGGTGTTGGAGATCGCCTTCACCCACACCAACCGGTTTGAGGAGACCTTCCTGTCGTTCGTGAATGGGCAGTACACCAGCGATGGCGGCACGCATCTCAGCGCCTTCCGGGAGGGGTTGGTCAAGGGATTCAACGAGGTATCCAAGGGCAAGTTTGAGGGCGATGATGTGCGCGAGGGGATGGCGGGGTCCGTGGCGGTGCGGATCAAGGAGCCGGTATTCGAGTCGCAGACCAAGAACAAACTCGGCAACACCGAACTGCGCAGTGACCTGGTCCAGCAGGTCCGTGAGGTGGTGGCGGACTTATTGCACCGGCATCCCAAGGCGGCGGAAACGGCGATCGGGAAGATTGAGGAAACGGTCAAGTTGCGCAAGGAACTGCAATCCATCAAGAAGATTGCCCGCGAGCGGTCGCGCGCCACCTCGATCCGTGTGCCGCAACTCAAGGATTGCAAGGTGCATTACGACCGCGCCACGGGCGATGGCAAGGAGTCGACGCTGTTTATCACCGAGGGGCAATCGGCGTCCGGCTCGATTGTCAGTTGCCGCGATGTGGCGACGCAGGCGATCTTTACGTTGCGCGGCAAGCCGTTGAACGTATGCGAACTCAACCGCGACATCATGTACAAGAACGAGGAACTCTACAACCTCATGCGCAGTCTGGATGTCGAGGAGTCAGTGGAGCGGCTGAGGTACAACCGGATTGTTCTGGCGACGGATGCCGATGTGGATGGACTCCATATCCGCAACCTGCTCCTGACCTTCTTTCTGCGTTTTTTTGAGCCAGTGGTGAGTGACGGGCACATCCACATCCTGGAGACGCCGCTGTTCCGGGTGCGCAACAAGAGCCGTACGATCTACTGCTATTCCGAGCAGGAACGTGATGCGGCCATGAAGGACATCGGGCGGGCGTCCGAGGTGACCCGATTCAAGGGGTTGGGCGAGATTTCGCCGAGTGAGTTCAAGCAATTCATCGGGGCCGACATCCGGTTGACCCCGGTATGTGTGGAGCACCGGCACAGCATTCCGGGTTTGCTGTCGTTCTACATGGGGCGGAACACGCCCGAGCGCCGGCAGTACATCATGAACAACCTGACGGTGGAGGCGCTTCCGTGAGCGACCAGCCGGACCTTTTCGCGGGTGACGAACTGGCCGGGCCGGTCGCGGAGGTGGCGTCGGGGAGCCGGGCGGCGGCGCGGGTCCGCGACATCGCGGCGTTGCCGGAGGGGCCCCTCAAGCGTCTGGTGGACAGTAACTTCATCCAGTATGCCTCCTACGTCATCCGGGACCGGGCGATTCCGGACTTGGATGACGGGCTCAAACCGGTACAGCGCCGCATCCTGTATTCACTGCACGAGAACGATGACGGCAAGTTCATCAAGGTGGCCAACATTGTCGGCTACTGCATGCAGTTTCATCCGCATGGCGATGCGTCCATTGGCGACGCGTTGGTGGCGCTCGCCAACAAGCGGTATCTGATCGAGGGGCAGGGGAATTTTGGCAACGCGCTTACCGGGGACCCGGCGGCCGCGCCGCGTTATATCGAATGCCGTCTGACCGAACTGGCCCGGGAAGAGATCTTCCATGATGATCTGACCGAGTTCGTGGCGACGTATGACGGGCGCAAGCAGGAGCCGGTGACGTTACCCTCGCGGTTGCCGCTATTGCTGATGCTGGGTGCGGAAGGGATAGCGGTTGGGATTTCGACGCGCATCCTGCCGCACAACTTCTGCGAACTGATCGAGGCGCAGATCGCGATTTTGCAGAACAAGCCGTTCGAGGTTTACCCCGACTTTATCCAAGGCGGGTTGATGGATGTGGCGGGGTATGAGGTGGGGCGGGGGTCGGTGCGTTTACGGGCGCGGGTGGAGCAGCGCGACGCCAGTACGCTGGTCATTCGCGAGATACCCGCGGGTGCCACCACCGATTCCGTGATCGCCTCGATTGAGGAAGCGGGGCGCAAGGGGAAGATCGGACTGCGGAGCATCAACGACTACACGGCGGGCGCCGTGGAGATTGAGATTCAGCTCCAGGACGGGCAGGACGCCGGGCGGGCCAGGGAGGCGCTGTATGCCTTCACGCAGTGCGAGATGCAGGTGGCCAGCCGGATCATGGCCATCCGCGACGGCAAACCGGTTGAACTGGGCGTGGAGGAGGTGTTGCGGCACCACGTCGCGCGCCTGCTTGACCTGCTCAAGAAGAAACTCAAGTTGCAGCAACGGCAATTGACCGAGGAACTGCACCGGAAGACGCTGGTGCAGTTATTTGTGGAGCAGCGACTCTACAAGCCCATTGAGCAATGCCGGACGCCCGAGGAGATCGAGGCCGTGGTGCGTAGCGGTGTCGAGCCGTTCCGGCCGCAACTCCAGCGTGACATTACCCGTGGCGACATTGACATGCTGTTGGGAATTCCCATCCGCCGGATTTCGCTGTTCGATCTGGGCCGCAATACGGAGGAGATGGAGAGACTGCGCGTTGAGTTGGCGGAGACGGGAGAGAACCTGACCCACTTGACAGGGTATGCCATCCGTTATTGCCGCAATCTCCTCAAGAAACACGGGGAGGCGTATGCGCGGCGGACGGAGATTGCCGCCTTCCGGGCGGTGGAGATGCGTGATCTGACGGCGCGTGAGTTACAGATCAATCACGACAAGGCCAAGGGGTACCTTGGGTACAAGGTGGCGGGGACCACGCTGTTCGAATGTTCGTCGCTGGACAAGATCTTGCTGGTCTGGAGGGATGGTCGCTACAAGGCGGTCCCGCCCCCGGAGAAACTCTTTGTCGATGCCACGTTGATTCATGCGGCGGTGTTCGATCGCGAGCGTGTGATCACGGTTGTGTACAACGAGGACGGATTCACCCGGATCAAGAAGTTCCCGGCGGCGGTGGTGACGAACCGGGACTATCGCTGTATTCCCTCAGGCGCCCACATCCTGTTCTTTTCCGACAAGGATGTTTCCACGCTCTATGTTCAATATGATGTGCCGGAAACGGCAGCCATCAAGCAACAGGAGTTCGATGCGGCGTCGCTGGCGGTGCGGGAGCGGGACGGCAAGTCATCGTTGATGTCCTCCAAGAAGATTGCGTTCATTGGTGAAGTGAAGCCGAAGAAATGGGATGATGCGAGGACGGGGCCGAAGGGCACGTACATGGATTTTTGAGGGGCGAGTGCGCCCCAACCGTCCGGAGATAAGAACTCGGGGACGGTCTGACAGGTTGCGCGAGGATGCTATCGTCAACGGGCAAAGGCCTATGGTAAACTCTGCGCCCTGAACTGGATGCAGGCATGATCATAAGAGAACAGTGGTATCGGTCGGCGTTTCCGTATGTGGTGGCTGACTTACTGGCGGTGGTGGCGGCCTACTACGGGACTTTGCTGGTGCGTTTTCACAGCGACTTGGGCGACCGCGTGTTTACGTGGGTCAATATCGCCCTCGGCGTGCGGGATACGGCGGCCGTGGGGTCGGTCTTGGGTTCGTTCTACTACTATCATGCGCCGCGCATTCTCGGCATTCTCGGGGTGACGCTGGTTCTGATCTATGCGTTCATGGACTTGTATGCGGGGCGGCGGTTCATCCGGCGGCGGTATCAGGCCCGGAACCTGATTGTGGCGAACCTTGCGGCGCTGCTTCTCTTCTATGCCTACTTCTATCTGACCCGCAATGAGTTCCATCCCCGCAGTGTGTTTGCCACGTTGCTGGGATTGAACACGGTGCTTGCGATGGTTTTCCGGTGGGGTGTGCGGCATTTGCTGGTGCGGTCGGGGTTGATCCGGTGCAAGGCGATTCTGATGGGGGGCGGGTCCGAGGCGCAGTTCATCGAGCGATACATTCAGGCGCGGCGTCCGGAGGGGGTGGAGGTGGTGGCGACGGCAGTTCTTGAACCGGGCGAGTCCATGCGGGCGTGGCTTGGGAGAGTGGAGGCACTGGTCAGGCGGCATGACACGCGGATGCTGATTTGCGCGGACCGGAATCTGACGGTGGCGCAGATCATGCAGCTTCTGGAGATGTCCGAGGGGCTGAAGCAGGAAGTCAAAGTCTTATCCGGGCATCTGGGTGTTCTGGTGAATGAGGCGGGGATCGCGGCTGATTTCTTTTCCGAATACCCGTTGGTGCACTTTGCGGTGCCGCCCGGGGAAGGGGCGATGTCGTTGCGGATACGGCTATTGCTGATGAGGGTGATGACGGCGGTGTTGCTGGCGGTGAGTGCGCCCTTGCTTTTGGCGGTGGCGGCGGCGATCCGGGTAACGGGGAAGGGTTCGGTGTTCTTCATCCAGGAGCGGATTGGATTCAACCGGAAGCCGTTCCGGATGTTCAAATTCCGGACGATGCATGAGCGCGCCGATGAACTGCTGGCGCAGGTGGAGGAGTTCAACGAGTCCGGGGAGGGACTGTTCAAGATCCGGCGGGATCCACGGGTGACGCACGTGGGCCGGTTCTTGCGGCGGTTCAGTCTGGACGAGGTGCCGCAGTTGATCAACATCCTCCGCGGGGAGATGACGTTGGTGGGGCCGCGCCCGTTGCCGAGGCGGGACTTTGAGAACTACTATGAGGAGTGGCACTACAGCCGGCATGGCGGGTTGCCGGGGTTGACGTGCCTGTGGCAGGTGTCAGGTCGCAGTGATGTCAATTTTCACAACATGTGCATTCTGGATGATTACTACCTGCGCAATCAGAATCTGATTTTGGACATCAAGATTCTGGCTAGGACTGTGGGAGTGGTGTTGTTCGCCAAGGGGGCGTATTGACATTCCGCAGGACGCGGCGTCGTGAGAGTTCCGCCCCCAGAAGATGATGGCAGGGGGGGCGGTCCCCGTCGGACGAGGAGACTCTAATCCCTGGAGGGGGCAGGAGGATTCCGTTGGATCAACGGATAGAAAGTCCGTGCGAATTCGGCCAAGGCGGTGGCGCCATCGCCGGAGGCTCCGGAGTCCGAGGTTTGCAGGGACACATACGCCCATCGCGCCTTGTATCCGTGAAGCAAATTATCCCAGGCGACCCAGAACACCCGTTGGAGATGGTCGTGTGTCAGATGGCCGCCCCCGGCGAACCAGTAGGCGAGCACCATGCGTTTGGATGAAGAGCCGACCGACTTTCGTTCCGGGTTGGCGTGCATCACGGTCATCCTGAGCATTGCCCCGTCGGTCAGTTGTACGGGAAGCACGCTGCGATTCTCGATGGCATACCCCTGTGCCGGGAGGCATTGCTGAGGGCGGTGGATGCTGCGTTGATCGCCGCCGGTCAGGACGATGGTGGCCACCACCTGGCCGCCTTTACCATTTTCATATAATTTCCGTGCGATACGTGTGTCTGCGGGGAGTATTGTCCGTTCGCCAATGGCGATTCGATCGAGGGGTTTCCCGCAGACGGGGCATACTGTCTTTCCGTCCAGTTCGCCGGTTCTGAAGGAGCGCGCACATTGATCGTTCTGGCAGTACAAGAGGTCTTCGCCCTTCCACTGGTCGAAGTTGGCGGGGAGATCAAGTTTCACGTCCGCCGTGGTTTCGCCGGCAATATAGACCCGTGAGAGGGCCGGAGCCAGAAGGGTCATGGTTATGAACAGGATGATCAGAATCAGCAGGGGGTACCTTGCGGGGTGTGATCCAGGTAAGGCGATGGCCGGGGTTGTGTGTGGGGGTGTTTCCGGCGTTGAGGCGTCAGGAGTTGTTCCGTAGCGGTGCAGGAGGCTACCGACCCATGTCATCAACAGTGTTGCCACGGCGAACACGACGTACCCCGAGTAATCATGGTAGAACCCCACGGCGATTTCGGTGCCGAGCCAGACCCCCACCATGGCGATCAGGATGATGCGGACGATGTTCCCGATCATAGCCAGGGGGATTGAGGCGACGCTGAGAACAATGCGCCGCCAGGTGACGCGTTGTGTGAAATGCGCATACGCCGTGGTCAAGGCAATCATGGCCACGAGATACCGGAGTCCGCTACAGGGGTGGGCTACATCGAGGGAAAAGCCTTCGCCCGTGTTGACGTGAAGGGCGGTGCCGATCCGGGTGACGGAGATGCCGAGGCCATTGAGGACGACGGCCGACACGGTGGTGCTGATCAGACGTAGCGGCAGGGTCAGGTCGTCGAGGAAGGTGAAGGGGATACAAAACACCAGGTAGGCGCAGGGGAAGACGAGTTGGCGGGCCACGGCCCATCCGAAGGCGTAGAAAGGCATGCTCCAGAGAAGCATGATGAAAGACAAGAGAACGATGCGTGTTTGCTGGGTGCGAATTCCGACCAAGTAGGTGATCAATCCGAGGCTGACGACGGCCAGTCCGCGCCTGTCGGTTAAGCGTACGGCGGACAGGATGGGTTCACGCCTTTGCCACAATGCCCAGAGGCTGATGAGTGGGATCAGCCATGCATGCGACATGTCGGCTCCCGACCAGTTCCAGCGTGACAGCATCCATGCGAAGGTGGAGTGTCCAAAGTCTTCCGGCTGATCGGTGTTTCCCTGGGTGCCGTAGAGGTGGAGGAGGCCCAAGGCAATCGCGAGCCAGGCGGCTATGCCAAGCCAAGTGCCGATCCGGTTCTGGAATGTGGCATTAGCGGGGTTCATTGCCAAGATGGACCTCCTCATGGTCTTCCTCGCAGAGGTCTGGGGCCGTGCCGGACTCGTGGTACTCCGCATCGATATTGACCGACCAAACGTCAAAGTTCTCCCCCAGCAGGTTGTCGGCGGCCAGCAGTCCGGTCATAATGGAATGATCCTGATTGTTGTACTTGAACATGCCGGCTCTTCCGACGGAGGACAAGTTGCTGAAACTGTTGATGAAGGTTTTCAAGCGGTTGACGGGAGCCTCGTACCCCCGTTGGATCACACAGTAGGCGTGAGGACTGCGAACCACGAAGGCGTCAGCAGGCGTGTGTTTGTCGAGGAGTCCGACCTGGCGACCCTCCTTCAAAGCCAAGTCGATCAGTTGTTGATCATCACGCAAAGACACCTCGTCGCCATCGAACGTGAAATACTCGAAGGTTAACGGGGTGTGGTGGTCATCCGGGCACATGGCGGTTGAGAAGTTCCGGTAGTTGGCCACCCGGCCCATGCGGACTTCGGGGCTGTGCACGTAGATCCAGTTATCCGGGAACGGGTTCCCGGGCACCAGCAGGTTGACCGAGATATGGGTGCGGTACCGGAGTTGTCTGACAGCATCGAGTATGTGCGCAGGGGCGGGGGGATCCAGTCGTCGGATCAACTCCGTGATTGGCATGGTGGAGATGACATGGTCCGCCCTGTATTCCTGCAGATGGCCGTCACGCCGGGTGACCACGGCCTCGACTGTGCCGAGGCCATCATGGCGGACCTTGATGACTTCCTCGCGGGGGCGGAAGTTGCCGCCTTGGTTTACGACCTGGGAGCACATCATTTCATAGGCGGATCCGGCGCCATGCCGGCAATAGAGGAAGCGATCAACGAGTGTTTTGATGCTGGACAAACGTCCGCCGCCGAGAGCATTCAACACCGCCTTCGGGAGATTCAGGCCTTTGATGCGCTGGGAGGCCCAGGAGGCGGAAATATCCGTGCAGGAAATTCCCCACACTTTTTCGGTGTACGTTTTGAAGAAACTTTCATAAAGCACGCGACCGAACTGGTCGACCACCCAGTCCTCGAACGATTCGGCCGTTCTGGAGTTGCACATCTGCCGTGCGCATGCCGTGGCGTAACTGGCCATGGCGTGGATACTTCGTCCAACGCCGAGTCCCATCAGGGCGTTCATGGGTTGCAAGGGGTAGTGTAGCAGATGGTTATGGTAAAGGATCCGGGTCAGGCGTTCCACTTCAATCAGTTCACCGCGTCCAGCATTCTTCCATAGGTTGAAGACACGATCCGCCTTGGTGAAGAATCGGTGGGGGCCGATGTCGTACCGTGCACCCTGGCGATCGATGGTGCGCGACAGTCCGCCGGCGCGGTCGAGTTGTTCGAGGATGCAGACCCGTTTGCCTGCGGAGGCGAGGGCCTGTCCTGCGGCGCTACCGGCGGGGCCGGCGCCGATAATCACTGCGTCCCACCTGTCATTCTGGAGAGTGCTGATGGTCATGGATTGTTTCCTGTAGCGTAGTGTGTTTTTTCTCCGGCGGCAAACGTTCCCGCGATGCCGACCAGAAGGAGGAACGGTTCAAACGGCAGGCGATAGCGGTAGCGTGAGATGAAACACGCATGACCGGCCGCAAGGGCCAGCATGAGGATGGTGGCGGTTGAGGGCCAGGGGGACCCGCGTCCCCGGCCGCGCCATACCCCAAGCAGGGCGATGCCGAAGACGCCCAGTGAGGTCAGGCGTGCGATCCATTCACGGGCCGCGGATCGCTCGGTTTCCGTCACCATTTTCCCGTTATCCCATCGGAAGAAGTTCAGCGCCTTGAGGGTCCACAGGCGAATGGTGGCCGCCGGGTTTTCCGACATCCATTTTATGGCGGCTTGCCGGAAAACGGTTTCCGCTTTCTTTCCGGATGATGCGTTTTGCACCGCCGCCTGAAGTTCATCGGGCAGGGCGATCTGGATGCCGGTATTCATGCCGGCCTGAGGGTTGAACCCGAGATAGAGTTGCTCGCCGGCATTCGTGGAGAAGGGGATGAAGGCATGTTCGGTGGCCAGGTTCCTGAGGGTCCAGGGTGTGAGGACCAAGGTGCCGGCCGCCGCGGCCCAAGCGGCATAGCGAAGCAACCAGGCGCGGCCCCGCCGCCAGTGGAAGGCGAGTGCGGCCGGGGCGACAAAGATCTGAGTAGGAACGAAGAGGGCTCCGATGGCGATCAGGGATCCATCGAGAGCGCCGCCGCCGGGCGAGGGTGATGCCTTTGTGCAGCGCCAGGCCCAGACCAAGGCGAGAAGGGCCATCCAGAGGCCCTGAAAGGTCTGAGGATAATTGGTGACGCCTGTATACAGCAACGGCGGGTGGAACCCGACGAGGGTGAGCATGCCGAGAGCGGGGGCCAGGCGTCGTGTCAGTTGCCATGCGATCAGGGCGTAGAGTGCCGCAGTGATGGCAGAGACAAAGGCATTCGTCATCTTGGCCGTCAATGGGGTGAGGGGAATCACCTTTCCAAGGCATCCCAATAGCAGGGGCAGACCCGGAGCCTGGCGGACGGCAAAGACAGGACTTCCGGGGGATACGGCAAAGCGATTCCCGGTGGCGATATGCGAGGCGATGTCGAGATAGGTGTGTTCGTCGGGGAATTTGAAATCAGGGCTGCGCCACACCAGGGCGACGCGGACGGCCAGGATTGTCGCCAGCAGGCCCAGTGCAAAGGCCAGGTGCCAGAACCGTTTGTTTTCGCTGGTCATCCTTGTGTGTGTTCCTGTTTGCACGTTGGAAGTTTGGGGTGCCTTTGTCTGAATCCCAGCGATTCCTTCACGAGTGCCAATACGAAGGCGGGATTGTTACGCAAGTATCGCGGGCCCAGTCGCCGGGGTTCCATGCAGAGCCGGAAGAACCACTCCAGGCCAGAGTGCTGCATCCAGGGAGGAGCCTGTCGCACGCGGCCCGTATGAAAATCAAAGGCGGCGCCGACTCCGAGCATCACCTTGACGCGGATAGCCAAGGCTTTCCAACGCGCCATGAGCAGTTCCTGTTTCGGTGTACTCAGGCCAATCCAGAACAGGTCAGGTTGCAGGCGGTTGATTTGGGCAAGGATGGCGCTCTCCTCCGCAGGATCCAGGGGGCGGTAGGGTGGGCAAAAGGCGCCGACGACTTTGAGACCGGGAAACTTGGCTTCCATCCGGACTTTGAGTTCGTCGGCAACGCCGGGTGCGCCTCCGTAGAAGTAATTTGTCCAACCGGCCCGGGCCGCCCGGTTCAGGACTGCCAGTGTCAAATCGGGGCCGTAGACGCGTCCCACGTTGGGGTGGCCCCGCCGTCGGCCAAGCCAGACGAGCGGCATGCCGTCGGGCACTACGGCGTCGGCCTCGTTGTGGATACGCTGGATGGCGGGATTTCGCATGCCTTCGGTGATGCCGTGAACACCGGTTACGCAGACGTAGTGTCCGAATTCCGGTGACTGGATCCACTGTTCCACTTGGGCGGCGGCGCCGGAGAGGTTGAGGGCCGAGACGTTGGTGCCCAGTACGTCAAACGTTGGTGGGGGAGGTGGATTCACGGGGTTTCCCTGGTGGTCGGAGCGGGCGGATGGAGTTTCACGATACACCATTCCTGTTCGCCTTCGGCGACGGTGAGAATCAGTTTCACGGTGGCGATCAAGTGGCCGTCAATTACGGCGAGCCACGACTCGAGGGTCCCGCACTGTTTCTCCACGAGGGTACGACGCGCCACGATTGCCTGAATTCCCATCTGATCGAGTTTGGGGCGATTGGACATGTCCGGGCCAATGATGTCCATGACGCGTCGCCGGCCCAAAGGTTTCCAAAGAGCAATTTCCGGATCGCCGCCTGATTGGATGAAACCGATGACCTGTGTTTCAGGGGGGAGGAGGAGTCTTGCGGGCGCCAAGGCATCGGCCCGGTTGCGATAGAGCGAATAGACGGCGGACATTCGTTCCGCGAAATGATTCGAGGGGGCATAAGCACGGAGGGCCGATGAAAAGGTTTGTGCCGGCCACAGGGGGCGTGAGGGAGAGAGGATGACGAGGATCAAGGCCGCTATACTCATCAGGATGGCCAGACGTTGCCACCACCGTGTTCTTGTGACTATTACGGTGCCGGGCAGGACCAGGATGGAGGCGATGGCCAGAGGGTAGTATGGCATCATGTAGCGCGGTCCGCTTGCTGTTGCCACAAGGGTGCATAAGGCGATCGCGGCGATAACTCCGGCGAACAACACGTCCTTGCGGTATGATCGCGGCGGGTAACGGCGGCGGGAGAGCAAAGCGGCGCCGACGGTTGTCACCAATAGCACGGCGACGCCCAAGCCGACGCCGGTGAGTTGTTCGCTATTCCCCAACTCTGACATTTGGAGTGAAAACTGTTTGAAGTCCCGACCCAAACGCGAACGCACCCATTGTGGCAGGAATTCCATTGCATGGGCATTCCATGTCGAGGCCATTGGGAATACAGGCGGGGTCATGGAACGTGCCGCCAACTGGAGGCTGTTCCCAAGCAAAGCGGTCAGTGGGTTGGTGGCTTGGAGGGGGTCCGTATGTTCGGGGTCGCCGGACCAATCGCCGGTGTAGGCCTTGCTTAGGATTGCGATGGGAATGAAGGATACGGTCACAGCCAGGCAGGCAATGCCCAGGGTTTGTTTCCATCGGGTTCTGATGGTCACCCAGGCGGGAAAAGCCGCCACCAGGAACGGGAGTACCAGCGGCAGATTACTGGCTTTCACCCCGGTCATCAGGCCAGTCGCCAAACCGCCCAGCCAGAGGTCTGTGATGTTGAGATGGCGTGCCGCGCGGCAGGCAAAATGAAGTGCGGCCAGCGCCACTCCGGTGCTGAAGATGTCGTTGCAGAGGCCGCCGGCCGTGGCCACATAGCAGTATCCGGTCGGAAGGATCCACATCCAGAACCAGGCGGTGCGGCGCCCGACGCCGAGTTGAGTCAGGATGGAAAATATCAGACCCGGCATCAAGAGATAGGAGACAATGTTGACGAGGAAGAACAGGCGGCTCGAGTGTGAAAAGACGAGAAGGGGCATCATGGTCCATTCCATGCCGGTGCCGCTGTAATTCATTCGCGCGGTGGAGGTGTGAATCCAGTGCCAGTGTCCGGCATCCCACCAGTGCAACATGCGGGA
>CAZHRU010000053.1:15820-18441 GCA_964535015.1 uncultured Verrucomicrobiota bacterium | reverse complement strand
TCGGTTGGCGTCTGCGAGACGCAGACGGCGTCCGAATGTTTCGCGATTTCGTCGAGACTCTCCCGTACCCACCGGAACGGTTTGAGGTTCTTCACCGTTCTGGCCACCTCGACATTCACCGCCAGACTCCACTTCAGCACCAGCGCCAGTTCGGGATCGTGCGTTTCGGCCACCCGCTGTTCCAGCGTCGGATTGCCCAACGGCAGGCCCGACTCGCAAAACGCCCGCAACGATTCCGTCGCCGGCAACCGTACCCCTGACGCCTTGACGCCCGGATACTCCGGCAACATGTCGAACACCCGCAACAGGCAAGGGAACCGGTTCTGACCGCGGTACGCCGAGTGCAAATTCACAAACTCAGCGACATCCCGCAAAGCCCGTTCGATACGTTCCAGCCCCCACAGGGAGATGATCAACGGATGAAAGCACTGCTTCTGTTTGATCCCCATGGTTGGAAAGACACACCCGTCGGAATCCACACCGACAAACGAGTCATGCCGTGGCTTCAGATTCAGCAGATTTTCCTTCGTATAGACCGGAGCAACGCGCATCCCACCATTTCCTTCCTCACACAACTCCAAGGGGTCCATAGTGTTTCCGTCGGCCCTTACTTGATATCGGCGTGATAACTCTGGAGCGACCGCACCTCATAATCACCCTTGAGCCGCGCCGAAATACCTTCGGCTGCCGCCACCGCCGCCGTTACGGTCGTAATGTACGGGATCTTGTGCTTGATGGCCGCCTTCCTGATATACGAATCGTCCGTCACGCTCATCTTTCCGGCAGGCGTATTGATGATCAACTGAATGCCCCCGTTGGTGACCACGTCCACAATACTTGGCCGTCCTTCCTGGACTTTCAACACGAGGTCCGCCGCCACTTCACTCGCCGCCAGGAACGCCTGGGTTCCCCTGGTCGCCAGGAGCTTGAACCCCATTTGCGCAAACCGCCTGGCCGCGCCTACCAATGCCGGGGACCGATCCTTTTCGCATACCGTCAACAGCACGGTTCCTGCCGTTGGCAACGTCGACTTGGCTGCTTCCTGAGCCTTGTAGAAGGCCATGCCAAACGAGTCCGCCATCCCCAGCACCTCGCCAGTCGACCTCATTTCCGGCCCCAACACCGGGTCCACCTCGGGAAACATCGAGAACGGGAACACCGATTCCTTCACGCCGCAATGCGGAATGGAACGGTCCTTCAGATTGAAGTCCTTCAGTTTCTTGCCCAACATGATCTCCGTGGCGATCCGGGCCATCGACATACCGCACACCTTGGACACGATCGGCACCGTCCGGGAGGCTCGAGGATTGGCTTCCAACACGTACACCTTGTCCTGACAGATCGCAAACTGCACATTCAGGAGCCCCACCACCTTCATGGTCTTGGCGATCTCACGCGTATACTCCTTGATAGTCTCAATATGCTTCGGCGGGATCGTCCTCGGCGGGATCACGCAGGCTGAGTCGCCGGAGTGAATGCCAGCCTCCTCGATATGCTCCATCACGGCGGGCACATACGCATCCGTGCCGTCGGCAATGGCATCAGCCTCCGCTTCCAGCGCGTTCTCGAGATACTTGTCGATCAGGATCGGGCGATCCGGCGTCACACCGACAGCCGCGGCAAAGTAATTCGTCAGCATCCCCTCGTCATAAACGATCTCCATCCCGCGCCCACCGAGTACGAACGAGGGACGAACCATCAATGGGTACCCGATCCGCGCGGCAATCTGCCGGGCGTCCGCAAGGGTGACTGCCATGCCGCTTTCAGCCATGGGGATGTTCATCTTCTCCATGAGCTTCCGGAACATGTCACGGTCCTCGGCTAGATCGATCGTCCCCGTGGTCGTCCCCAGGATCTTCACCCCGGCAGCCTCAATATCCTTGGCCAGATTGAGCGGAGTCTGCCCGCCAAACTGGCAGATCACGCCGAACGGCTTCTCCTTCTTGTAGATCTGGAGCACATCCTCCACGGTCACCGGCTCAAAGTAGAGCTTGTTTGAGGTGTCATAGTCGGTTGAGACCGTCTCCGGGTTGCAGTTGACCATGACGCTTTCGTAGCCCATGTCGCGCAAGGCGAAGGCGGCATGCACGCAACAGTAGTCGAACTCGATCCCCTGCCCGATCCGGTTCGGTCCCCCGCCCAGGATCATGACCTTCTTCGGGTTGGTCGTGGCCGTTGACATATCCGGCGCATTGTAGGTCGAGTAGTAGTAGCCGGCGTTGGCCACACCACTGACCTTGACCTCATGCCAGCCCTCAACGATCCCGGCTTTCGTCCGCTGTTCACGAATCGCCTTCTCGGAAACCCCTAGGATCTGCGCCAGATACTTGTCCGCAAATCCGTCCCTCTTCGCCCGCGCCAGCAGCGCGTCGGGCAGAGTCTTACCCTTGTACGCCAGAACTTCCTCCTCCACTTTCACGAGTTCCCGCATCTGCTCGATGAAATAAGGCTTGATGTGGGTCCGCCGGTAGAGTTCCTGCGTGTCGGCCCCCTTCCGGATTGCCTCATACATCAGGAACTGCCGCTCGCTCGTGGCCTCGTTCAGACGTACCATCAGTTCATCCAGCGACAACCGGTTGAAATCCTTCACAAACCCAAGACCATGCCGCCCGTTCTCAAGC
>CAZHRU010000053.1:0-15720 GCA_964535015.1 uncultured Verrucomicrobiota bacterium | reverse complement strand
CGACAACCGGTTGAAATCCTTCACAAACCCAAGACCATGCCGCCCGTTCTCAAGCGACCGGATCGCTTTCTGAAAGGACTCCTTGTAGGTCTTCCCGATGCTCATCACCTCGCCCACGGCGCGCATCTGCGTACCGAGCTTGTCCTGCACGCCCTTGAACTTCTCAAATGCCCAGCGACAGAACTTGATGACAATGTAATCGCCCGACGGCGTGTAGCGATCCAGCGTGCCGTCACGCCAGTAGTCCATTTCCTTCATGGTCATGCCGCCCGCCAACTTTGCGGACACCAGCGCGATCGGAAACCCGGTCGCCTTCGAGGCAAGGGCGGATGATCGCGAAGTCCGGGGATTGATTTCAATAACCACAATCCGGCTCGTCTTGGGATCGTGCGCGAACTGCACATTCGTACCACCGATCACCCCGATCGACTCCACGATCTTGTAGGAATAGTCCTGCAACCGCTTCTGGACTTCCGGAGAAATGGTCAACATCGGGGCCGCACAATAGGAATCGCCGGTATGCACACCCATGGCGTCTATGTTCTCGATGAAACACACCGTGATGAGTTTGTTGTCATCATCCCGGACCACTTCCAGTTCAAGTTCCTCCCATCCCAGAACAGACTCTTCGACCAGAATCTGACCGACCAGACTGGCCGCGATCCCACGGGAAGCAATGACCCTCAACTCGTCCAGGTTGTAGACCAACCCGCCGCCGGTGCCGCCCATGGTATACGCTGGGCGGATCACAACGGGATAGCCCAAACCGGCCGCCACCCGCTCGGCATCCTCTACCGTGTAGACCGCTTCGCTCTTGGGCATTTCTATCCCGAGCGCGTTCATGGCATTCTTGAAGGCCGTCCGATCCTCGCCCCGCTCGATCGCGTCGAGCTTCACACCGATGACCTTGACATTGTATTTGTCGAGAACCCCCCTTTTCGCAAGGTCGGAGGACAGGTTAAGACCGGTTTGGCCGCCGAGATTCGGCAGCAGTGCATCTGGACGTTCTTTGGCGATGATCTTCTCGAGCGCCTCCACATTCAGGGGCTCGATGTAGGTCACGTCCGCCATCCCGGGATCGGTCATGATTGTGGCCGGGTTTGAATTAACCAGCACAATCTTGTAACCTAGGGCGCGCAGCGCCTTGCACGCCTGGGTTCCCGAGTAATCGAATTCGCATGCCTGACCGATGACGATCGGGCCCGAGCCAATGATCAATACCTTGTCAATCCCCGCCAATTTCTTCATGCGCATCACCCTTCCTTTATTGTTGATCAGGTAAATAGTTCCTTGCCGGAAAAATTCGGTTCACTGGTCAGGTTCACACCCAACTGGCGGAGGCCCCCCTCATCCCCGGTAGCGGGCATGTGGGACAGGTGCATCTCGCACCCCTTCAAACGGGATAACTGTTGCAGGGCCACCTGGGCAGTCGGATTGTGGGTGGCACTGATGGCCAGGGCTATCAGGGTCTCATCGAGACTGAGGCTCGCGTTACGGGAGCCAAGCACATCATTCTTCATCCGGCTGATTGACTCGACCACATTCTCGGCAATCAGGTGGATCGGGTCGGGCACGCCGGCCAGTTTCTTCATCGCGTTGAGCACGACGCTGGAGGAGGCATGCATCAACGGCGAGTTCTTGCCGGTGACGATGGTGCCATCGTCGAGTTCAAGCGCCGCGCCACAATAGATTCCCCTGTTCCCCTTCCCCGTTTGCTCAGCATCCCGGGCCGCCTTGAGTGCGGGAAGCACCGGGGAGCGCCGCTCAGGGACCAGATCCGATTCTCTCATGATTTTCTCGATGATGGCGACCGACTCCTTGTCGGCAACCCCCATGGCAAACTCGCAGTGGCACCTGAAATAGCGGCGGATGATCTCCTGAAGCGAGGCTTCCCGGACCACGGCATCGTCACAGATGGCAAACCCGGCCCGGTTGACACCCATGTCAGTCGGGGATCGGTAGCCGGCGCCAACCCCGGAAATCTTCTCAAGGATACGCTTCAGCAACGGAAACGCCTCAACATCCCGGTTGTAGTTGATGCTGACCTGATTGTAGGCCTCGAGGTGGAACGGATCCACCATGTTGAAATCGGCCAGATCCACCGTGGCTGCCTCGTAGGCGATGTTGACGGGATGCCTGAGCGGAAGGTTCCAGATGGGGAACGTCTCAAACTTGGCATACCCGCAGGATACGCCACGTTTGTGCTCATGATACAATTGATTCAGGCAGGTCGCTAACTTGCCACTGCCCGGGCCGGGCGCGGTAACCACGACGATCGGCTTGGATGTCTCCACATAGGGATTCGACCCATACCCTTGATCGCTTACGATCCGGTCTATGTCCGTCGGGTAGCCCTTGATGGCCCGGTGCGTGTACACCTTGATGCCTCGCCGCTCAAGCCGCGTGATGAATTGAGTCGTTGCCGGCTGGCTATCAAACCGCGTGATCACGACCCCGGCCACATCGAGTTTCCATTCCCGCAGGTCGTCGATCAACTTGAGGATATCAACGTCATAGGTAATGCCGAAGTCCGCGCGCATCTTCTTGCGCTCAATGTCCCCGGCATGGATGCAGATGATAATGTCCACCTTGTCCCGCAACTTTTGAAGCAATCGCATCTTCACGTTCGGATCAAAGCCCGGAAGAATGCGGGAGGCGTGCATATCGAACAGAAGTTTACCGCCAAACTCGAGGTAGAGTTTGTTGCCGAACTGTGAAGCCCGCTCAATAATGGCCCTTGATTGTTCGTCCAGATACTTCTCGTTATCGAACCCTTTTGCCTTCATGAAGCCTCCCGGATAGGACGCCGTCGCGTGGAACGTACTAAATTCAGGAAATGGAATGGATAACAAATCGCTCTTCTGGTGGCATGAGCACAAACTTATTGAGACCGCCCGGGAGCAAAACTTTCATGGCCGGAAGCATGCTGAAATCCGACAGGAAGGTCAAGGTCGGGAATAATTCAACCAAGGCGTCGCGGCACATTAACCGGAGAGTACGTCTTCCCGCAGTGGTCGTGAGAGACGTAGACACAATAAGGGAGTTCGGTCATGGTGGCGATCCTTATGACGCCTGCGCCATGCGGTGATTGATGTTTGCATTTACCGCACATATTGCGGCGAATAGTTGACGAAGCGTAACGCAAATGGCAGTGTGATGGGCGACATGAAGACGAAATACATCCATTTGGAACCGGACTGGCCGGCATTGAGTTGGGCGACGGACAAGTTGGCGGTCCTGATAGCCGAGACACGTCACGCCCAAGGCCGGTTGCTGGGACGGATGGAGGCACTGGGACGCCGACTCTGCCGCGAGGCCGATCTGGCTGTCATGACGGACGAAGTCGTCAAGTCGAGCGCTATCGAAGGTGAGATTCTTGATTTGCAGCAGGTCCGTTCATCGCTAGCCCGCCGGCTCGGGATTGATGTGGGCGGGGCTGTGCCGAGCCCGCGTGCCGTGGACGGCATCGTCGAAATGATGCTCGATGCCACGCGGAGTTTTGACCGGCCACTGACGGCCGAGAGACTGTTCGGGTGGCATGCGGCGCTGTACCCTACCGGCCGAAGCGGGATGCGAAAGATTACGGTTGGCGCTTGGCGCCCCGCAGACGCAGGTCCTATGCAGGTGGTTTCCGGACCCATTGGTCGCGAGCATGTGCATTTTGAGGCGCCCGAAGCCAGGCGGCTGGCCGTTGAGATGGATGCCTTTCTGGAATGGTTCAACGCTTCGCCGGCCATCGATCCCGTGATCAAGGCGGGGGTGGCGCATTTCCGTTTTGTGACGATCCATCCTTTCGAAGACGGCAATGGCCGCGTCGCGCGCGCCATCGCGGATATGGCGTTAGCCCGTGCCGATGGCCGGCCGGAAAGGTTCTACAGCATGTCGGCGCAGATCGAGGTGGAGCGCCGGACATACTACGAAGTGCTTGAAGCCTCCCAGAAGAGCGGGTTGGACATCACCCCGTGGCTGAAGTGGTTTCTCGAATGTCTCGGCCGTGCCTTGACGCGTGCCGAAGGAACGCTGGCGGCTGTGCTTCGGAAAGCACATGTCTGGCAACAGATCGGCACGGCTCCTGTCAACGAGCGTCAACGCAAGGTGATCAATCGACTTATCGATGGTTTCGACGGGAAGTTGACAACATCCAAGTACGCCAGACTGACCGCATGCTCGAACGATACTGCCCTGCGCGATATACAAGCCCTTGTTGCCCAGGGCGTGTTGGCGCGGAACGAAGGTGGCGGCCGCAGCGTCAGTTACCGGATGACGGAATAGTACTGCATGGCGCGCCCACCGGGAGTCGAACCCGGCTTACTAGGATGAAAACCTAGTGTCCTGACCGATAGACGATGGGCGCTTTAATAAAACGAGTCGCGGACTATATCACAAAAACCCCTTCACGCAACCAGAAACAACCAGAAAAGCATCGGAGAAAGGGCGCATCTCCGAGTTTTGGTAACACAACATCAGCCGCCCACCGGGCTTGCCCCGGTGGAGGCAAACGTTGAACGTCAACTGGCGGACCGAACCTCCATCCCAACTTCCTTCACCTGCGGCACAAGGCCGCAGGGATCGCCAAAACCCTGGGCTGCGCCCCATCGGGAAATGTCACCGCGGCTCAACTTCCCGAATAAAGGTGCCGGCATCTATCTCCGCAAACGCCTGGTCCAACTCCTCCTGCGTGTTCATCACGATGGGGCCGCCCCACGCAATGGGTTCCCGCAACGGACGCCCGGCAAACAGCACAAACCGCATACCCTCCGCCCCCGCCTTCACCATAAACTCGTCGCCTTCACCAAAAAGCACTGCCCGGTGACTCTCCACCTGCATCGCCGGATCATCAAACAGGCCCGCCCCAGCCACGATGTAAATGAACAACGTGGATTGACGGTCAACCGGCAGACGCCATACGACATCCGGCTCCAGGGCAACATCCAGTAACAGCGCCTTGACGTAGTCCCCCTGCGTCGCTCCTCTGGCGTTGCCGTAAGCACCGGAGATCACCCCCACCGTGCCGCCCGCTTCCCGCACCTTGGGAATCCGCTCCGCCGTGATGTCACGGTATTGCGGCCGCGCCCATTTGTCCTTGCGCGGCAGATTCACCCAAAGTTGCAACCCAAGCATGCGCGGGGAGGCTTGCGGCATTTCCTGGTGGATAATGCCACTGCCGGCGGTCATCCACTGACAGCCTCCATCTAAAATATGCCCCTTGTTCCCCAGACTGTCGCCATGCTCGACATCTCCGGCAATCAAATACGTCACCGTCTCAATGCCGCGATGGGGATGCCACGGGAAACCCTTGATGTAGTCGGCGGGATTCCGCGAGTCAAACGCATCCAGCATCAGAAACGGATCGAATTCCTTCGTCGTCGCCGGTCCCAACACACGCACCAACCTGACCCCCGCCCCGTCAACCTGGCTGGTTCCCACCACGGTTTTCCGAATCTGTCTTGTTGCGCTCATCTCCGCCTTTCAGGACAACCTCATGCTTGTCGCTATAATTCCCAAGGGTACTGGAAAAAGATGCTGGGCTGGAACCCCTCGTCGCCGGTGGCAAAATCCAACCGGTAGATCAGTCCGGATGCTGTCACCACCCGGACCCCGATGCCGTAACTCGACCGCGTGGAGTCCCATACGTCGCCGGCACTGTCCGCCACCGTCCCGATTTCATAGAACGGCGCCACTTGAACCGCCGTCCTCACATCCTTGATGAAGAACAGATCGAACGGCTTCATCTCGTCGGTCAGGTTCCACCGCAACTCCGTCCCGAAAAACTGCGTGTGCGCCCCGTTGTACCGGAGTTCCGGATAGGAACGAAGCCGACTGTACCCGCCCAGCGAAGTGGCATTTCCATACCGGTTCGCCGCCACAATGTTGTCCACATAGTGCCGCTCGCGGATATCGGCGCCATCCCCATACCCCAGCCCCACCTGTTCGGCCACGCGCACGGGATCCGTTTCACCTTCCTCCATCACATAGGCGTCCGACCTCAGGTAATTGAACGCCCAGGTGCTCCGTCTGCCCACCGGCAGGTAGGCCGTCACGCTCGCATCCACAAAACAGAAATTCGCGGCATCCGCCTTGGGCGGCGACCACCACACACTGGGTTCAAACCGCACCCCGCGCCGGGGATCAAGATAGTCGTCCGTCAAATCCAGCCGCCCGCCCAGCACATGCGTCTCCGCCCATTCGGGATCGGTTCCAGCCGCTTCCACAATCAGCCCCCCCTGGTTGTCCCGCAGTGAACTCAACTGGGCCTGACTCCCGTAGTATCCCAAATAGGCCTCCACCCGTCGGTCAAAAAAGGTCGCCGTGAGGCGCGCCCCACACCCGACCATGTCGGATAACTCCGCCTCCGTGTAGTCATCCTTTTCCGTCTCCATCCCGCGCTGACGGTAACTCCGCACGGCAATACGACTGATGCTGGCGCCGCCAAAATCCAGAATCAGCGTCTTGGGAATCAGGTGTATGCTCTCAATACCCAAGGCCTGACCGCTCACATCGCCTTCGAAGAAGGTGCCGGCGACATCCATATAGGAACCCCCAATGTTGTTCACCGCGCCCAACACCCCATAGCCGGACCCAATTCCCGGCAAATTGAACACATAGGGAAACACCGCATACCCGCTGTCATTCTGGAACTGCACCCGCCGCCGTTCAGGCAACCAAGACTCGGCCATCGCGTCAGCCACGATCACCCACATCAACAGACAACAGGTTGTGAGTCGCACCTTCATGCGGAGATCAATTCCCTTTTAACGTCTCCACCTTGAGATCATCAATCCAGACGGGGAGGTTCTTCCACACCTCATGAAACCCGTACCCCCCTTCCCGCATCTCCCGTACCGCCTCCTCCTTCGTCCACCCCTGCACCACGATCCGGTAAATCGCGCACATCGTTCCCGTCCGGTCTGCCCCATGCTGACAATGCACCAGAACCGGCTGCCGCTTGGGATCCCGCACAATCGCAAGAAACCGCTTCACATCCTCCGCTTCCGGATGCCACGCCTTCATCTCAATGTGTTCATACCCCAGCGTCTTGTCGCCAATCTCATCCCGATCGGAATGAAATGAACGCAGGTTGATGACCGTCTTGACCCCCAGTTTCCGGATCTCCTCCATGCCGGGGCCCGTCGGTTGAGCGCTTCGGTAAAGCACATCACTCACCTTGTGCAAATTCGGGACCCCGTCCCGCACCAGAGGAACCGCCCACGCCGCCGGCCGGTTGGTCACTCCCTCACCCACGACGCACAAACACCCCAACCCACTCACCAACACCATGACAGATACTGTCTTCATGTTCCTCATACCGGGCACGATCTGCGCATTAGCGCATTCCCGTGGTATTTCGCACCATCTCCGCCACCAGTTCAAACTTCTCAATCGAGACTCCCGGTGGACACGAATCCGAATTCGCCAACACAAACGGACCACCGGCAGCCTCTGCAATCACCGACGCCACATACGGCTTCAATTCATCCACCGTCAAATTAAGGAAATGCGTCGGCTCAATTCCACCAATGATCCCCATGGACGAACCGACAACCTGCCGCGCCTCACGCACCGTCATGTTCCCCGTTGGCGGCGGCGAGAGACTTTCCACCGCATAAACACCCTGTTCCCGCATTCGACCCACCAGTACCGTGACGTGACCACAAGCGTGCTGCATGTACCGCTTGCCGGATGCCGCCAGTAGCGCGCACCACTCCCCAATCTCCGTGCCAATATAGGCGTCGTACTGGGCGGGCGAATAGTTCTGGGTACTCGAATCCTCCCACGTAATGAAGTGGGTGTAGTGCGGGGATTGCACCGTCAGTTTGACCGCCTCGATATCCCGCGCCACCATCGTCCGCCAAAGCGCCTCAACCGTGTCCGGAAAGTCGGCCAACGCATAGGCCAGTTCTTCCGTCCCGGCCAGGGTCTCAACCAGAGTCTGGAACGCGGACTTGCCACGTGGAATCAACATGCCCACCGACAACCCCTCCCGGCCGGGTCCCGCAAAATGGGCGGCAACCGGTTCCGGATCGGGAACCATCGTGACGTTCTCCTCAATCCAGCACTGGATCTTATAGTCCTGTTCACTCTTGAGTGGATGCTCAACCAGAAAGGTCGTCAGCCAGCCATGCGCACTACGCGCCCAGGCTTGCCTCAACGTTCCCAACGGAGTCTCGATTTCCACAAACGTCCTGCCGTCACCTTCCGTCCGCCGACATTCCATCGCTTGCGGGAGAATGGTCTTCACCGGGCAAGGCGCACCCCGCCACAACGGATCCGCGCCGACCCGGTGATGGAAGGCCAGTTGTCCAAGGTCCTGTATCTCCTTTGGGAAACTTTCCCACACATAGGCCAAAAAGGGACTGAACGGAAGATGGTCAACCGGTCCCCCTTCCAAGGCCGCAAGAATTCTTTCCTTCGATGTCATGGAAGTGGCGCTCCTTCAAACAGTGCTCCCCTCAACCCGGGTCACCCTTCGCCCACAATCAACTCCACCTCAAAGACCTTCTGCTCGCCGGCCTCAATGTGTTTCAACCGCCCCGCCAACCGCTCGGCCACCCGCCCGCCCACCCGGCAATTGCCAGGCTCAATCCCGAGCACATGCGCCCCCTCCCCGCACATCTTCCACTGCACCAGTTCCGGCAACTGCTCCGGCTTCCATCTCAGCGACACCTTGAGTCCGCCCCGTGCCACCCCCGGAAACGCCGGGTTATGAATCGAGGCGCACGCAAAACCGTCTTCCCCCGCCTGAACTCCGGAACGATAGTAGACCCGCTCGCGATACCCCGCCTGCGGCGCCTCCCACCGGTCGGCCCCCGCCAACGGCACCTCCGCGGAACGCGGTTCAATCCGCCCCTCCGGAAAACTCAGTTCGCAACCCGGCACCAACAACGGAAATCCGAAATTGAAATGATAGAGCACCATCAGCGGAACCGCCTCAAACCCCACATTCTCAATCCGATCCGTGATGACAAGGGTATTCCCGCCCAACCGGCTCTGAATCCTCCGGTGCAACCGCAGGTTCTCTCCGAACAAGCGGCCTTCCTCCAGCGTACCGCTGACGCTCATCACATACTCATCGCCATCCCAGCACCCCTGGGCCGCCACCTGCCGGGCCGGCGTATGGTGAATCCGCCCGTGCAACCCAAACGCCTCGCCCCCATCCTCACAGGGCGGCCCGACCTGACTCAACCCGCAGGTCATCAGTAGCCCGCCACAGGCCGTACGCAACCAGTCGAGACCCCGGTCACTGTAAAACGCAGGCGCCACATCCCCCTGCGGCCCCTGCCAACTTAGGGGAACCCCCCGAAACTGACAAAGGGAAATATCCAAACCGCGTGAGGGATTGACGAAATACTCAAGCCCCGCTCCCGTCCGAACATGCACGGTTTCAACGCCCCGCTCCAAACCCTCCTGCCCTTCCAACCGCCGCACCCCGCCCACCTGCTCCAGGCGCCCAACATGCGCCTCCAACTCACGCCGCGTATACGTCCTGCCATAGAGTCTCATGGGTCTCTTCCTTCCAACCGGGGTTACCGCTCATCAGCGAAAAGCACCGTACCGCTCCCGCCCCGCCACCGCAAGCCCCGAGTGCGCCCCTCACCCCCGCCGACCCAGCCAGCCCCGGCGATAGAAGAACATGCCCATCCCCACGGTGATCGCAATACACACACACCAGAAACCCAAATACCCAAACCGCCACTTCAGCTCCGGAATGGTGTCAAAGTTCATCCCGTAAATTCCCGCCACGAACGTCAGCGGAATAAAGAAACTGGCCATGATCGTCAATACCTTCATGACCTCGTTCATCCGGTTGGAAACCGCCGACATATAGAGATCATTTAGTCCCGCCGCCATTTCACGATGGGTCTCCACAATATCCATGATCTGCACCGTGTGGTCATACACATCCCGCAGATACGTCTTTACCGTCGGCAAAATCCCCACGGTCTCATCCCGCTGGAGTTCCGTGATCACCTCCCGCATCGGCCACGCCACCCGCCGCAACAACGCCAACTCCCGCTTCACCAGATGCACCTTCTGCTGAACCCGCGCCGACGAACTCTCGAAAATCTCTTTCTCAATCTCCTCCAACAGATCGCCGTAGGTCTCCAGAATCGGGAAATAGTGATCCACCACCGAATCCAGCATCGCGTACACCAGGTACGATGCCCCATTCACACGCAACCGCGAATGGATCGTCTTCTGTAACCGCTGCCGGATTGGATCCCAGATGTCCCCGTCCGACTCCTGGAACGTCAATACCACATCCTTGAACAGGAACAGGCTGACTTGTTCGTCCCGCAACCGCCCCTCCATCATCCGGAGCGCACGGACCACCAGGAAAAGACACTGGTCATACGCCTCCACCTTTGGCCGCTGCGGAACCCGCACCACATCCTCCGCCGCCAGCGTGTGGAACCCGAAATGCTCACGCAGGGAATTGACCGTGTATGGATCAAGTCCATCCACGTTGATCCACCGCACCTGACTCCAACCGGGGCGCTCCTCCTTCAGAAACGCCGGCAGATCCGGCACATCCCTCTGCACCCCCTGCTCGGGCCCGTAGTCAAAACACCGGATCCGAACCTGTCCCTCACGCGGCGGCTGACTGACCTCGCCCATGGACTCGATACCCGGCGTATCCCCAGGCCGCTCCGGCACCGCCCCGGTGCCCCGCCCCCTCGTCAACCCCGCCAGGCCGACCGTTGACCCGAGCAGGCGGCCCAACTTGTCGACACCTTTCGCAAACTGCGCGACCGCATCAGTCGTAAGTTTCCAAGCCACCGGTTCGCGTCGTGTAGGCGCCTCTCTCATCAGTCACCGTCCTCTCAAGGGTCTTCCAACCGAAACTCAAACACAAGATCGCACTCCGCTTCCACCGCCGCCCCCCCCTGCCGGGCCGGATGGAACGTCGCTTTCGCCACCGACTCCGTCGCCGTCCGGTCCAGTTCCCCGGATCCACTGCTCCGAATCACCCGCGCCTCGTGCGCCACCCCGGCGGCATCCACCCGCACCCGTACCGTCACCCGCCCCTCCTCACCCCGCCGCCGCGCCGCCACCGGATAACGCGGCCGCACCACTTCCGCCAGTTCCGGCCGCGCATCCCCCGTCCCCGCCCCGCCAACCACACCCCCCCCTCCATCCATTCGCACCGTGGAGGACCGTGTCTCCGGCGGCAACTCCGCCCACCAACCCGCAAGGCGCTCCGCCGAAAACGGCCGTGCCGACACCGACTCCAACACCGGGAACTCCGCCACCGGAATCCCAGGCGCTTCGGGAATGACATCACTAGAGACACCCGGCCGCTCCTCGGCCGGCGCCTCCGGGCCTTCCGACGACACCGCAACTCGCTCCGGCACCAACGACCCCGAAGGCCTGACTTCCAGTTCGGAAACCACCTCGATCGGCCCCTCCCCCGGTTCCGCTGCCCGAAGGCATGGCAGGGCGCACACCAGCATCAGGGCCAGACCGTGCGCCCCCGCCGCCAAAACAAACGTCACCAGAAGATGTCGGGTCCGCTTCACCTTAGAACGTCATCTTCACACCGCCGTACCCGGCGCGACCAGGGGTCCCATATCCAAAGACTTCTTCATACTCCTCATCGAGCAGGTTTTCAACCCTGCCGAATACGGTCACGTTCTTGCGGAGTTCATACTCCGCGTTGAGGTTGGCCAGCACGTAACCATCGAGCGTGATCGTTTCATACGCCGCATAGTTGATGTCCGTGCGCTCGCCCACATACACCAGACTCGCCGTCCCCCTCGCCTTCGCCGTGAAGGCATAGGTGGCATCCAGCGCCGCCTTGTTCCGGGCCCGCCGCGCCAGCACCTCGCCCGTTTCCTTGTTCTCGGTATCCGTGTAGGTGTACGAAGCCCGTACCGTCAGGTCGTCTATTGGCCGTGCCGCCACAAAAGCCTCCACACCCTGTGCCGCCGCCTCGCCCACGTTGCTGTATTTCGACAACGCAAAATCGTAGTCAATCAGATCCGAAAACTCGTTGTGGAAGAACGTGGCGCCAACCGTAACCAACCCGTCCATCACATCCTGCTCCAACCCCGCATCCCAGCCGCGACTCGTCTCGGGATCAAGATCCGCACTGCCATAGACGGAATACAACTGGAACAACGACGGCGCCTTGAACCCCGTTCCATACGATCCCTTGATCCGGGCCCCCGTGCCGGAAACCGCATAGACCGGCGCCACCCGCCAGGTGGTCTCCGAACCGAACGCATTGTGGTCATCCACACGCACCCCCGCCACCCCCGACAAGGGCCCCGCCATGAGGTGCTCCTGCACATAGGCGGCCTTGTTGCGCGCCGTGTGCCGGTCGAACCGATCAATGTATCCCGCGGCTTCATAGATGGATTGGGCTTCTTCCTCCTCATACTCCAACCCGGCAGTCACAATGTGATGCTCCCCGAGATGCAGGTCGTTCTGCCAGTCCAGTTTCCCGAGTCGGCTGTCGAACGCGGAACTGCCCATACTGCTGAAATCATCACGGTTGTGGTTCACCAGCGCCCCACCCAACCGTTGTTGCCAACGCCCTTCAAACAGGTTCAACCGGCCATTGCCACCCACCAGCAACCGGTCCTGCTCGGCACGATCATCCGAATCCACCGGCATTCCATTCAGAAACCCGTCGTAGTCGCTGTTGGACCGGTTCCAGCGCACCACCGCATCGGCCTCGACCCCGTCTGCCGGAGTCCATCCAAACCGGCCGGAAAACTCCGTACGGTCATACCCATCCTTCTCCGGATTGCCGTTCTTGGCCGCCGCACTGGAGATGCCACTGGAATCCTCACGCGATACACCCACGGCGAAATTCCCGCGCCCATCCCCGCCGTGTACCTCCATGCGCTCATTCCAGGTGTTAAACGATCCGCCCTCAACCTTCACTTCCCCGCCCACCGGTCCCTTCCCTTTCTTGGTGATGATATTGATCACCCCGCCAATCGCATCAGCCCCGTAAAGCGTGCTCTGCGGCCCGCGCAATACCTCAATCCGCTCCACATTCTCAATGGGAATATCCGACAGGTCCGCTCCCCGTCCGGGTTTGGCGGGATCGTTCAATTCCACACCATCCACCAGCACCAGGATCTGTTCCGACTGGGACCCCCGGATATACCCGGACGCCATCCCCGCCCGGCCACCGCTCTGGGTCACATCCACCCCCGGCACCGTGCGCAACGCATCCACCAGGGTGACACACTGCCGCTCGCGTAACTGGTCGCCATCCAGCACCGTCATGGAACTGCCCACCGTACCCGCCCGCACCGCCACCCGGGTCGCCGTCACCACAATGGGGGACGCCGTGTTCACCACCTCATTCGTCTGTCCAATCGCCAGTCCGCCCGCCAGAACCGCCGCGACCAACACCATCCCTCGTCGTTCCTTCATTCTCTGCCACCTTTCTGTCTTGCTGTTGTTGTTTTGCTTCCCGTCCCTCCGCTCCCTTCAGCCGTGTTCTACGCAAGACCAACGCTCTTTCGACGCCCCAAACAAAAAACCTCCGATCCCCGCAAGGGAAACCGAAGGTCTGATTTGAAATAGGACACGTCTCACCTTCTCTTCCGTCGCGAAAGAGGAACGCCACGGGATCAACCCCATGCGTCCAATGAACATGAAACAAAACGTCTTCTGACTTCCGGCTTCAAACCTACCACCCTGCCTTCCCCCCGTCTTTCGTTGGAAGTGGCCCTCGGGCTTCGTATCCGGTTACAGCGGCGCGACCGCATCCGATTTTCACGGATTTCCGTTCTTGCTTCACGGCTTCTGGTTGCCAAAGAACTGGCGGGACAATACCACACCCCCCCGCCAACACAAGTCTTGTCTTTCCCCATCCTCTTCCTTCATCATGCCGCGCATGGAACCGCCGGCATTACCTCAGGAAAACCAACAGGCCACATGGGCCCATGCCGCTCCCTTCCTCGCCTGGCTCCTGATCATGTCGCTCCCCTTCTCCTCCATCCCCTGGCGTTACACCCTCCAGACCGCCGTCACCACCATCCTCCTCCTGACCCTCCGCCCCTGGCGCTTCTATAAACCTGCCAACCTTCACCTCCTGCCCCTGGCCGTCGCCGTCGGCATCGGCGTCTGCCTCATCTGGATCGGCCCGGAATTACCCTGGATCACCCACTACCCCTACCTCAACGACCTCTACCTCCGCTACGGCATCCGCCCGCTCGGCGTCATCACCGGCGCCGACATCACCCACCCCTCCGCCCCCGAAATTTGCGGCTGGCCCCTCACTCTCGTCCGACTCGCCGGATCCAGCCTCGTCATCCCCGTTGCGGAGGAATATTTCTGGCGCGGGTTCATCTACCGCTGGATGATCAACCGTAACTTCCTCGCCGTCCCGGAACAACCCATCCGCCTGGGATTCTTCGTGCTGGCCGCCATCCTGTTCGGCATGGAGCACGACCGCTGGCTCGTCGGCATCATCGCCGGACTGGCCTATGCCGCCCTCTACCTGCGCACACGCGACATCACGACCGCCATCGCGGCACACATGACAACCAACTTCCTCCTCGGCCTCTACGTCCTCGCCTTCGCCGCCTACTCCTTCTGGTGAGCCAGCGCCGCCGGCAACCGGCAGGCCTTGCACCCGCCGCTTCCATCCAGGCAGTAATCATGGAACACCTGCAGCAACCCCTGTTGCCTCAGCCCTGTCCGGTAAAGCGTCGGGTTCTGGTCATGCCCGAACAACGCATGCGCCATGTGTCTGATGAACCGGTTGTCATCCTCCGCCGGCAACCCCTGCAACCCCTCCCCGCCCGGCCAATCCCCATCCCCGGTGGCCGCCATCCACGGCACAATGGCATTGGAAATCAATGCCGCCGCACGACCCGGCCCGATCAACGCCATCGCCCTGACCAGGGGCGGCGCACCCAATGCGGTACGCCGTCCCCAGAACCCCTCACCCCCAATGGCGCCGAGATACTTCATGATCCCTCCGTTCAGCGCCTCCCGTTCCCCTCTCCACGTCCCGACCTGCTCCAGCAATGGCCGTTCCCCGCAAAAGAGTTCCGCCGCCGCCATCATCCTTCGCAATGGATGATTCGGCGGCCTCACGTTCGATAACCTCCACTCACGCTTGTCCAACGTCACCCCATCCCACCCGTCTTTCTGCTTCCACCACAGGTCCCACACCGACCGGATAAAACGCCGGGCCTCCGCATCCCAATGCGCCGCCGTCTTCGCCGGCAGTAACCCCGACACACCACACAGAAGGGCATAGGCCTCCAACACGTCCGACGCCTCACGCCTCAACCGCTCCAACGGCACCCGCATCGCCAGTAGCCGGAACGCCTGCCGGTTGTGCTTGAACCCCAACCCGCTCATGACCTCCTCATACAAAACCTGTTCCGGTTGCCGCTCCGCCATTTCGGCACGCAACCGCTCCGCCTTCACCCGCAATCGCTCAATCCCCGCCGCCTCCAGCAACGCCACCCTCTGCTCAGGACTCCATGCCGCCAACTCCAGGGCGCAAGGCGGATGGGGGTCCGATTCGGAATAGGGATAGGCGCTGACATCCAAAGACTCGAAGGAAAACAAGGGGTTGCGCCGCAGGGCATCGCCAAGGGCAATCTCAATCGCGCCCGCCGGCAACCAACCATCCGCCGCCCCGGGATAATACGTCACATGCGCCACAACCCGCTGGTAACGCGGATCCTTGGAATGCCCATGCTGAATCCAGTCGTTCGGCCGGATATGCAGTTCCACATC
>CAZHRU010000052.1:0-18551 GCA_964535015.1 uncultured Verrucomicrobiota bacterium | reverse complement strand
CATCAATCAGACTCAGGAAGATGCTGATCCGAACCGCCTTCGTTTTCAGGTAAACGGGTTCATCAACCTCAACCACCCCCATCACACGACCCTCAGCCCCCGCCACGATCAACGACGGATCTGCCGGACTCACCCGCTCCGGATCGCGGAAGAAATACAGCATGTACGCGCATAACACCACCCCAACTAACCCACTGTAACCCAGTACCTTGCGCCAGGAAACTCCCGCCAACTTCAACACGCCAGCCAGAATGCCAGCAAGAATAATCGCCGCCACCAGAAACGGGATAACCTCAGGTCTGTACGCCATAGCCTCTCTCCTCCTTTAAGGGCGGCCATACTTGCCTAAAACGGCAAGGAAAGTCAACTTCATACCATAATTGACACACCCAGACGATCGTGGCACTATCTCCCGCACCCGAACGCAGTAAAGGAATTCGCTTATGGCAGTTCTCATTGGAATGTCCAGCACGGTCAAGGGCCAGAAATTCGAGATTACCCATGAGGAAACCTTTCTGGGTCGCAATTCCCAGAATCACGTTCCCCTCGAGGATAACGCCATCTCAGGCCGGCATTGCAGCATCCTCCGCGAAGACCGGAAGTACACCCTCGTCGATCTCGGTTCCACCAACGGCACCCGCTTGAACGGCACCACTATCCTCAAAACCCCACTTCGTCCCAAGGACATCATCCAGGTGGGCGGCATCGAACTCATGTTCGACGGCCAGGACGTCGAAGTCCCGGAATCCGCCCTCCACGAGACCGCCAAGATCGAAGTATCCTCGGAACCCATGGCCACCCCCATGTCCTTTCATACCGCCTCCCCGTTTGGTTCACGCCGCGACAGCCGCAAACCCTGGGTCATCATCACGGCAACCTTGGTTCTTCTGGCCCTGATCGCCCTGGTCTACTTCGTCAAAAATATCTTCAATTCATGAACCCCGGCGGCACGCCCCCGGCCCCTCGCCTCCCTCCCGGCGGTTCCGGCATGACCTTGATCGAAATCCTGGTCGCCTTGTCCGTCTCTACCTTGGTCCTTACCGTCGCACTTTCCATCTATTTCACCTTTTCCGGATCCTTCCGCCGCATGGACGATCCACGCCACCGCGCAATCATCACCGCCCTTGACACCATCCGGCATGATCTGGCCGCCTCTGTCCAAGCCTCCTTTACCAATGACCCCACGTTTGCCCTGGAAAGTGTGCCGGTCGGCCTCGAAGACCGCTTCCAATCCACCCTCACCTTCCATACCGCCTACTCTCCGCCCGGCGACCAGAGCCTCCCCCAAATGACCATCGCCCGGCTCGGTTACCACATTCAGAACAACCCGCTGGGTCCCGCAGGCGCCACACTTTTCCGGGACTCCGTGACAATCTGGGGCCCCGACGCCATGGCCCAACCTGTCTCGAATGCCCTGATCCACGATATTCTGGGTTTCGAGGTCAACGTGCTGGATGCGCATGGATGGACGAATCGCTGGAAGTCATCTGCGGCGCACCTCGTTCCACGTGCCGCCAGGCTCCGACTGGACTGGCAGGGTGCCCGCACCACCGAAACGGCATCCCTCATCGTCTTCATCCCCGCCGGCAACACGATCGCCGCTCCCGCCAGAACAAACCGGCCGGCCACCGGTCAAACCACACCCGCACCCGCCACGATGCATCACCGTCCCAATCCGGCTCCTAGCCCCTAAACGGCACGACCGCCAGGATCGGAACCTTGCCCATCTGCCTGAGCGCCCTCACATTATCCTCCTCAATCCACCCCATCCGTCCCGGCGCCGGTTGGTTGATGACGATCCCCAGCACGCGTAACCCCCGCCGCCGCACCGCGTCCAGCGTCAACAACGTGTGATTCAGTGTGCCGAGTCCCGGCCGGGCCACCACCATCACCGGATAATCCAACGCCTCCATGATATCCAGCATCGTCCGCCCGCCCCCGATGGGCGCCATCACCCCGCCTGCCCCCTCCACGACCAGCCAGTCATACTGCCGCAACAACAACCCCGCCGCCTTCTGAATAACCCGTATGGAAATACTCCGCCGCGCCCGCCCCGCCGCCAGATGCGGCGAACAGGCAGGACGAAACCGGTAGGGCGCCATCCACTCATATTCGCGTTCCGGCACCTCCATCCCTGCCACCCGGAGACATAAATCCAGATCCGGCGCCCTCATCACTCTTCCCCGCCCCGTACACCCCGTCTGTACCGGTTTCATCGGCGCGGCATTGATCCCCGCCTCCCGCCACGCCAGCAACAAACCGGCCGCCACCACCGTCTTGCCCACACCCGTGTCGGTCCCCGTAATGAATACACCCTTCATGTCACCATCCCTCCCGCGCCGCCCGCACACAGGCGTCGGCCGCCCGGACGATATCCTCATCCGTATGCCGCGCCGTCACCGAGAATCGCAGGCGAGCCGTACCCACCGGCACCGTCGGCGGACGGATCGCCACCGCCAGAATCCCCTCCTCCAGCAACCGTTGTTGCATCCGTAACGCCCGGTGGTTATCCCCCACCATCACCGGAACAATCTGACTCGCTGATCGTCCGGTGTCCAACCCGCCGGCCCGCATCAATCCCCGCAACCGTTCGGCCTTCGCCAGCACCTGCGCCCCAAGGTCCGGTTGCCGCGACAACACCTCCAGAGCCGCAGTGGCGGCGCCGACCATCGCCGGCGGTACCGCCGTGGAATAAATGAACGACCGGGCCTGGTTGATCAGCCAGGATCGCATCGGCCCCGAACAACACGCACAACCCCCGTACCCCCCCAGCGCCTTGCTCAACGTACTCATCGCCAGATTCACCTGGCCCTGGACCCCGCACGCCGCTATCCACCCGGCCCCGCCCGGCCCCAACACCCCCGTGGCATGCGCCTCGTCCACCAGCATCATTGCCCCGTATTCGCCGGCCAGCGTCGCCATCGCCTCCAGTGGCGCCAGATCCCCGTCCATGCTGAACACCGATTCCGTGACAATCAGGCGACGCCCCCCCTTGGCCCCCCGCGCCAACTGTTCTCGCAAATGCTCCGTGTCGTTATGACGGAACCGGTGCAGCGTCGCCCGGCTCAACGTGGCCGCATCCAGCAGACTGGCGTGCGCCAGCCGGTCAACATACAGATGATCACCCCGTCCGACCACCGCCCCCACGATCCCCGCATTGGCACTGTAACCGCTGCCAAACACCAGTCCGGCCTCATACCCTTTGAACGCCGCCAACCGCCGCTCGAGCCGCTCGTGACACTCCAGGGTCCCCACCACCAAACGCGACGCCGTCGCCCCGGCCCCCCACTCCCTCAACGCCGCCACGGCGCCTTCCACCACCCTCGCATCCCCCGCCAACCCAAGATAGTCGTTGCTCGCAAAATTCAATACCCCCGCCCCGGCATGCCGCGCATGGGCCCCCACCGCCTCAAACACCAAAGGCAGACGCTCCAGTCCCGCCGCACGGCGCCCAGCCAGTTCCTCCTCAATCCATGACTCGCTTTTCGGCATGGCCCGTATCCTGCAAAGCCTCCCCCCCACCTGTCAACCCGCGAGTAACACCCCAAATCCTCGCCTACCCTGACGGCCCTTGCGCGCGGATGACATGCATACCCAATGTTCACGGCGCTGGAGGGCGGAGCTCCTGCGACGCCGCACCCGTCGGAATAATCGCGCCAACTTTCCGAATTCTGTTATGCTCCACCCCAAAACAAGATGAAAGCACCACGATGACCTTTGCTGAACTGGGTTTGCTGCCCGCCTTGACCAAAGCACTGACCACCGAGAACATCACTGAACCGATGCCCATCCAGACGGAGGCGATCCCGCTTCTCCTGGCCGGGAAAAGCGCCTACCTGAACTCCGAAACCGGAACCGGGAAGACCCTGGCTTACCTCTTGCCGCTCTTCCAGCGGATCGATCCCCTCCTCGCCGCCACCCAGTTGATCGTCGTCGTCCCCACCCACGAATTGGCCATCCAAATCCAGCGTCAGGCCGGCGCCCTGGCCGTCAACTCCGGTCTCCCCATCCGTTCCGTATTGTTGATCGGGGGCACCCTCATGCAACGCCAGATCGACAAACTGAAAAAGAAACCGCAGGTGGTCATCGGGTCCCCAGGCCGCATCCGCGACCTGATCACCCTGGGCAAGGTGAAAACCCACCTGGTCCGCGCCGTGGTCCTGGATGAGGCCGACCGCCTGCTCACCGCGGAAAGCCTCGCCACAATCCGGGTGCTCGTCAAGTCAACCCCCCATAACCGCCAACTGGTCTGCGTGTCGGCCACCGAACAGGCCGATGCCACCCGCGAGGCCACCACCCTCGCCCCCGGATTGGCAATGATCCGCGCCGGCGCCGGGCGGGTGAACAGCGACATTGAGCACCTCTACATCGTCTGCGAGGAACGCGACAAACCGGACTGGTTGCGCAAACTGATCCACGCCTTCAAGCCGGAACGCTCCCTGGTGTTTGTCCACCGCAACGAGGACGCCGAGGTGGTTGCCTCAAAACTGGCTCATCACAAGATCAAGGTTGCCGACTTGCATGGCGCCTTCACCAAGATCGAGCGCAAGAAGGCCATGGACGACTTCCGGGGCAACCGCGTCAACGTCATGATTGCCTCGGATGTTGCCGCCCGGGGATTGGACATCAAGGAAATCACGCACGTCTTCAATCTGGATATCCCCAGCGCAAGCATGGCCTATCTGCACCGGGTCGGCCGTACCGCCCGCGCCGGCGCCAAGGGTTGCGCCATCTCCCTGCTGACCGATCGTGATCTCCGGCTCGTCCGCCGGTTTGAACAGGAACTCGGCATCACCATGACCCCCATTCTCCTCCGTCAGGGGGAAGTCATGGTGGTCGAACACCCCGCCGCGCGACCTTCGTCGCTCAACCCGGCTTGAGCCTCGCAAACGCCGCAAACTTCCGGTCCACGGTTTCAATATGCCCGACCAGCCAGTTGGAAAGCAGCGTGTTCAGCGAACCCGCCAGAATTTTCGTGGACCCTTCCTCCCGGTATTCCTCCTCGAGACGTTCCAGTGTCCGGATGAATTCCGCGTGGATGCCACGGTGTGCCGCCAAATCCGGGTAACCGGAATCCGCCATTAACTTCTCTTCCGCCCCGAAGTGATACTTGGTGTAGGCAATCAGGAACTCCAGGGTCCGTTGGATTTCGCGCTCCCCTTCCCCCTCGCGAATCGCCTTCGACATGGCCGTCAGCTTCGCAAACAATTCCTGATGCTGCCCGTCTATCAACTCAATGCCGACAGCCAGTGAACCATCCCATGCGATGTCTTTCATAATAACCTCCCGTTCAGTCCGCCTCCGCCCTGAGCCACAGGACTGCGGTGTGACAGTCTTCGTGCTTCGCCATGCGGCGAGCGAAGACTGGTGGAGCGGAAGAGATTCGAACTCTCGACCCCCACGTTGCGAACGTGGTGCTCTACCAACTGAGCTACCGCCCCTTGAAAAGGACCGCACCGTATAGCCGATTGCGCCGCCCTTGTAAAGATGGGATTATAAAACTTTTGCAACCGCCCGGCCCAGCATGTCGCCAAACTCCGCCACCGTACCCCACCGTTCCGCCCGATCCCTCGCCATCGCCTTGAGTAAAACCGCCTCCACCCCGGGATCCATCATCTCCCCCGACGCCGGCGCCTTGTCATACATGTGCCACAAGTCTTTCCGGTCCGGGAAGGCGGGGCGCCCCGTCACGAGTTCCCACAACACCGTTCCCAACCCGAAAATATCGGCGCGACCATCCAGCTTCCCGCCTATCACCTGCTCGGGCGCCATGTATCCCGGAGTCCCTTCAATGTAACGCCCCGGCTCCGACTCGGTTCTCAGGGCCGACCCGAAATCCAGCACCTTGAGCACCCCCGTCCCCGTCACCATGATATTCTCGAGTTTGATGTCCCGGTGCACCACCCCGCGTTCATGCGCATACGACAACGCACTCACACTCGCCTTCGCCACACCCATCATCGATCCCAGCGAAACGGCACGCACACGCTGCAGAATCTTCCGCAACGTCTCCCCGTCAATGTACTCCATTACAATGAACGGTTTGGAGTTCCTCAAGTCCACATTATAGAACCGCACAATGTTCTCATGGGTCAGACGCATGGCCACCGCCGCCTCGCGCTTCAGATCCTCCACCGTCTCCCGGTTCCGCAACATCTGCGGCGGCAGGAACTTGAGAACCACCTCCATCCCCAGTTCACGGTCCACCGCCTTGTAAACCGGCGCGTGACCGCCAGTGATCTCGCCCCGCAACTGGTAGCGTTTGCTGTAGAAACTGAACGCCGCCGGCTTGTTCTTTGCCGGCGCCGCCACGCCGGGAACACCCTTGGCCACCCGCACCGCCACGGCCGGAGACTTCACGGGACCCGGCACACCGGACTCCCGGGGCGGAGCCGCAGGCGCTTTGCGGGCATGGACCAGCATGTGCATCTTCGCCAGCCGCTCCGCCACCCGCCCGGGATCCACCGTTGTCAGGCGTTTTCTCGGCAATTTACTGGTCATGGAACCCGGCATGGAGCTGCTCTTCTTCCTGTACTGCGTATCGGTTTGGAAAACAGTTCCATCGTTTAGTAAACATTCGCTTGCAAGGCAATCCTATTTTGACTATCAAAAGGATTTCACAAGGGAAATCAAGGATATGCCGCAAGACGGTTAACCGGTTCGTTGAAAGTCCAAGTCCAATGATGAGGCATGCGCAACAAGGAAGAGGGTCTTCGACGGTGGTCGTCGTCATCCTCGCCTGCCTTGCCTTCGCACGATTGGCTCCCGCCCAGGAAACCCCGCGTGAAGTTCGCATGAAGGCCTCCTCCGCCCTCAGCCAGGGCGCCTTCGAGGATGCCGCCGGATTACTGCAGCAACTGGTGGACTGGTTCGGCAAGGAAACCAAGGCGGATGTCATCGCCTCAATGGAGGCCGTGTATTTCAACCTGGGCACCTGCCACTTCTTCCTCGGCCGCTTCTCGGAAGCCCGCGAGGTGTTCACCGTCTATCTAAAGAAATACCACAACGGCCCGCGCGCCGCCGAAGTCGCGGTCTATATCGGCGATTGCCACCGCTTTGAGGAACGCACGGATGAAGCCTTGAAGTCCTACACCGACACAATGCGCAAATACCAGTTGCCACCCGACCTCAAAGCCGACGTCTATCAGTCCATGGCCCGCTGCTATCTGGCCCAGGACAAGTGGGACAAGGCCATTCCGGTCATGAAGAAACTCTACGCCGCGTCACCCGACATCGGACGCCGGAACTGGGCGGCATCGTTCCTGACCACCGCCTATCTGAAACAACGGGAAGTCAGCAAGGTCTACCGCCTGATCCCCTATCTCCTGGTCCCCGGCTCGTTCGCCTCCCGCAGCGTGGCCCTGAACATGGCCGCCCTGGAAACCGGCGATGAACTTTTCGCCGACGAGAAATACCGGGATGCACTCTGGATCTACCGCTTGGTCTACCCCCACGATGTCCTGAGCGCCCGGAGCCAGCAGCAACTTGAACAACTCCAGAAACACGCCGAACGCCTGAAGCGCTCTGTGGAAAACCCCCGCACGCTCCTGCGTATCCAGGAACAGATCGGCGAGTTGGAAAACGAAATCAAAGCCCTGGCCCAGGTTGAAAACTACGACGTCGAACTCTTCTTCCGCATCGCTCGCGCCTATATGGAAATCCGCCGCTTCCGCGAAGCCCGCGATGTCTTCCTCCACCTGCACGAAGTCGCCGGGGAACCCAAGGCCAACGAAGCCCTGTATTTCGCCTTCGAATGCTCCGCCCGCCTGCAACCCTGGACCCAGGCCGTTGAAATCGGCCTCAAATACATGGAAAAATACCCGGGCGGCGAGTATTACGACGATGTCTCCATCATGGTCGGCCAACTCTACGCCAAGCAGGAAGACTGGCCCAACGTCATCGCCATCCTCACCAAGGCCCTCCAAATCAGCCCCAAACACAAACAGGGGGCGGAATGCATGTACCTGATCGGCTACGCCTCGTTCATGGAGGAGAAATACACCGACGCCGTCTCCTGGCTCCGGAAACTGAACAGCACCTATCCCGATAATCCCCGCCAAGTCGACGGCACCTACTGGACGGCCATGGGCCTCATGTTCGACAATAAGTTCGACGAGGCCGCCATCGAGTTCGACAAGATCATCACCCGTCATGCCGACTCCGTCTATATCGAGGACGCCACCTTCCGGCGCGGCGTGTGCGAGTTCGCCCAGAGCAAGTTCCCCACGGCGGACTCCATGCTGGTCAACTTCATCGCCAAATACCCCAAAAGTAAACTTTGCGGCGAAGCCTACATGATGCTCGGCGACATTTCCGGGGCCCTGGCTGAAATCCCCAAGGCCATCCTGCGCTACAAACAGGTGCGCAACTACGACGTGAACATCGAATTCTACAACCACTGCATCTTCCGGACTGTGGAAATGATGGAGGAAATGGGCGACACCGCCGGCCTCGTCGCCTTCATGAAGGACTACATCTCCACCAACCGGGAGGGGTCGAATATCCCCCTGGCCATGTACTGGACCGGCAAGGCCATGTGGACCATGGGCGAACAACGGGGTGCCCTGGAGTACTTCCAGGAAGGCATCGCCAAGTACGGCGTGGATCGCAAGGCCCTCGGCATCGACCTCATTGTCGAGGAATGGATCGGACGAACCCATTCCGCTCCTCCCGAAATCGCCAAGGCCGCCTGGAACTCCATGTTCCGCCTGCTGGACAAAGCCAAGAAGGAAAAACTGGACGCCCTCGCCTTGCGCCTGAAGCGCCTGCTCCTCTATTACCCCGACCTCACCCCGGAACAGAAGAACACCGTACTCAATGACATCGTCCGCCCGGAGAATCTGCCCATCGCCGGCGCCGGCGTCATGGAACTGATGCTGGATACCGCCGAAAAACGGGGCGACACTAACCTCGCCGTCAACGTGGCCGAAACCATCATCAAGGACTTCACCGAGACCGACTACGCCCTCGCCGCCCGGGTGTTCCTCGCCAAGGTCGCCATCGCCGCCAAGGAATATAGGACCGCCATCAAGCACCTGACGGTCATCCGCGAAGTCTACGCCACAAGCCCCGAAGCCGCCGACGCCCTCATCCTCCTCGGCGATCTCTATATCAAGATGAACAAATACAAGGACGCCGACGACTGCTACAAGGCGGTCCTGGGCGTCCGTGAGTGGCGCGGGGTCCTGTGGCCCACCGCCCTCTACGGCCGCGGCGAATGCGCCCGCCTCCAGCGGAACTACGAGGAAGCCTCGGCCTATTTCGAACGCATCTACCTCCTCTACGGCCAGTACCGCAACTGGACCGCCAAGGCCTATCTGGCCCGCGCCGAGTGCCTTGCCACCCTCCGCCTCTATCAAAAGGCCATCGAAACACTGGAGGAGATGCTCTCGCTGGCCGACCTGAAGGATCAACCCGAACTCGAGACCGCCCGTAAACGGCTCGAGGAATACAAGACCCGCTCGTCATGAAACGCCTTACCCCAAACCGATCGGCGCCACGCACGGACAGGAACCCCCTGAGGTCCGTTGCTCCCGCCGTTGCCCTGCTTTCACTGACCCTCGCTCTGGCATCGCCCCTCACTCTTTCCGCCCAAGACAAAACACCGCCGCCTCCCGAACGACCGATCCCCGTCAAGGCGACCCTGAGAATCGACGACGTTTTCAAGGACGTCGACCTGGTCGGGCGCGACAAGGACGTCCTGTTCTACCGCCCCCGCGGCGGACCCGAGGGCGCATCCATTACCGTCAAACTCGACGCCATCACGGATGGCGAGTTCATTCTCACGTACGACTCGGAGTCCACCGCCAAAGCCCTGATGGGTGAACGCTGGAGCGAAGCCGCCACCCTCCTCTTGCCCGTGGTCACCCCCCTCCTCCCCTATCTGGACATCAAGGAGAATAACGGTGTCGGCATGGCCATGCAGGCCGGAGTCGCGCTGATGAAAGCGGCCCGGACCATGCCGGCCACCAACGACGTCACACAGGCCAAAATCAGCGCCGTCTATCAGCGCGCTTACTCGCTCCTGAAAGCCGTCAGCAAGGTCGAGTGGTCGCTCGATGCCGAACTCGGCGCCCTCCGTGCCGTCCAATGCCTGGCCGCCATCGGGGAAACCGATAAGGCCGAAAAGGAATTGAACGCCATCCGCGACCCCTCCCCCGGCGACGAAAGCTTCGGCCTCTACTGGCTGGCCAAGGCTCAGTTGGCCTACTCCAAAGGCCAAACCAAGGACGCCATGAATGCCTCCGTGAAGTCCGTCGCCTTCGACAATAAGAACATCGAAACCTTCCCCGACGCCCTCTTCATGACCGGGCGCTGCTACGAAGACTTGCTGGAATGGTACAGGGCACGCGATGTATACTACGAAATCGCCCGCCTGTTCCCCGGAACCAGTCACGGCGATACCGCGCGCGGAAAATTGAAGTACCTGATGGATAAGGGGTTCACCAAGGAAAAGGAAAAATCGGCCATCGAAGCCGTGTTCTTCGGTTTGGACGAGGATGTCAATGCCAAGGTAACCGACCTGCTCAAGGGAACCCTGGATGTCGACAAACCGGAGACGGACGAAAGTGCGGATGATGCCCCCGATGCCGGAAAAACCGGCAAGGGGAAATCCGATGACGGACCAAAAGAAAAGAAAAGTGGAGACTGATATGAAAAAACAATGGCTGGTACTCTTTATCGCGGCAGTCGCATTGGTGGTGCTTGGACAACAGTTGCTGGCTCAGACAGCCGAGGTTGCTGGCGCGGCCGCCGCCCCCCTGAAGGTCGAAAGCAGCCAAACCCTGTTTGATCTCATCAAGTCGGGCGGATGGGCCATGTGGGCACTGGGCACGTGCTCCGTCGTCATGGTCTGGCTCATTGTCTTCAATTTCCAGCGCGTCAGCACCCGAAAAATGCTCCCCGCCGATATCATCGGACAGATCAAATCCGCCGCCGATCGTCAGGACTATGTGCAACTCTGGCACCTCTCATCGCAGTCGGACACGTTCTTCACCCGGATTCTCACCGCCGGCCTCCGCCAGATCCGCCCCGATGACCTGAAAGGATCCCGCGAGAAGATGGAGGCGGCCATCGCCGAGACCGCCGGCCGCGAGGAGTCCCGCTACGGATTCTATGTGAACTTCCTGGCCTTGCTCACCTCAATGGCGCCCATGTGGGGCCTTCTGGGAACCGTCAGCGGCATGATCGGAGCCTTCTCCAAGATCGGGTCCGGCGGCATGGGCAAACCCGAAATGCTCGCCAAGAATATCGGCGAAGCCCTGGTCTGTACCGCCTCCGGCCTGATGATCGCCATCACGGCCATGGGGTTCTACTTCTTCTTCCGGAACACGCTGAACGCCATCGTGAAGGAGTCCGAAGCCTACTTCACCGGAATCCTGGACAGCATGATGGGCGTCGGCCAGGAGTTCGAGGAACTGACACGCAACGCGCCGGCCGAAAAGGCCCCCTGACCCCCGCCCCCGGAATCCTGTCATGAAACTCAAGAAACAGGCGGAAATCGAGGAAGCCAGAGTGGAACTGGTTCCGCTGATTGACTGCGTTTTCCTTTTGCTGATCTTCTTCATGTGCTCCGCCACCATGTCGAAACTGGATGCGCCAACGGAAGTGCGCCTGCCCATCGCCTCCAATGCCGCCAAGCAGAAAGACCCCAGCCGGCGGGGCATTGTCAATGTCATGAAGGCCGGCGAACGCACCCCGGCCGGTGAGTTGGCCACCGAAGAACGTCCCTTTCTCGTGTTCGGTCAACTGGTCAATGACGTCGGATTGCAGAAACTGATGGAGGCACAGGTAAAGATTGAACCAACCACCCGCCTCTATCTGCGCGCCGACCGCGAGGCGAAGTTCGCCATCGTACGCCGCGCCATGTCCGCCTGCGCCGCCGCCGGCGTTTCCGATGTGATTTTCGGCACCTACGTCCAGGACCTGTATTCGGGGGGCGAGTAACATGGAAATGAAACGTTCAGCCCACGTCGAGGAAGCGCATATCGACCTCACGCCAATGATCGATACCGTCATGTTCCTCCTGATCTTCTTCATGCTCGTCACCCGCCTGGGCCAGGAAGAGACCGACCTGGGCATCACCCTGCCCGGCATGATGGCCCAGTCAGGTCCGGTCTCCATGCCGGATGAACAGATCATCGAGGTCAACTCCAAGGGCATGGTCAGCCTGAATGGCAAAGTCTACGAACAACAGAACATGCAGGAACTGGTGAAAACCCTGATCCGTTACCGTCTCTCCTCCGAGGCCGCCAAGGCGAAATACATGATCACAATCCAGGCGGAGGACACGGCCAATTACGCGCGGGTTATCGATGTGATGAACGCTTGCGCGGGGGCAGGAATCAAGGATGTGACTTTCGGCCCCGGTTGAGGCAGACCGGAAACACAACGCCATGAATATCATCGGCTCATTTGAAAAATGGTTGGAACGGAAGCGCAAGAAACCGCTTTCCGCCGTCATACGGCGCAGTCTCTACATCAGCATTCTCATCCATGCCCTTCTGCTGGTGGGCGCGGGGGTCTTCGTCATCAGCCATATCTTCTACAACAAGGAGTCCACATTCGTCGGCCAACCGCCGCCCATGAAGACCTATGAACCCCGGAAACTGGAGTTCAAGGTCAAGGTCTCCAAACAGCAACGCAGTTCCAGTCGCCCCTCCATGAGTCCGCGTATGGTCTCCACCAAGATGTCCGACATCGCCTTGCCGGAAATCAAGGTGGATCCCAAGATCGTCAAAACCAGTTTCCAGCCGAAGTTCAAGGCCGTCAGCGGCGCCGGCCTCGGCGCCGGCCTCGGCACCGGGTACGGCATCGGCGGTTTCGGCACCGGCGTTTCCTCGTTCGACTTCTTCGGCATCAAGGGCCGCGGCGACAAGATCTGCATCCTCGTGGATGTTTCGGTCAGTATGGTGGAAGACGAGCGGGGCGGCGAACGGGGTTTCCAACGGGTGAAAGACCGTATCGCGAAAGTGATCGATGCCCTTTCGGCCGGCGCCATCTTTAATGTCGTCGCCTTTGCCGATGCCGGCACTACGTTTGAAAAGGATATGGTGGTCGCCAACGAGGACAACAAGACCAAGGCCAAACAGTTCATCCGCCCTTTCAATACCGGCGGAAGTTACGGGCTTACCTCGGGCAATATCGACTCGTCCAGCATCGGCGTGCCGGCGGCGGGCGGAACGACACGCCTCGATCTGGCCCTCACGGCCGCCTTCGAACAGGGCGCCGACACCATCCTGATCATCAGCGACGGCCTTCCCAAGGTCCGCAAAGGCATCACGGCGGCTCAACGCCAGGCCCATAGCGCGATGGTCGCCAACTGGCAGAAACAAAACGAGGGCGCCCTCCAACAGTATGAAGCCGCTATGGCCAGTTATACGCCCCAAACCACGTCGGAGAAAGTCTGGATACCCGATCAGCCAGCCATCCCGGCTCGCCCTCCCAGCCCTGCCCCCAAGGTGTCGTCACTCAAGGAAGGGCAGGCCATCCCTCAGGCCGACCCCGGGTCGCCCGGCCGTCCCGCCATCCCGGGTCACTGGGAAGTCCGGACCCATCACGTCGGCCCCCCCGCCCCGGCACGCCCGCAACCCCCACCCATGGCTGACCCCGGCTGGTGGACCTTCGCTGACTTCGTCCAGCATTTCAAAATCCTGAACGACACGCTGTATGTGAAGAAAGGCAAGAAAGCACCCATCGTGCATGCCATCGGGTACAGCATAGATAAGGAAGGCGGCGCCTTCCTGAAAGCACTCACCGATACCTACCATGGCCGGTATCGGCGGGTTACGAAGATCGATTAACCCGCGCATCGCGCCCTTTGGAGGTTGCCTGTGAAAATCGCCATCGCCATCACGCTTGGATTTGTGTCCTGCCACATCGCCCTCGCTGAACCCGTGCGGGAAATCGAGATCACGTCCACACCCCCCGAAAACGGCCAGCAGACCTTCACCGTCAGATTCACCCCCGACGAAACCGCCGAATACGACAAGGTGTCCTTTGACTGCATCCTCCAGCAGGTGTTCACCAACCAGGCCACCCACCAGGCCAAGGGACTTAAAATCCACGAGCCGGGCGTCTTTACCTATCGGCGCAAGGACGTGAAGATGGTCACCGATCTTGACGCCCACATCAGTTTTCGTGTCCCGGTCAGCCTTGACCGCCTGCAGGAAATCTACGGCCAAACCGCGTTCAATACCAACCACCCGGTTACGGTGGCACGCATGGTCATCACCGCGTCCGGCCCCCAGCTAAACTGGTCTTGCGAAATTCCGGCATCAGGAATTCACCACCCTCCCTTCCCGACGAAGAAAGCGGCGCCTCCCCAACCTTTCAGACCATGAATAACAGCTTTCGCGTTTTCGCCACCCTCGTTGTCACCACCTTGTTCATCAGCCATCTCCCCATGCTGGGCGCCGGTGAAACATCAACCAACGCCCCCGCCCTGCCCGATCTCGACTCCCCGGGCGTCAAGGCACTGGTCGACTCGTACCGTGCCACCCTCGACCAGATCGCCAAGGAACGCACCACCGCACTGACCGCCTTGCTCAATCGCCACCTGGACGGAATGAACGAGATGCTTGCCGAGAAGAAGAAGGTGCGGAATATAACCGGCATCGCGGCGGCGACCACGGGAGTCACCGTGTTTCAGGCGGCCCTGACCAACTTTACGACCTATGGAAAATTCGATCTTCCGGAAAAGGTCCGCCGCGAACTGGAGACGTCCGTCACTCAATGCAAGACGGAGGCCACCACCATCGAGACCAGGACGAACGACAAGAAGAAGGCCCTCACGGCGTCCACGCTGGAGAAGTTCACCACCATCGCCGTCACCATCAATCCCGCCATGGACGCCAACGCCAAAACCGCTCTCGAGTCGCGGCTCAACGAATTGCTGAGTGCCGGAACGCCCATACAACCCGTGCCCGGCACCCCTTCGACTCCAACCACCGGTTCCGACACCAATCAACCGGCCGGTTCCGCGACCAACTTACCCGCCATTTTCGCCGCGTCCGGCGAGGCGGATCAGTGGATCACGGTAGCCACCTGGCATGGATCCATGATGGGAATGGATGTCGTCTCTATCCCGCTCGCCGAGGCCAGGATCGGAACCAACACCACCAGTCAACCTAACCCCATCAGCGGGCGGGATTCCGTCCTCACCTATGTCGCCACGTACCGCCTCACCCTGCAGGACAATATGCTCTTTCGCCTGAAACGCGTGCGGGGCAACCGCGACGTCGAGTTGATGGAATGGCCGACGCGCGGCAATGGATTTCAGTTGGTCTTCCGGACAAGAAGCACCGGCCTGATCCCCTGCCACCATGCCTTCGAACTTCAGGTCAGCATTCCCGGCGGAGACCTCTCCAAGGCCCTCACAGGCGCACCCATCGAAACACCCCGTGGCGCGACCCGCATCACCCCGCCGGCACTGCCTCCCGTAACACTCACGCTGATTACCACCCCGGAGGGCGCCGCCGTCTACCTCGACAACACCCTGCAACCCAAGGTCAGGACCTCCTGCCGCCTGCCGATCCCACAGGGCGACCATGCCCTCACCCTCATCCTGCCCGGATACGCACCCCTGATCCTCACCAACCAGTCGTTCACCGCCGACCGCACCCTGCGCCTCAGTTTCCAGCCCGACCCGCGGATTCAGCGCAAAACCATGTCCATCCTCGCCAACTCCCCCTCATGGACAGACTCCACCCTCTCCATCAACAAAGGCGACACCTTCATCCTTCGCGCCGAAGGCCAGTGGGCCTGTGGCCTCGGCCGCGAACTCTGTACCGCCTCCGGTTACCCCAACAGCGCCGCTTTCTATCGCTATTACATGGATTCCGCCGCCTTCCCCAGGCACACCTCCTCGGCGGGTTACGGCGCTCTCGTCATGCGTATCGGCAAAACCGGACGGGCGATCCCGGTCGGCAAGGATTTCCTTTCCGCCACCGAACTCCGCTTTGCCGCCACCGAATCCGGCCCTGTCTTCTTCGATATCAACGAAGCCGATGAGGCCAAATACCGCACGGACAATAGTGGCAGCCTCATCCTCAGCATCACCATCATCCCCCCGCCAATCGTCCCTTGACCTCTCGCTCGGGGTCAGAGCACCATCGCTATGGGTATGTTTCAGTCAGATCCCGTGTTCCGCAAACGTTTGTGGCGTCTTTTGCTCACTGAATTTTCCTGGGGAGCAGGCACATTTTTTGTGCTCCCCGCCACAACTGTCCCCGCCTTTCTGATGGCGCGTGGCGCTTCACCGGTCACGGTCGGTTTGATGGCCATGTCCATGGGGGCCCTGCCGCTACTCTTCCAGTTCTTTGGTCGCAGTGTTCTGGATCGTTTTCGTGACCGGCGCCTCGGGGTCATTGCCATGCACATCCCCATCATCCTGCCCTACCCCCTGCTGGCCGCAGTGGACCTGTTACTCCCCGCCCATAAGGGGTTGGTCGTGGCACTATGCATTGGCCTGCTCGGAACGTCGCAAATCGCACTGGGTATCGTCATACCCGTCTGGCTCGATATGATCAGCCGCCTCATTCCGTTGGAGTGGCGGGGGCGTTACTTCGGATTTTCCGCCGGAGCGTTTGCGGCGGGTGGTATCGCGGGCAGTTCGGCATTGTATGGTCTCGAGCGTATTGCCGGCGCCTATGTGTTCCCGGCGGCCTTCCTGATCGCGACCCTTTGCTTTGTCATATCCATTTCCGTCTTTTCCACCGTTACGGTGCCCGCCTCAGTGTTCGACCACCCCCCTCAGGCACCCTTGCTGCGCCGCGTCCGGATGGTCGCGCGTGCCTGCGGACGGGGGACCGATTTCGGGCGCCTGATAGCCAGTTACTCCTGCGTGCTGGCCGCGGCGGGAGTGGGTTCGTTTATCGTGATGTACGCCATGGATGGAACAAGGGGCCTTGGTTACTCGTCCAGTGTGTTTACGCGCCTGACCGTATTTCAGGCAATTGGCGGAGCCGTGGGTGCCGTCTTATTGGGCTGGATGGTGGATCATCACGGCCCCCGTTGGCCTTGGATCATCACGACACTCCTCATTCCTGTGGCGGCCATCTTACTGCCCTTTGGCGGCTGGTGGCCTGTCCTGGCACTCTGTGCACTGCTGACGGGCGTGCTGAGTACACACTGGTCCGTAAGTGCCCCCGCCCTCCTGGAGTATTCCCCGGAAGGCGACAAAAGCGCCTATGTGGCGGTGGCCAATATCCTGGCTTTTGTGCCGGCGGCCATTGGCCCGGTTATGTACGGCGGACTGATCCAACGGGTCGGGTTTGCTTCGGCATTCTGCGTGGCCGGGATTGCCGGTCTCGCCGCCACGATGTTGGCCTTTACCCTTCGCAAACGGGACACAACCCACTCAACCCCATCTTCCGCAAAATGTCTTTCCTCTTAACACGCGATGCCTGATACAGTTTTCCTCTCTAACCAAAGATAACAACCATGGCACATATATCCCCATCCATTATTAACAGCCGCGTTCGCGAACTGCTCAAAGTCCTGCAAAACCGATACCTGCATCCGGAAGACCAGGTTGTGATGACCGTTCGCTTCGCTCATAGCACCGATCCCGTGCCTTGGGATAAACGCGAGGCGCTGACCTATAAACCAATCCATGAGGGCGAAACATGGGGCGAGACCTGGGAGAGCGCTTGGTTCCATGCCCAGGCCCAGATCCCTGCGGCCTGGGCTGGCGCGCCGATCGTCGCCCAAATTGATCTCGGAGGCGAAACCCTGGTCTTCGACGATGCCGGTTGCCCCCGCGCTGGCTTGACCTCCGGCTCGGTCTTCGACGCCGACTACAACAAGGATCTCTTGCACCTGCCCGGTGCGGCCAAGGGAGGAGAAACGCTTTCATTCTGGATGGAGGGCGCCGCCAATAAACTGTTCGGCGTGACGCGTACCGACCCCGAGCACAACCACGACTCCAAACCCATTCACGGCGCCCACAAGGGTCAGGTAAATCGCCTGCGGATCTGCCGTTTCGATCGCGCCATCTACGACCTCATCATCGATATTGAGGTTCTCCATCACCTGATGCAACAGTTGCCGGAAGGCAGTCCCCGCCGCGCCAAGATCCTGATCGGGCTGGAACGGGCCGTGGGCGAGTTCCACCGCGCCGGTACCGAGGCCAGCCGGGCCGCCCTTGTTCCCCTCTTCCAGGTGGGCGCCGACCCCGGCCACATCCGCTTCACCGGCGTCGGTCACGCCCACATCGACACCGCCTGGTTGTGGCCGATCCGGGAGACGATCCGTAAGACCGCCCGCACCTTCGCCAGTCAGATCGGACTCATCGCCCGCTATCCCGGCTTCGTCTTCGGCGCGTCACAGGCCCAACTCTACGCCTTCATCAAGGAGCGCTATCCGTCCCTCTACCGGAAGGTTCAGGCCGCCGTCAGGGCTGGCCGCTGGGAGGTCCAGGGGTGTATGTGGGTCGAGGCGGATTGCAACATACCCTCGGGCGAATCGCTGGTGCGTCAGTGCGTGCTGGGTAAACGTTTTGCCGCTTCCGGGTTTTGTGTGGGTAGCCCCCATATGTAGTGGTGTCAACA
>CAZHRU010000051.1:0-18961 GCA_964535015.1 uncultured Verrucomicrobiota bacterium | reverse complement strand
GGGGTGACGATCCAGAACGGGCGTTTCAGGAGGTAGTCGGAGGCGAGGTGTTCCACGAACAGGCGATCGGCGAAAATGGTGCCAAGCATCAGGAAGGCGATGGCGGCGAAGATCATACCGATGCGTCCGAAGATCTGGATGGGACGGGTGCTGTAGTGGAGCAGGAATTTGACGGTCAACAGGTCAAGGACCACCCTCGAGGTACGGGAGATGCCGTACTTGGATTTGCCGAAGCGGCGGGGGTGGTGATTGACGGGGACTTCGGCGACGCGGCCTCCGACCCAACTGGCCAGGGCGGGGATGAAGCGGTGCATTTCGCCATAGAGGTGGACGTCCTTGATGACTTCGGCGCGATAGGCCTTGAGGGTGCAGCCGTAGTCATGGAGAGGGACGCCGGTCATGGCGCTGATTAACCCGTTGGCAAGCATTGAGGGGAGTTTGCGGTTGATGAAGGTATCCTTGCGGTTCTTGCGCCAGCCGCTGACGACATCGTAGCCGGCGTTGATCTGGGCGAGGAGGAGAGGGATGTCGGCGGGGTCATTCTGGAGGTCGGCATCCATGGTGATGATGATCTGGCCGCGGGCCTCGGTGAAGCCGGCGCTCATGGCGGCGGTCTGGCCGAAATTCCGGCGGAAGCGGATGAGGTGGAGGAAGGGGTTGTGTTCGGCGAGGGCGAGCATCTTGTTCCAGGAGTCATCCTGGCTACCGTCGTCGACGAGGACGGCTTCGTAGGACTTGCCGGTCTTGGCCATGGCGTCGTGGATACTGGCGACCAGCAGTTCCAGACTATCCGCCTCGTTATAGATGGGAACCACGATTGAAATGTCTAGCATGGGCATATCCTTGATCACGTACGGGATGCTTGTAACAAACGGCGGGTTGATTCGCACGGATAAAGTGTGGCGCCCTTGGCGGGGCAGGAGGGAAGGGGAGGGGGGAGTAGCATGGATGGCCGGGTTAGCCAGTGACGGTCAACGTTTGCCTCCACCGGCGCAAGGCCGGTGGGCGGCTGATTCCATGTCGTCGAAACTTGGAGATGCGTCCGTGGGCCACTCGTCGCTACGATAGGGGAACGCCGGCAACCCTTCCGCATTGCACAGGTTGCCGATGGGGTTGGTGCCCCAGGCGTAGCGCAGGGCGACGGGATTCGACAGGGCGGGGGCCGAGACTGTGACGGTATTGCCCGTGATGACGGCGTCGGCCCATGTAAAGCGGCGGTCGGGCCCTGCCAGGGAAAACCCCTGGAGGTTGTCAGTGTTCCTGGCAATCAGGCCGCTGCCGGCATGTTCAAAGGTTAGCGTTACGGAGCGGCCATTGAATGAGACAGTCTTCACCATGGGCCCCGACCACACCAGTGATTTATCGCCGTACACGTTGGCACGGGCCGCGAGGGCGAGGCGGATTCCAACGTCCTTCTTGTTGCCGGGGTGGAAGTTGCCGCCGATATCGATGGCGGTTACGATGGCCGTGTGGGGTTCCGAGAGACCCGCCATCTGGGATTCGCGCAGACGTGCCCACATCGTGTCCTCGGGTTCAGTCTGGATAGGGCCAAAGTTTGCGATCTGGACATACAGGAACGGTAAGTCCACCGGTTCGGCATTCCAAAGGCGGCGCCATTCCCTGATCAGGAATGGCAGGATAACCTTGTAGGTTTCGGTATCCAGGACGTTATTTTCGCCCTGATAGAAGAGGATTCCCCTGATGGCGCAGGGGATCAGCGGATGAAGCATTCCGTTGTAGAGACGGCCAAGCGATTGTTCCGGTCCGTTCGGATCCTTAAGGGGTGGGGTGTTTTTAGCGGCTTCAACACGGGCCGGGTAATCCCGTTTGTACTGTTCCCATTCCGCCACCCGCCGGTTCAATAGAGGATGGTTTTTCAGGGAATCGAGAGGGATCCATGTTTCGCCGCAGGCGCCGCTCCAGGCGGTGTTGTAAAGTCCGATAGGGACCCCGTGGTGTTCCCGCAGGTGTTGGGCGAAATAGTATGAGACGCCGAAACAGTCGCCCGCCGTACTGGGGGAGCAGATTGACCAGGTGCCGTTGCAGTCGTTTTGGGGAGTTTCGGCGGACTTGTGCGGGACGCGGAAGAAGCGGAGGAGCGGGTGGTCGGCACGGGCCACTTCGGCGGCGCCGTTGTCGCTGGCGGCCAAGGAGGTTTCCATGTTTGATTGCCCCGCGCAAACCCAGACATCACCGACAAGGACGCCGGTGACCGTCGTTCGCCGGTTATCGAGAGGCGATTGGACTGTCAACTCGCGCGGTTCCGTGGAGGCCGGCATGGGATCGAGTGTCACTGTCCACCGGCCGTCCTGATCCGCCGTTACCGTTTTGGTCTGACGAGCAAAAGTGACTGTCACTGTTGTAACGGGGATGGTTTTGCCCCAAACGGGAACAGGTTTACCGCGTTGCAGGACCATGTTATCGCCAAAGACGCTGGCAAGGGTTACGCTGTTATGCATGTCGGGTTGGTACAATAGACCATGACTGGGTGGATGGCAACATTCTGAAAGGTTGCCAGAAAGAAGAAGGCGAAGCGGTTGAACAGAAGGCGCGGAGTTCGCTAAGGCCACAGGCGGCGTATCCGCCACCTGTGGCGGGGTCAGTACTACTATTTATCGCGGCCGGCTCCGGGTAGTTCCAGTACTACAATGTGCGCGTCTGTGGCGCCACCGAATTGCTTCTGGATCGCCTTCTTGATTGGCGAACTGGTGGGACGCGTCAGGTTTTTATCATCGCCGGCTGACCGGCTTACAATCGCAACCCCCTTGCGGGTCGCGCCAATCGCCAGTGGACTGCATCCCGGCACATACGAGGAGAATATCAGATTCGACAAATCCGGCAGGAACACCGACACATAGGCTCCGCCATACTTGTTGCCCGTCATCGGATCCAACCAGAACCCGTTGGGCGTATGAATCAATCCCGTGGCCGACCCACCCGCAATCGCAACCGATCCATCACCCAACACGCAAATCTGATCAATGCTCAACCCGTTCGGGGCCCCGCGGTTCCTCGGTGCCGTAAACCAACCGGGAATGAAGGCCGCCCACCAGGTGTGCGACTTGGTCTCCCACGTCTTGGGATCAATCCGCATGAGGTGTCCCAATGAACTGGCACCCTGCATTCCCCAGGTCTGAATCCCCATCCCGCCGCCCGTCGCCGGTTTGTGCCAGTCCAACGCCTGTCGGGGAAACACGGAGTTGCCGCCGTCAGACCACCCGCTCACGAGCAGTTCTTCTGTCTTGGACCATGCCATGGACCGCGGCGATGAATCGGATTCCAGGTGGCCGTCTTCCGGGCCCGATCCAATTTCCCTCGGGTTCGGCTCCCAGAGTGTCACCACTTTCTTGCCGTCCGCATCGAACTTGTAGAGGTACGGTTGCCGGTAGGGTTCATGCCCCGTCCTGGTATTCCGGTCCCCGCCAAAGAACACTCCGCCATCGTTGGGATCCACACCCAACCACTTGGCCGTCCCGGAACTGCCCTTGCTATTGATCACCTTGATGCTCTTGCCGTCGGACGAAATCCGTTGCATGCCACCCGCGTCAAAATACACGTTACCCGCCTTGTCGGAAAACAGGGATTCCGGCACATCGCCGTTCTTCTCCAACACCCAGACCCATTCCACCTTCAGGGATGCCGCGTCGAAACGCGCCACATAGACATCGCACAACGCGGACCGATCCACCGGCTTCTTCGTTGCGTCCGCCGGCGGGGCCTGGTACGGCAACAGGTTGACCTTCGAACATCCGGACGAAAACGACTTGAATCCCGCGTGACACTGCCCGGCAACAATCAATCCCTTGGCATCCTCGGACACAATACCTGAGCGGATGTTGCCCACACCCCAGTCCATTTTGACAATCTTCCCGATTGAACCCAGATCCTCCGCGTAAGCCACGATCATGCCCGAACAGTCCGGGTTCGTGTAGTCGAGAACATCATTACCCTTCTTGTCCTTGGTCGCCCCCGGTTTTCCGCTGTGCTGTCCCTTGCCCAGAATGGTTGGACTCGGGGTCTTCACGCACTGCGGCCCCCAAGTGTTCCCGAACGCCACGATGGTTCCATCCGCCAGGCCGCCCACATCCACAAATTCCTCATACGCTTCCGTGCCGAAGAACGAACCGGCCACCACCTTCATGTGCGGCGCCGTCATGACCTTTTTCGTGTATTCCCCATGCCGTCCGGAACTCTTGACGCCCACATCCGTGACCGTCCCGTCCCCCGCCGGATTCAGGGGCGCAACCGGCACTGTTGGCGCCGCGGGTGCGGGAGTACTGTTTGTTGGCGCGGCCGCCAACACCCATCCCGCCACAAAAGTCACAATCGTTGCCAGCACTGCTGTTCTGCCAACTCCAGATGTCGTCATCTCTGCTCCTCCCGTTGTTTCATCGCGTTTCATAACTCCACTTAATTCAAGACGATCTGATGATACTTGAGCCAGGCTTCCGCCTGTTCCTTGTCGGCCACCCAGAGCATTGTTTTCCGGTCTTCCGGTTTGATTTCGGAGGCCGGATGCAGGACTAACGACGAATTGCCTGCGATTGCCGCCCGCCGGGTGGCGGCTTCGGCCTGTTGGCCAGCCTTGCCGGCCTCGTACGTTTTGGCTTCCGCCACCTGGGCCGCCTCGGTCACTTGTTCAAAGCGGGGTTCCACGGAAGACCAACTGACGCCGTGGTATTCCTTCATGCTCAAGACCAAAAGCATTGGATAGAGACCTTTCTTGAATGCGACGGTCTGCAAGTGTTCGACGGGATAACCGTTGACCACGATCTGGAGGCGTCCGCCGGGGGTGAATGGCGCGACGAGTTTCATGGTCACGGGGTCGGCGACGTCGAGGACGGTGTATCCAAGCACCGTGAAGTCGCCGCCCTGATGCAGACCGTTCTTCAGGGCGATTCCGCCTTTGGGGCCGATGCTTTTGGGTGGAATGGGGATGAAGGTGGACTTGGTTTGTTCAATGGTGACGGCGTCGCCGGGTTTTGGGCGAAGTTTCTCGAGGCCATTAAGGGTGGACAAGGGATCGGTTTTCATGAAGAAAGGCAGTGCGGCAGTGATGAGCCACTGTGAGGGACTTTGGCCGGCGGTGAGCGGAGTCACCGGGACACCTTCCGCAGGTACGAAGTCTTTGGCCGGGGCGATTTCGATGAAGCCGGTGGTTGGGGTTGTGCCGGAGTAACCCTGTGGTGTGCGGATCAGAGGCATGCGCTGTTGCTGGAACAGGTCCTCGATCGCAAATTGATCGATCAGGTATCCTTTCTCCTCATCAACCTGATTCAGGGTTACGGGTCCGTCGGTTGGGTACTTGCCTTCGGGGAGGCGGAGGGAGAGGGCCTTGGCGACGAAGACGGTCAGGTAATTGAAGGTATCGAGGGTGCCGACCTTGCCGGGGATGGAAGTGCCCACGATTCTCCCCAGTCGTGAGCCCGGGTAGTCCCCGTGAGCCACGTTACGGGCGACGGTCTGGTGGGTGAGCCAGGCGGTGTTCGCGCGGTAGTTCAGGAGGGTGGGGCGGACGAGCGAATACCAGGTGCCGCCCCATTCGGCCGCGCCGTTGGCGTTGACGTGCAGGATGGTTTCCTTGTCGAGTTTGACCCAGTCAGGCAAGGGCCAGGTAGGGGTTTCGGCATGGAATCCGATGCTGGCGATGGTGCGTTTCGGGTATTTCCAGGCGGTCTGGAAGGGGAATGCGCCCTGGGAGGACTTGCCGAAGGTGATCCACGGAGCGTTGCGGAATTCGACGACACCGGTCTTTTCGGCGACGGCGTTCATGATCAGCGGCAGAGCCGACGGATTATCAGGGTTGTTGATTTTGGCATGCGGGGCATGACAGGCGTGGACGATGGCCATTTCGTATTTCCGGGCGACCTCGCGCAAGGGGGCATGTTCGGCGAAGAGGATGGAATCGGTGTTCTCGACGGTTACCAGGACGGCCCGTATCCGTTGAGCCCCGGGCGGGACCCAGGCCAGGATGGACGGTTTGTTATTCTTGGTCACTTCCCCGGGGAGGGAGAGGGTGATGGGCCAGTTGGTGGATGCCGGTGGGGTTGGAGTGTCGGCGGTCAGGAGCGAGACATGAGCAAGCGCAAGAATGCAAATCAGGGACGGGGATTTCATTTTATACCTCCTAAGACGGCATAGCCGGAACCAAGATGAAGAGTTTGAACAGCCGCAAAGTTCGCCAAGGAGAGGTTCTCTTTACCGCCTTCGGCGGAAAGAAACGCCCCCTTCGCGTCCTTCGCGCCTTCTGTCAAAATTCTCTTCCGGAAATTCATAATATGTAGGACCGCACGGTGTGCGGTTGCGTCACACCGTGACGCACTACAGAAATGCAGAAATTCATAATATGTAGGACCGCACGGTGTGCGGTCGAATTTGGGTGCCTTTCGAGTTGTTTCATTGAATCGTGCGAGTATCGGCAAAGGGGGGGTCGCCTGTCAACGTAGGAGTTTGGTGTTTCCAAACGTGGCAATAGGTAGAGCCAAAACTCGAACTTCGAACATGGATATACAGGATGCACAGGATATCGCTGACGCGGGGATTCGGTTGGGCAATGGCGAAAGCCGCCGCCGGGGGCCACAGGTCGTGGCGACAGGACTGCTGTTACAATATGCAGGAGTTTAGGACCAATACAATCGGGAGGGGTAATGTTACACTTTCAAAAATAAGAGCACTTCATTTCTGCGGGTGGAGTGCTTGGCGTAAGGTCGGTCTGGGCGTGGTGTGGTTTCAAGCATGTGACAGGGGGATGCTATGAAAATGACATTGAGTAATACGGCCAAGGTGGAAGCGGTTTGTGCGATACGGAGGCGGGAGAACGGCGGAATTATAAAAAGCGTGGTGGCTATGAAGCAGAACCTGTTCAAGGACATGCAATGTGTCGGCAGGAATCTCCTCGTTACAGTCCTGGCACTTGTCATGGTGGACTTCGCCGTGCCGGCGAAGGCGGCGACGATCACCGAATCAGGGGTACTGATGGATAACGGCCAGAACACGAGTGGTTCCCCGAATCTCTATGGCGCCTGGCGGTCCACCAACGTCACCAAACCGGCGGGAACGGATGCGGACGGGGACAACGTGATCGGTGATGATGGTTACTCCGTTTTTGTGCAAGGCAGTACGACCCCAATGACCAGTCAACCTTCGTTCATCAGCAGTATAAATTCGTACTCTACCGCATCGAACCCAGATCAATCCGACTAAGATATTATATACGGAATTGACGATCCAAGTCAAACGCCTGGCGCTAATGTCAGTAACATGGATGCCTATCCCGGGCGAAAGGCCGCTTCAAGCCAATATGCTTTTGCGAAGTTCTTCGATTTCACTGTGGGTCAAGCTGGTTCGTTCCTGCTTTCTGTAATCACGGATACGACCAAATATGATCCGGGTCCTCGTGAACCGAAACAGATAAAGATTCTACAGACCACTGGCGGCAGTGCCAGTTGCACAAAGGCGGGCATCCCGCAAAACTACAGTGCCGATATTCATGTATTCAAGATTGAGAACGCCGCGGCGGGCGATGTGTATGAGGTGTTGGTGTGTAATGAGACGGCCATCAATTTCGACGACAATCGGGTTCAGCGTTCATGCTGGGGTGCGAACCGGTTACCAACAACTCGCATGCCAACCGGACGCTTCTTTTTGACCTCGACAAGAATGACTGGTCGGATGCGTTGCTTGCCTGGAGTGGCATGCCGCGCGAAAAACTGGGGAAGGTGGTGCCCGGCGGAACGATGATTGGGGTCGTTGCAGACGGGATGGCCTCCGGGCTGGGGTTACCCAAGGGAGTGCAGGTTGTGGCAGGTGGGCACGACCAGTGCTGCAACGCACTGGGATGCGGTGGCATTTCGGCCGGCCGGGCGGTTTACGGAATGGGTTCGTTTGACTGCATCACGCCCCTCTACAGGAAGCCGGATGACACTCTGTGCATGTTGCGTGAAGATCTGAATATCGAACACCATGTACTACCGGAACTGTATGTGTCCTTTTTGTACAATCAGAGCGGGTTGCTGGTGAAATGGTTCCGAGACACATTCGCATCCGCTGACGTTCCGCCCGTTGGAATGGGCATTTACGAGTATCTGGAGGCGGAGGTGCCTGCGGAACCGACGGGGTTGATGGTACTGCCCCATTTTGATCCGCCGCCGCATCATTCGCCGGATACGGCGGGCGTTATCGCGGGACTCAAGATGGGTACTCAACGGGGAGAGATTCTCAAGGCGATACGCGAGGGCACCACGTTCCACTTCATGCGTTCCCTCGATTCGCTCCGTCGCCTCGGGGTTGACTCAACGGAGTTCATTGCATCAGGGGGAGGGGCCAGGTCGGATTCAGGCATGCAACTGAGGGCGGATATTCTTGGGGTTCCGTTTGTCCGGCCCAGGATTACCGAGGCCGGCGTTCTCGGCGCCGCCATGCTGGCCGGACTGGCAACCGGGTGTTTCAAGACTCCGGCGGAAGCCGCGACTACCTTTGTGAAGCGGGATCGCATTTTCGAGCCGGACGCAAGGCGTCACGCGGTGTATCGGGAGAAGCACGCGCTTTACGAGCGGATCTATCCGGCCCTGGCGCCGATTTTGCGAGACATGTCGCGGGAGATGCCGATATGAAGGCGGCAAGGTCCCGGACTACGGGGCGGGTGTGCCCGGCTGAGTCCGCTGGTTCGGCGAGTTGAAGGTGATGTTGTACTTCTTGATGATGGTCTTGGCGGCATCATCCCGTTGTGACAGGAGTACCAGATCCGCCATCATCGCCTTCAGGTTTTCCTCGGCCTGCACGCCCTGATTCAGGGCCACTTCCTGCTGGACGGTCAACCGGTAACCTTCGCTCCACTGTTGAATGGAAATGATGGTATTCCATCCGAGGACGGCGATCAGGCTGACAGCCAGAATCAAAATGGGCCAAAAGGGGCTGTAGGCTTTGCTCAACTCAGGGTTTGGTGTCGGTTGCATTGGGTGCATTCTCCACTTTGTTGGTGACGGTTGCCGGGGTTTGAGATGGTGTTTGCACGGTGTAACCGTATTTCTTCAGCAGGTCCTTGATGCGGGTGTTATCCGTGGAGGCCACGGCCAGATCCTGCATGAGTGCGGCGCTGATTTGTTGGCCGCGTTGTCCCAGCAGGCCGTTATTGATCCGGGCCTGTTGCAGTTGCAGGGTCTGCTGCAATTTCTGGTTGATACGAGAGGTGACAACGGTTGTCACGCTCAATGCCAGGCAGACGATGCCAAGTACGACTAAGATGGTGAACTGATACCCTTTCATTCTGACGCACCTCCTGTGTAAGTTGGGGAAAATGTAGTTGTTTCTTGTATTGGTGACAAGCGACATGTTTTGCCGAACTGCACCTTGTGGTACGGGTGAAGAAAGTTGGGGTGAGGGGCGGGTTCGCCGTGGATGTTCAACGTTTGCCTCCACCGGGGCGAGACCCTGGGCTGATGTCGTGTTGCCGTGTCATTATGTTGACTCGACTGGGGCATCATACTATTCTGATGGTTAGCTCAAAGGGGGGGATCTTGCGGATGGGAGAGTCGATCCGGTTTAACTTGCGGAAACCTGGGAGAGGCACGGCCGAAAGGAAGATGGAAGGCCCGGGCTCAGGTTCTGTTGTGGACAAGACGCCGAATCCTTCTGAAATGCTACAAGGGGCGGTGAATGCCGTTCTGTTGACTGACCAGAATGGTCGAATTCTTGACGCCAGTGAAGCCGCCGCGGGGATGTTCGGGTACAAGCGGGATGAATTGACGGCCCGGCATATTGCCGATGTGGTGGTCAGGATGGACGACGTGGTGATTGGTCTGGCGGCGACCGCCTTTGAGCAAGGGCGGCAGGTGTTCCTGGACGTGGTCGGCATACGGAATGATGGCGGTACGTTCTCTTCCGAGGTCACGGTCTATCTCGTTTCCAAACTCAAGACGGGCGAAAAGCAAATTTATTTTCTTTTCAGCCAGGAAGGGGCGAAAGGGAAGCCGGAGGCTGGAGACCTTATGGATGTGCGGTTGGTGCGTGCCGAGCGCCTCGAGATGGCGGGGACCCTTGCCGGACAGATTGCCCACGACTTCAACAATTTGCTGACGCCGATGCTGGCGTATCCGGAGTTGATCCGCCGGGAACTTCCCGACAACAGCACGGTGATCGAGTACGTTGATATCATGGAAAAGACGGCGGGAGACATGTCCCGCCTGACGCAGCAGTTGTTGAGTCTGGCCCGGCGGGGGCAGGTGGGCAACGACGAGATCAATGCCAACGTCCTGGTGGAGCAGGTTGTCAAGTTGATGCAGGCCGCGATGCCGGCGGGCATCAGCATCCAGTTTGAGTTGGCGGGCAACCTGTTGCCGGTGAAGGGTGGCAAGGATCAACTACGCCGGGTGGTTGAGAATTTGTGCCAGAATGCCGTTGATGCCATGGGGGAGAAGGGGGTTCTCCGGATTCGGACGGAGAATATCTATCTCGATGCGCCCATCGGGCAATATGAGGAGGTCAACCTTGGCGAGTACGTCAAGATTAGTATCGGGGATACCGGGCCTGGGATTCCGGCTGGCATACGGGAGAATATTTTTGATCCGTTCTTCACGACCAAGCGGGGGGCCAAAAACCGGGGGTCTGGCCTGGGGCTGAGCATTGTCCACGGGATTGTGAGGGATCACCGGGGGTACATTGATCTCGATACGGCGGAGGGGAAAGGATCGACTTTTTACGTGTTCCTGCCGGTCCACCGGGCGCCGGCGACCAAGGTCATGGGGGTGAACCTGCCGCATGGATCCGAGGCGATTCTCGTGGTGGATGACGATGAACTGCAGGTGAATGTATTGGTCTCGTTGTTGCAGGCGTTGGATTACCGGGTGATGGGGGTGTCGAGCGGGGAGGAGTGTATTCATCTGGTCAAGGATGAGGGGTATCGGTTTGACCTGATTGTCCTGGACATGGTTCTGGCTGGTGGCATGGACGGGTTGGGGACCTACGAGGCGTTGCAGAAGCTGATTCCAGGGCAGAAGGTCGTTCTGATTTCCGGTTTTTCAAAGGCGGCGCGGAATGTGGCCAAGGCGCAGGAGTTGGGGGCGGGGATCTATCTGAGGAAGCCCCTGACGATCGAGCGGGTGGCGAAGGCGGTGCGGGAGGCTTTGGATGATGCCTCGCAGGCCAGGTCGGCGGAGCGGCGGCAAGGGAAACGGGTTTTGATTGTGGATGACGAGCAGATGATCCGCAAGTTGTTTGGCATGATTGTCGCCTCGGAGATCTCCGATGCGGTGATTGATCAGGCCGGTAACGGGGTGGAAGCGGTTAAAGCCTTTGAGGAATGGCATCACGACCTTATCATCATGGATTTGCAGATGCCGGTTCTGGACGGGCGTGAAGCGTTTGTTGCCATCAGTCGCCTTTGCGCCAGGAAGGCATGGGCGATGCCGCCGGTGATTTTCTGCACTGGGTTTACCCCTCCGGAGTCGTTGAACGCCATAGTTGGCGCGGGAGGCCTCCACTGCCTGCTGCGCAAACCTGTGAAGGCCGCTGCTCTGCTTGAGGCCGTGCGCCGCCGGATTCGCGACTAGCATGCAGGTGATTCGCACAGTGGCCGGAATGGCCGCCTGGTCCATGCAGGTCCGGAGCAGCGGGCGGCGGATTGGCTTTGTTCCCACCATGGGTTACCTGCATGAAGGCCATTTGTCGCTCGTTCGGTTGGCGCGGGAGCAGTGCGATGAGGTGGCGCTGAGCATCTTTGTCAATCCGACGCAATTCCTTCCCGGTGAAGACATTGATACGTATCCGCGTGATTTTGAGCGTGATGTGGCGCTTTGCCGTCAGGCAGGGGTGGACGTGGTTTTTCATCCGGCGGCGGGTGAGATGTATGCGGGTGATCACAGCGTGATGGTGGATGAAACCCGGTTATCGGCCGGGTTGTGTGGAGCGAGCCGTCCCGGGCATTTCCGTGGCGTGGTCACGGTGGTTGCGAAACTTTTCAACCTGGTGCAACCGGAGGCGGCGTTCTTCGGGCAGAAGGATGCTCAGCAGGTGCGGGTGATCCAGAGACTCGTTCGCGACCTGAACTTCCAGGTGCGTGTGGTTGTGGGGCCGACCGTCAGGGAGCCGGACGGGTTGGCGATGAGTTCGCGGAACCAGTATCTATCGCCCGGGGAACGCCAGGATGCCTTGTGTCTGAGGCGGGCGTTGGATCATGCGGAGGAGTTGTTTGCCGGAGGGGAGCGCGATGTGTTGATCTTGCGAAACGCGATGGTCGGGGTTATTGCCGACACGCCTTCCGCCGTTGTGGATTACCTTGAGATCGTGGATGACGAAACGCTGGCGCCGCTTGTCCGGATCGGGGGTCGGGCGCTGGTTGTCATGGCGGTCCGCGTCGGGAAGACCCGGTTGTTGGACAATGCCGTCCTGGCGGAGTGAGGGGGGCCGATCAGCGTGGGGAAGGTGTGTTGGTGGAGGATGCGCCTGATCCGGCGCTATTGGTCACGGCGGGCGCGGTTTCATCTTCCTCGTTGCCATAGTCCGGCACCTTGACGAAACGGGGGATAGCCAAGGCGGCCAGAAGCAGGACGATGGCGACAAGGATCAGAACATCGGCAAAAGTCAGACCAATTCGATTATGCATGAGAACCTCCGTTCGCCCCTTTCGGATGCGTCTTCAGGATGTCCGGGAGTCTATCCCGATAACCGAGGTGCGTCAATGCCGTTCGCCCGCGGCTGGGATGCCTGAATCCTCGTCTTGACAGGGAGGGGATGCTGAGGGATATTCCCCCGATTATGAAAAGTCGTGAACGAGTGTTGCGGTGTTTGAATTTTGACCGGCCTGACCGTCCGGCGCGGGATTTGTGGATGTTGCCCGCCGCGCGGATAACCCATGGTAATGCGGCGATTGACGATTTCCGGAAGCGGTGGCCGGTGGATATTGTCCAATGCACGGTTGGGCGTCCGCGGTCACGTCTGGCGGCGGGTGACCCCTATGTGGCGGGGACGGCGACGGATGAATGGGGTTGTGTCTTCGAAAACATCATGGCGGGTGTCCACGGGGAGGTTCAGCACCCGCTGTTGGCGGACTATGCCCGGTTGCCGGAGATCCGTCCGCCGGTGGAGTTCCTGGATGTTGACACGGCCGCGGTGAATGCCTTCTGCCGCCAGACCGATCTATTCGTCTTTGGGAGTGGCTGGGCGCGGCCGTACGAGCGCATGCAGTTCCTGCGCGGCACGGAAAATCTCATGATGGACATTGCGGAGGAGAACGACGAATTCAAGGCGCTGGTGGCGTTGGTGCACGGTTTCTTCCGGGAGCAGTACGTGCGCTGGGCCGCGACGGAGGTGGACGCCCTGGTGATGATGGACGACTGGGGTTCGCAGCGGTCGCTCCTCATTTCGCCCGACCAGTGGCGGCGGTTGTTCAAGCCGCTCTATGCCGAGTACGTCCGTATTGCGCACGGGGCCGGCAAGAAGTTCTTCATGCATTCCGACGGTTATATCAGTGATATTTACGAGGATCTGATTGAGATCGGTGTGGATGCCATCAATAGCCAGCTTTTCTGCATGGACATCGAGGAGATTGGGCGTCGTTACCGTGGGCGCATCGCCTTCTGGGGGGAGATTGACCGCCAGCGCGTTTTGGGGGCGGGAACCCCGGATGAGGCCCGAGCCGCCGTGCGGCGGGTGAAGGAGAATCTGTGGCAGGAAGGCGGCTGTATCGCCCAATTCTCGTTTGAGGGGGACACGCGGCTTGAGAATGCCGAAGCCGTTTTCGACGAGTGGCGGGTCTTGCTCGAACGATAGGGGTGGATATGGGGACGGTTGACGACGTGAAGGCGGAACGGGTGAGCGGTGGTTTTGCCAGCTGGCGGCATGGTGACGGTGGCACTGTGGCACTGGATGTGCCGGAGTCTGAATTGTGATCCGTGGCATGATCGGTTTGCCATCTGATTCTCCGTCGCCTATAGTCCGATCCATTATTTGCCGGTACCTGACGTCTCAATGGAGTATAGCATGATTCCCTATCCTCATTTTCCAACCCGCCATGTTCATGATCTGTCCGGCCTATGGGATTTTGCGTTTCTGGGCGAGGTTGATCTGGATGGGGTAGAGGCCGGGTCGGTGGTGTTTGGTGACCGGTTGGCGGTTCCCGGCGTGTTCGATGCGACGCCAGCCTATGCCGGCAAGCGTGGAGTGGCCTGTTACCGAACGATGGTCTCTACCACGGCCGGGACAACCGGGGTTTTGCGTTTTGGGGGCTGCGGGTTCAATACGCGGGTCTTTGTGGATGGGTGTTTGATTGGGCGTTGTGATCTTCCCTACAGTGGTTTCACGGTCGAGGTTCCGGCGTCCGATCAGACACGGCGGAGCCTGGTGGTGGCGGTGGACAATCGGTATAACCGGTCGCGGCAACCGTTACTGGAGCCTTGGTATGATTTCTATGGTTATGGCGGCATCTATCACGATGTGGTCTGGAGCGAGACGGAGTCAGCGTGTTTCCTGGACCGGGTCCGGGTGACGGTACTGGATGCGGCCAGGGGGCAAGTCCGGCTTGAGGGCATTCTGCGCGGTGCGGTGCCCAAGTACGCTGACTTGACGGTGGCGTTTGATGATCAGCCGCCGGTTCTCATGAAGGGCGTTGCCGTCAACGGGGATCGCGTGTGTTGCGACGTGACGGTTCCCGAGCCGCGGGTATGGTCGCCTGAGACCCCGTTCCTGCACACGGTGACGGTGGGGTTGGGGACGGACGCGATTACGGAGCGCTTTGGATTGCGGACGGTGGTGGCGGAGGGGAATCGCATTTTGCTAAACGGACAGCCGGTGAAGTTGCTGGGGTACTGTCGGCACGAAGCGCACCCGCAGTTCGGGCCGGCGGTGCCGTTGATGCAACAGGTGCAGGATCTGCAACTTCTGCGCGACCTGGGCTGTAACTTCATCCGGGGGTCGCATTATCCGCAGGATCCGCGTTTTCTGGATTTGTGTGACGAGACAGGGTTTCTGGTCTGGGAGGAGGCCCTGGGGTGGGGTTACAAGGGGGAGCAGTGGCGGGCGACGGGATTTGCCGAGGCCAACGAGGCCCAGGTGCGCGCCATGGTTGCGAACAGTTACAATCATCCCTCCATCATTCTCTGGGGGTTCCTCAACGAAGGGGGAAGCCATGTGTTGGAGATGCGCCCGATCTATGAACGGTGTTCAGTGGCGGCGCGGAGTCTGGATCGGAGTCGTCCGGTGACGTATGCCACGAACCGTCTGTTCGAGGGAAGTGGCGATCAATGTCTGGATCTGGCGGATGTGATCGCCTTGAACATTTACCCCGGTTGGTATGCCCACGACATGGAGAAGGTGCGGCCGCTGGGAGAGATCCTGCCTTTCATCCACAAATGCCAGAAGCGGGTTGCCGAGTTGGGGCAGGGGAACAAACCTTTCCTTTTGTCCGAGATCGGCGCTGCGGCGTTATATGGATGGCGCGATCAACTCCACGCCCACTACAGCGAGGAGTACCAGACGGACTATTTGGAGACCGTTTGCCGGGAAGTCATGGCCAACGAGGGCATTACGGGAGTCTCGTTGTGGCAATTCTGTGATTGCCGGACCTATGCCGGCGCCTTGGCCCTGGGGCGGCCGCGGACCTTCAACAACAAGGGGACGTTTGACGAGTATCGCCGCCCCAAGCAGGCGGCCCAGATGGTGAAGTCAATTTTTCGCGCTGCGAAATCTTGACAATGGGTGACGACTTAATAGCGAACAAGGAGGAGGGTTAGCATGGCAACGATCATCGAAAAAGAGAGTACCGAGGAGATTCAGCACCCGCATCAGGAGGTGCCGACCCTGAAGCGCTTCTTCTGGTCGCTGGGCGCGTTTTCAATGGGAATCGCCGGCAACTTTGCCGTGCTGGTCAACCAGATCTACATCAACGCCCTGCACTACAATCCCAATCTGGTCAATCTGGCCAAGTCGTTGCCGCTTTTCGCCGGCTTTGTCACCAGTCCGTTGATCGGGCATCTTGGCGACAACACGCGATCCCGGTGGGGGCGCCGGAAGCCGTGGATGTTGGCCGGGTTGATCATCACCGTGTTAGTCGGGTTGCTTTTCTGGCAAGTGCCGAAGTCGGACGGGTTATGGAGTTGGGGGACGTTCTTTTTCCTGGCGTTCATGATTCTGATGGTGGGCAATATCGGCGGGGGTTTTTACGGGACCTCGTGGGGGGCGATGGGATATGAAATGACCACCGACTACAACGAGCGCACCCAGTTGTTCAAGTGGAGTTCGTATACCGGCGCCGTGGCGGGTTTTATCGGGCCCTGGCTTTTGCCCCTGTGCATGTGGCTTGAAGGGGCGAGGGCGCAGACGGCCAAGGGGGCCGAGGGGGTTTTCCATGTCAGCATCATCATGGGGGTTCTGATTCTCATCACCGGATTGCCGGCGATTCTCTTCTGTCGCGAGAAGATCGAGGATCACAAGGGAGAGAAGAAAGTGCCGTTTGTGGATGCGGTCAAAATGACGCTTCACAACAAGCCGTTCTGGCTGCTGGTGGTGAGCAATTTCATCATGCGTTTTGCCATGAACGTGACAGGGTTCTTTTTCTTCTTCCTGTTGATCTACTACGTGGGGAAAGGGGATCAGACGCTGGGTGCGACCAGTCGTGCCGTGATGTACAACACGATCAGTGTCGCCACGTTCCTGGCGACGGCGCCCGTGGCGATGTTGACCGACCGGATTGGGAAGAAGGCGGCGTTATTGCTTACGCTGGCGATGAGTGCGGTTGCCTACGGTTCGCTGGGGTTCACGTTCACCACCGTGGATGGCGCCTATGCGAGTGTGCATCTGCCGTGGAGTGCGGCCGGTCATTCCATTACCTTCCAGTGGCCCTGCCTGATCTCCGCTTTTCTGATCGGGGTATTCACCAACACGATGCCGATGATCAAATCGTCCATGCTGGCAGACATTTGTGATTACGATGAATTAAAATTCGGGCACCGCCGTGAGGCATTCTACAGTTCGGTTTTTGGTGTCACCGAGAATCTGGCCATGGCGATTTCGCTGGCGTTGCAGGGGGCGGTGCTGGTCTGGTCGGGTTTCAACAGCGAACTTCCGCAGCAAATGGCGTCCACCATGCGTTTTTGGTTGGTGGCGGTGGTCATTTCCCAGCCGCTGGGGTTTGTGGTTGGGATTATTTCGATTCTGTTTTATCCGTTATCGCGTGACCGGATGCATGCCATTCGCGCTGAAATTGACGCAAGGAAGCAGAAGGCGACGGTCGCCGCCGGAGTTTCGTGAGTGTCCAGGGGCGCGTCTGGGTCTTGCATCGGGGGTGAATGAAGTTAGGAGAGGGTGAGCCTCGCACCCCTCCAACGTTTGCCTCCACCGACGCAAGGTCGGCGGGCGGCCAAGAGGGACACCAACGTCTCAGCGGGAGTGGGGTTCGCGGGCGGGACCGCCGTAGTTGTAGGCGGCGAAGAGGCGGTTGGGTGCACCGCTGCGGACGAGGGTTTCGAAGAAGAGCGCCTGATCCCAGGCGGCGGTTGTGGCGCCAACCAGGATGGCGGGGCGGCCCAGGAGGGCGGGATCGTCAAGCCGGGTGTCGGCGAAATAGTCGAAGGCGGTTTCGCGTCCGCCCATCAGGGCGCTGGCGCAACGGACGCTGGGGTGATCTGGCATGTAGAAGGCCAGGAGGCTGGCGCGGCTGTAGCCGGAGGCCACCAGGAAGGGTTGGAGGTTGGTTTCCCTGCCGATGGCGCGCGAAAGTTTTCCGACGCGGTCGGCGATGGCCTTGTGCCCGCTGACGCGGATCAGGGCGCGGTCGGCGGGGATGTGGCATCCGGCGATTTCGAGGGTGGAGACCCATTGGAGTGGCCATTTCCCGAACGAAATCAAGAGGATCATGGCGAGGCCGAATCCGAGAGTCCAGCGCCAGAGGCGGGAGGCGTGGGGGGTGTCGGCGAGGCGGTCGTTCAGGAACCCGGCGATGGGAATAATCAGGACGGTGTAACCGGCGACGACCCAGTTCAGTTCGATATCGGTTTTGAGCGACAGGAAGAGGTAGAAGGCGATGATGGGGAGGGACGTGTGGAGGGCAAAGGACGTGAAGGCCCAGCGGTCGGGATGGTCGAGGCGGCGGCGCCAGGCGTCGCGGAGTGCCATGACGAGCAGGATGCCCATGGGGGGGCCGAGGAAGAGGAAGGGGTAGGAGAGATAGCCGAGGGTCCAGAGCGGGTTGTAGTGCCAGCCGCGGCTGGGTTGCACGTCGCCGCCGGGGAGGCCGGCGTGGCCGAGGAGGTGGGCGAGGGTCGGCCACCCGTTGCGGGCGTTCCAGATAAAGATCGGGCTGGCGCAGAGAAGGATGCCGATCAGTAGGGCAAGGAAGGCGAGCCAGCGGCGGGTGGGGGAGAGGGGGTGGCGGTGGAAGAGGAACCAGAGGACGCCCGGGATGAAGAGGAGGATGGTGTATTTGAACAGCATGCCGATTCCGATGACCATGCCCAGCAGGAGGAACCCGGTCAGGGTGCAGGAGCCGCGGTGGAGGCGCCAGGCGGTCCAGGCGGCGAGGAGCCAGCAGGCGTAATAGGGGCCGTCGATGGTCATGAACTGGGCGGTGCCGTGGAAGACGGGGGCGAGCATGAACAGGGCGGCGGAGAGGAAGGCGGTGCGCGGGCGCGAGGGTGTGGCGGCGGTGGCGAGGAGGGCCAGGAGGAGTACGCAGGCGAAGGAGGCGAAGGCGGCGGGGAGGCGGACGGCCCATTCGTTGATGCCGAAGAGGGAGGTGGAGGCATGGAGCAGCCAGGCGACGCCGGGCCCTTTGGTGTAGTAGGAGAGGTCGGGGCGGCGTGACCATTCCCAGTAGTGGGCTTCGTCGGCGGCCAGTTCGTAGGGGCAGACCCAGATGAGATAGACGAGGCGGGCGAGGAGGACGGTGGTGGCCAGCAGGAGGGTTGCGCGCAGGGGGGAGCCGGCCCACTGGCGGGTGAACTTGATGGCGCGATCCCGGACTTCGTTCCATGAA
>CAZHRU010000050.1:0-19007 GCA_964535015.1 uncultured Verrucomicrobiota bacterium | reverse complement strand
CATCGGCATCGCCCTGCCCGGCAACGGCAGTATCCTGGCGATCGATCCCCGCCGGAAAAAACTCTTCCGGCAGGCCGCCACCCGGATCGTCGAAATGGCCCGCGCCGGCGGTCCCCGCCCACGCGAAATCGTCACCCTGGAATCCCTGGATAACGCCTTTGCAACCGATATGGCCATGGGCGGCAGTTCCAACACCATCCTGCACGCCCTTGCCATCGCCCACGAAGCCGGGATCGCCTATGACCTCGAACGCATCAACAAGATTTCACAAAAGTGCCCCAACGTCTGCAAGGTCTCCCCTTCCTCGAAGTATCACATGGAAGATGTCGACCGGGCTGGCGGTATCGGCGCCATCATCCGGCAAATCTCGTCCATCCGCGGCCTGATCCACCGCGACGCCTTGACCGTCACCGGCAAGACCCTCTGGCAGAACGTCTCCCGCGCCAAAGTGTCCGACCCGGAAGTCATCCGCCCGCTCGACAACCCCTACTCCACCGATGGTGGCCTCACGATCCTCTGGGGCAACCTCGCCGAAGGCGGCGCCGTCGTCAAAAAAGCCGGCGTCGCCCCCTCGATGCTCCAATTCCGCGGCCCCGCCGTGATCTTTGAGTCCCAGGAAGACGCCTGCGAAGGCATCCTCCAAGGCAAGGTCAAATCCGGCGATGTCGTCATCATCCGTTACGAAGGCCCGCGCGGCGGCCCCGGCATGCAGGAGATGCTGGCACCCACCTCCTACATCATGGGCAACGGCCTGGGCGAAAGCGTCGCCCTGATCACCGATGGACGATTCTCCGGCGGCACCCGCGGCGCCTGCATCGGCCATGTCTCCCCGGAAGCCGCCGCTGGCGGCCTCATCGGCCTCTTGAAAGCCGGCGACATGATCTCGATCGACATCCCCGGCCACAGGTTGGAAGCGGAGTTGACTTCTGAGGAGATTGCCCGTCGCCGCGCCGCAGCACCGGCGTTTCAACCCCGCGTCCTCACCGGCTACCTCAAACGCTATTCCCAACTGGTCACCAGTGCCGGAACCGGCGCCGTCCTGGAATAACCCTATCCCCCCGCCAACATCTTCTCAAACTCTTCCTCCGTCAGGATCGGCACGCCCAGTTTCCGCGCCTTCTCCAACTTGGAACCCGCCTCCGCGCCAACAATCAGGTAGCCGGTCTTCTTGCTGACACTGTCCGTTACCTTCGCGCCTTCGCGCCGCAGGATTTCATGGACTTCATCGCGCGTACGCCCGTTCAAAACCCCCGTCACCACCACCGCCTTGCCCGCAAAAGGCCCCTCCGTCGCCACTGCCTTCTCAGTCAGGTTCCGCATGTTCACGCCAACGTTCTTCATCTTGGCAATCACATCCAGATTCCGCCTGTTGGCAAAGAAATCAACAATGTTCTCGGCCATCACCGGTCCCACATCCGGAACCCGCTGCAACATTTCCCCATCCGCCCCGGCCACGGCGTCCAGCGTCCCGAAGTACTCCGCCAGTTTTCTCGCCGCCCCTTCCCCCACCTGGTGTATTCCCAGACTGTAAATCAACCGCCACAGGTCCTGCCGCTTGCTGCCCTCAATGGCCGCCACCACATTGGCCGCCGATTTCTCGGCCATCCGTTCCAATCCTGCAATCTCGCCCACCTGCAACGCATACAAGTCCGCCACATCCTTGACCAACCCCCGCTCAACCAGTTGATTGACCAGCACCTCCCCAAGCCCCTCGATGTCCATCCCGTGCCGCCCCGCAAAATGCTCCACCGTCCGCTTGAGTTGCGCCGCACAGGCAATATTGTCGCAGCGCCATGCCACAAACTCAGGATCACGGCTGATCGGCCCGCCGCAGGAAGGACACTTCCCTTGCACATGCACCGCCAAATCGAACGGTTGCGCCCCCGCCTGACGTCTTGCCAGCACCACTTCAACCACCGCTGGAATCACCTCGCCCGCCTTCTCCACCACCACCACATCGCCCACCCGGATATCCTTCCTCCGGATCTCCTCCTCGTTGTGCAGTGTGGCTCGCGAAATCGTTGACCCCGCCAGGAATACCGGCTCCAATTCAGCCACCGGCGTCAATGTCCCCGTCCGTCCAACCTGAACCGTAATCGCCCGCAACACCGTCTGCGCCTGCTCATGGGAGTACTTGTAGGCAATGGCAAAACGCGGCGCTTTCGCCGTAGTACCCAGCCGCTTCCATTGCGCAAGGTCGTCCACCTTGACCACCGCCCCGTCGATCTCATAGGGCAAATCGGACTCCATCCCCCGTAATTCCTCGGAATGCCGGATGACCTCCTCAATCCCCTCACATACCCACCAGCACCCCGGCGTCGGAAGTCCGAGCGCCCGCAATCCGCGCAATACATCCGCCTGGCTGGTAAACTCCAACCCCTCGACTGCACCCACCGCATAGAACACAACCGATAGCGGCCGCCGCGCCACAACACGGGAATCTAACTGTTTCAAGGAACCGGCCGTCGCGTTCCGGGGATTCGCAAAAGGCTCTTCACCGTTACGCGCACGTTCCTCATTCAACCGGCGAAACCCTGCCACCGGCATGAAGGCCTCGCCCCGCACTTCGATAAAAGGGGGAACCGCCAGGCCACCGGCACCGCTTAGCCGCAACGGAATGGCCCGGATCGTCTTGAGATTCTCCGTGATGTCATCACCCGTCGCGCCATCGCCACGGGTTGCACCCATCACCATCAACCCCTGCTCATACCGGACGCTGATGGAACACCCGTCAACCTTGGGCTCCAACACATACCGAACCCCCTCGCCCGGCAGCAACTTGCGCACCCGCCCGTCGAACTCCCGTAACTCATCAAACGAGTAGGTGTTATCGAGCGACATCATCGGCTTCAGATGCCGCACGCCCTTGAATGCCTTGATCGGTTGCCCGCCCACGCGTTGCGTGGGCGAATCGGCCGTCACCAAACCGGGATACCGAGCCTCCAACTGCTTGAGCTCATCGTACAGCCGATCATACTCCCGGTCCGAAATTTCCGGCCGGGCTTCCACGTAATACAAGCGGTTATGCCGCTCGAGTTCCGCGCGGAGTTGATCAACTCGACGCTGTGCGTCGGCATCACTCATGAGGGAAAAAAGTTCCGCCTGCCTCAGGGGTCACTGCTCCAATGGCATCGGATTGCAGAGATTCCCATCACGCCCGGCCACGCGGCCACAGTTGAAACAGATAAACTTCGGGTCCTTGGCAATCACTTTGATTTCGGCAAAATTGCCCTCGGCCGCCAGCACACAAAGGTGCCCGGGGTGCCCATGTTCGTGTTTGCAGTCTTTCTTCTTGTCGTACATATCGCTTCTCCTGAGTGCTTTCCACTACGCGGTCCAGAGTTGAACGCTCCGGGCATCCTGAACCGCCATCCCGGCGGCACAGCTTTTCGGTTGCTGGAGCAACCGTTGAACCGCCTCCCGCTTGTCAGCGCCCACAACAAGGAAGATAACGCTTTCCACCCGCTTTAACAAGTCAGGGGTTACGGAAACTCGATCCGGCTTTTCCGTACGCCGTACCGCGACCGCATAAGCCCCGGCACCCCGCTTCACATCGTCGGCTGAAAATAGCGACGCCGTGTGTCCATCAACCCCCAACCCCAACAGTCCCAACGTGATCCGCCCGCCCGCCTTGAGAAAATGCTCCAGGGTATTTCCATACGTCCCGGCCGCCTTCTTCAGGTCCAGTTCGGGCTGCACCCTCATCACATTCCCATCCTCCATCCCCAGGGCCTCAATCAGGAAACGGGTACGCCCGCAATTGCTCTCCGGCGACGTAACGGGCACCATACGTTCATCGGAGTACATGAGGAAGAAGTCCTCCGCCGCCCTTAAGTGGCGCCGGGCCACCTCCTCATAGGCTGGCATCGGCGTCGCCCCCCCCGCCAGCATGACCGCATGTGGTTTCCCAAAGGGCTTCACGGCTTGAACCGCCATCAGGTCGGCCACCGCCTGGTACAATTCATCCGGACTACTGAACTTCTTGATGCCTATTGTCATTTCGAATACCCCACGCCAAAACGCTGCGCAAATCCTTCCGCCGACGCAGGCCCGACACTGCCAAACGGATACAGGTCCGGCCTGACTTTCTCCTTATCGATCCGCTGAAGAACCGGCGTGAAGATGTCCCAGGCCGCCGCCAACTCGTCCGCCCGGATAAACAAATTCCGATCGCCTTGAATCACATCCAGCAACAGGCATTCGTACGCGTCGGGAATCTCCTGCTGGAAGGCCGTCTGGTACCGCAGATTCAACTCCGTCTGCTGCAATACCAGATCAAGCCCTGGCGCCTTGTTCATCACACACAGGGTAATCGCCTCGTCCGGCTGGATTCGAATGACCAGTTCATTGGGGAGCACCACCCCCGGCACCGCCCCAAAAAAATGATCCGGCAGCGCACGGAAACGCATCCGCACTTCATTGATGCGCTGCTCCACGGCCTTCCCGGCCTCCAGTAGCACGGGGACCCCCTCCCACCGCGGATTGTGAATCCGCAACAACGCCGCCGCATACGTCGGGGTAAGACTATCCTTGGGCACCAACGGCTCGTCCGTATAACCCGCCCTGCCCCGGGTCCCTCCTGAATACTGTCCAAGATTAATCTCCTTCAACGAAAGTGCCGGAATGCACTTGAGAAGGCGCACCTTTTCGTCGCGGACGGCAACCGCGTTATACCCGGATGGTTTTTCCATCGCCAGTAGCGCCAGAATTTGCAGCAAATGGTTCTGCATCACGTCCCGGATAATACCGACCGAATCGAAATACCCGCCCCGTTGCCCCAACCCAGCCGGTTCCTTCCAGGTGATCCGTATGCTTTCCACGTGGTCCCGGTTCCAGACCGGCTCAAACACCCGGTTCGCAAAACGCAGCACCATGAGATTCTGCACAATCTCCTTGCCGAGATAATGATCAATCCGGTACGTGGATTCCTCGGTGAATACCTTGTTCATCTCGGCCACCAGATGATCGGACGACCGACGATCACGCCCAAATGGTTTCTCAACCACCACCCGCGACCATTCCGCCCCTGCCCCACAGGCTACCATCCCCGAACTCCCCAGCGCTGAGGCCACCTCCAGGAACACCGACGGCGGAACCGCCATGTAAAAAAGCCGGTCGGCATCCACCCGCCCCTCGATGCCACTCATCAACTGGAACAAATCGAGGAACGAATCCACCGACCCATACTGGCCACTCGAATAGTAACACCGTCCAAGAAACTCCGCGGTCTTCACCGCACAGGATTCCCCGGGCGTATAACGGCACGTCAGATTCTCCGCAATCTTCCCGCGGAATTGCTCATGGGTCATCGCTGAACGGGCCATCCCATAGATATGGAACTCCGCCGGAAGAAACCCCTGACAGTATAACGCGAAAAGCGCAGGGATGACCTTCCGCTGGGCCAGATCGCCTGAGGCGCCAATAACCACGATCCCCAACGGCCGAATCACCGGTTGTCCCCGTTGAACCACGTTAATCTCCCATTGTAGCCGCCACCACCTGTCCAAAGTCCCGCAACCACCTCAACCGCGCCCCTGTCCCGGAGTCACCCGCGCGCGTTTGCCACAGGCGCCACTCTTGCATGACTTCGCAGGCACCAGCCATCCCTGACACACCGCACAACGCGAATCCGGACACCACTGGCACACGCGACAGTCGGGACATGGATGCTTCTTCTTATTCTTCGCTGGTCTGCGCACACTCACCCCCCGGATTTCCCCAAGGGCCTGAGAACAACATACGTTGGCAACCCTTTGACCTGGAAACGTTCCAATACCTCTCGCACCGCCTCATCCTGGGGTCGTTCCGCCTGAACTTTGATCACCACATAGCCCTTCAGACGCGCCAGCACCTCCGCTTCCCGGAAGGTCGTCGCCTCCATGGCGTGGCAATTCTTGCACCACGTCGCCCAGAAATCCAGAAATACCGGTCGTCCCTGCTCAATGGCCCCCGCAATCCTGGCCTCCAAGACAACCCTGTCCTCCGCACGCACATATTCAGCCCCGTCATCTGCCGGTTTCTTGATGTCACGCCCCCCCGCCCAACTTCGATAGGCCAAATGTCCGTAGTACGCCGCCAGCACCAGGATAAAGATGCCAAATCCACGCTTAACCCAGTTCATCCACCTTCCCGGTTTCGGCAGGAAAGACAAACCCGCGCCAGCCACGGGCCACGGCAACGCCATCCCAAGTCCCAACACAAACGGCAGCAACACCCCCACCATCGCCCCGGCCGCATAGAGTTTTCCCGAGAGTAATAGCACCGCAATCACCACTGGCGCCACGCAGGCCCCCGCCAGTAACGCGGCAACCCCTCCCATCACCAACGCCACCACAACACTACCCCTTCTCGCCGCAAACCCACTCCCGCCTATCGCCCCCTGGAACCGGGAGAAATCAATGGCGAACACATCAAACATGGCCAACCCCAACACCACAAACACCACCCCCATCGCGGCATTGAACGCCGGCATGGCATTGAGCGCGCCGAACTGCGCCCCGGTCAACACAACCACCAACCCGAGTACCCCGTAGACCAATGCCATGCCAATCCCGTAGACCCCTCCCAACGCAAATCCCCTGACCCGGGACCCGTCTTGCGACCCCGCCCCGATAATGGCCAGATTGATCGGTATCATCGGCAAAACACAGGGCGTCAGGTTCAGCAACAAACCACCGATAATCACGATCAGGAATGTCCACCAGGCCCCATACAGTTTGAAGAACTCCAGAGGATCCGCGCCAAACAGGGCCGCTCCGTTGCGGAGTCTCGCCCCCACCGAACCACCACCCCGCACCACCACGGCCCGCCCCTCCACCCGGTCCAAGAATCCAAGAAAATCCCCAGCACGGAGATAACCCGACGCCTGACCCGCCACCTTGTAACCGGCGCCTCCTTGTCCCCCCTCCCTCATTCCTGAAGCGCCCCCCACCGCAGTCCCGCCTTGCGCCGCCCCGAGAGTGAAGGTTCTGGTTTGCGGGAAGAAACATGTGCTCTCGTCACAACCCTGATAGGAGACCTCTACCGTCCCACCCACCCCCGACAGGGCGTAAACCGCTGTAAAATCACTCGTATACGCCTGCCGGTTCTCACCGGAAAACACATCCCGTAGCGCCGCCGGACTTGGCAATTCAATCGCCGCCAAGGCCTTCCCCTCCAACTGAACCGACAGTTGATCGGCATAGAGATGGTGATGGGGCGGTATCGTAAAACTCACCTGCACGACAGCGCTGGTGCCTCGCGTTCCGCCACTGGCAACAACACCGAAGGGGTCCCCCGCGATGACCGCTCCGCCAAAACCCAACAACAGGCATACTGATAAGACCCATCGCTTGTGCCGCATCGCCACTCCTCTCACCCTGTCCTTGATTTCGGCCACTCCATGACCACCTGCAACACTTCCCGTACAAACGCACACTCACATTGCACCGGGCAGGAACGGAGTTCTTCCTTGTTCAAACAGAAACCCGGGCATTCCTTTGATCCGCACTTCCGCCCTTCAAACATCGGCCCGGCATAGAGGTCAAAAAAATCGCCCGCGGGAATTCCCATCGTCGTGTTGCATCCGGCAACCATGTGATTGAACAGGAACAAACCGGCGGAAAACTCCACGAATGACGCCTGATACCCCACCAACACGACACAGGGATCAACAAGCCAATCCTGTCGCGTCTTCCACTCCTGCCCGCATGTTGTGCATCGCCGGTAACTCATAATGACTCCGGAAAACAAAAAAATGCCGGAACTCGTTGCAGGAGCTCCGGCACCTCGTTCCCCGCCTCCACAGTCTCGTCAGTTCAAGCCGTGGCGCCCCGCTTGCCCAACTGCTTGTCAATCATCAGGAGCGTACCCGCCGAAGCCCCGGCCATCTTTAACATCCCGATGATCTCATTGTCGTTCGCCTCTTCCTCAACCTGCTCCGTGATGTACCACTGCAACAGGGCTTGGGAGGCATAGTCCTTTTCCTTCACGGCAAGATCCATCAGATCCTCGATGTTCCTCGTGATTCCTCGCTCATGCGCCAACGTCGTCTCAAACATCGCCAGCACCGACTTGAACCCGACCTTCGGTTTGGCGATCGCCCCAAACTCCACTTCCGCACCACGCTCCAGAAGATAGTTCTTGAACTTCATCGCGTGGCCCATCTCCTCCTGGAATTGGATCTCAAACCACTTCGCCGTTCCCTTGTACCCCTTGATGGCCGCCTCGGCGGACATCGCCAGGTAAAGATAGGCCGAATATAACTCATTGTTGATTTGCTTGTTAATCGCCGCCTGCATGCTATTGCCAATCATACGTCACCTTCCTTTGCTGTTGCCTGAAAAATCAAACTTTCCATAACCCATGCAGATTGCAGTATTCACGGGCAATGACCGCCCCTGCCGTCACCCCCTCAAACACCGCCACCGCCGGCTGTCCGGGCTTCAAGTCCTGGCGCAACACCTTGTCGCCCACCAGCAGTTCAATCCACTCGATGTAATGCTTCTCTTCCATGGGATGCGGCACACTGCCAACCGTCACCTTGATGCCGTTGGCCACGCGCTCGATCACCGGCACATGCTTCTCCTTGGACGCATCCACCGTGTTCTCTTTGACCAACTTCATCGGCTTGTCGCAACACACCAGCCCCCCCGCACCCCCATGCATCACTTCCACAATGTTCCCGCACACCTCGCACTTGTATATCTCAAGTTTAGCAGCCATCTCCGTACTCCTTTTTGTCATCCCACCACTTGCAAAAACCGTTTCCGCCTGCGAACCAGAACAGGGTTCGTTCACTCGGCCGAAAACTCATCCTTGCCGACCCCGCAATCCGGACAAACCCAATCCGCCGGCAGATCAGCAAACGACGTTCCAGCGGCAATCCCGTGATCAGGATCGCCATGCTTCGGATCATAAACATATCCACAAACCGTACAAACGTATCTCATGACTAACTGCTCCTAATACCGAACCTTGATCTCTCCATCCAACCCGCACTCAATACACAACCGTGTCGGATTGCCTCTCAGCATATCCGGCACGGTTCCCCCTGTCAAATGATTGTCACCCAACTCTCCTTTCTTCCCCCCGACCCTCAACTCCCATCGCCTTCTTCCTCTCCGCATGAAACTTCGCCTCCCTGTCGGCCTCAGCCAAAATCTTGTATCCACAGTCCCTGGTCAGGCCGTACAATAGGAAACACCGGTCATCCTCACTGCTTTGACCCGCAACATCAGCAAACTCAACCAGTCGGGTTGCCAGTACCTTCAATTTTGCGATATTCGAGTCGCTCATGCTTATCCACCCGTATTCCTTGCTTCACCCTTGGATAACCGCAAGTTCTGTGCCTGCACCGAGCCAGAAATATCTGAATTCCTCAATGCTTTGCACAGCAACTGGTTACAACGATAACTCTGGCGGCCGCCCGGAAAGCCCCACCTGTCTCATGTTTCGAATACCATGTATCGCAGTAGCACGATGAGGCAGACTATGCGTGAAGAAGGGACCCCCTACAGGCCGGAGTGATGTCCTGGCATGGAGCCAACAGTCTGGACTGAACCCAAACGGAAGGAAGGATGGTGCACCCGGAGGGAGTTGAACCCCCACACCTTGCGGCATAAGAACCTGAATCTTACGTGTCTGCCAATTCCACCACGGGTGCGCCGTAAAAGATGGCCGATACAGTTATCAGCATCACCAAATCCTGTCAACAGTTTCTTCCCGTCCCCTGCAGGGCCCTGCAGGGCCCCGGCAGGGTGGGCTTATCTCTAAGCTTTTGGCGGCATGACGACAGCCTCCACCAGGTTTGTCCCGGTGGAGGCAAACGTTGAACGTCCGCGGCGAACCTGCCCATCACCCCGCCCCCAGCAGTAGCGGCACTCCTTCGAATGCCGCCCGTAGTTTGGCCTTTGCCTAGATCATTCTATGTCGGCAGGCCTGTGCCGAAAACAATTCTTTATTCGCCCCTGAATTGGCAACCGGACCAAACTCCAAACCCGTGCCACAAGGTCACGGGGATCAAGAACTCAGAGATACGCCCAGCGGGGCGAGGCGGAAGGGCGTCAGGTCATCCTGCAAATACAGTCAGCGCCAACCCCAGCAACAACACTCCCAAACCCGCCACCACCACCCCAACCCCACGGCATCGGCCATCTGTGGAACAGAACACCGCCGCCCACTTGCGGAAACGGTAGGGCCCCAGCACCAACGCCATGCCCAGTACCACCCAGATATACGCCAACACCACCGGAAACAATCGCCATGCCGATGGATGAAACCGCGCCATCTCCAGCAGAGGCGCCGGTAATAACAAACACAGCCCCCCCAACGCACGCGCCGCCAGCAACTCATCCAGCAACACAATCACCAGCAGATAGATCAACGGAACACCAACCCATAGCCAACCCTTGTACGCGTCAAACCACCCCAGCGGCATCTCCCATACCAGCACAGCGGACCAACCCAGCGCGATCGCCGACAGCAACCGGCCCATCCAAACATGCCGGGGAAACCGCGCCAGCCCCTCACGGGCCACCTCAGGCGCCACCACCAACATGACCCCCGCCAACAAATGAGCCACACCCAATCCAAGCGAAAAACCAGAAAGCGTTATCGTCACGTGATGTCTCCCACCATTTCTCCATACAACGTCTGAGGCCCGGCCTTCCCGATGCGGAGGCGGACTATATCACCGGCACTCACCGTCGCGCGAGGTTCAAAAATCACAATCTTGTTCGACCCGGTCCGCCCCGCCCACCGCTCCTTGTTCCTCAGACTCGGTCCTTCCGCCAACACCTCGAGCGTCCGCCCCACCAACCCCTCGTTGATCAAACGCCCTCGCCGGTCCTGATCCTCCAATAGCACATGATTCCGCCTCAACTTCTCTACCGCGCTGATATCGTCCTCCAACGTCGCCGCCGGCGTCCCCTCCCTTGGTGAGTACTTGAAGATAAAAGCGTTATCAAACCCCGCCTCATCCATCAGCCGCCGCGTCGCCTCAAAATCATCCTCCGTCTCCCCGGGAAACCCCACAATCACATCCGTTGTCAACGCCAGTCCCGGCACCGCCGCCCGCAACCGCCGGACCGCCTCCAGGTAACCCTCAGCCGTATACCCCCGCCGCATCAGGCCCAGTATCCGGTCGGATCCCGATTGAACCGGCATATGCAAGTGATCGCATACCGCCGGCACTTCCGCCATCGCCCGCGCCAACTCCTCCGTACACCCCGAGGGATGTCCCGACGTAAACCGGATCCGCCGGATCCCCGCCACCCCGCCCACCGCCTCCAGAAGACGCGGCAACGGTTCCTTCAGCCCCAGACTCGAACCGCCCCCCTCCAGCCAAACCGGATTGGCACGCCCGTACGACATCACACTTTGCCCTAGAAGCGTCACCTCCCGGACTCCACGCTCCGCCAACGCCTGCACTTCGCGAAGCACACTCTCGGCCGGCCGACTCCACTCCCGCCCCCGCACCGTGGGCACAATGCAGTACGCACAGTGCCGGTCACACCCCAATAAAATATTCACAAACGCCGACACCGTTTCCCCAACATGTCCCGTCAGGGGTTCCACCTCCGCCTCTTCCCCCTCCCCGCCCGTATCCACCACGGGGCCCCTGCCCGCACGCACGGCATCAATCACCGCCGGCAACGTGTGCAGTCGCCGCGGCCCCACCACAAAGTCCAGCCCCTTGACCCGCTTCAGAATTCCCTCGCCCATCCGCTGCGCCATGCACCCGACCACCCCGATGATCAACCCGCCCCGCTCCCGCTTCTGAACCACCATCAACCCGAGTTTCCCGACCGCCTTCTCCTCCGCCTTCCCCCTCACACTGCAGGTGTTGACCACAATCACATCGGCGGCGTCCTCCGCCTCCACCACGCGATACCCGTGCCGTACCAGTAACGCCGCGACACTCTCACTGTCACGCTCGTTCATCTGGCACCCATACGTCTTAATGTACACCCCCGGCGCCCCGCCCACCCCAGTCTCGTCCGTCATTTAGACTCCTTCTCCTTCTTCAAATCGCCTTCTTTCCATCCCGACCACGACAACATGGATGACGTCCATTCCGGCTTGCTCAACGTTCCTTCAAGCTTGAACTCCAGAAGTTTGCTGAACGGAAACGACAGCGCGCGCATCGCCGACCCTATCACCTTCCCCTCCGCCGCCGGCCGCACCTTCACGACAAACCCCAAAACCCCATCCAACCCGCACCCCCCGTCCGCCTCGACCGCAAACACATCCCCATCCAACCGGAGATCGTGACTGCTGACCTTCCCCCCTCCCACCTCAAACGTCGCATGAGCCTCTCTCTGCAGCACCAGCATGTCCACTCCGGGAAATCGCGACGTCAACGCCTTGGTCAACCCCCCGAACAAGGGAATGTTGAATAGCCGCCCGCGACGGATATTCACCTCACCCCGCCCGACAACCCCACTACCCGCCTTCCCCGTCACCCCGGCAAGTTCAATGTTCCCGTAGACTTTCCCCTCAATCCCCGTCACCATCCCGGAACCCACCATCGCCAGCACACGACTCATGTCCGCATTCAGAATCTCGCCCCTGACCCTGTACCTCATCCCACCCGCCTCAACCGCTTCCGGCACCAGTTCCGCCGCCCCCGTAAACGACCCGTCCGCCATTCGCCCGCGAATGTCCGTCACCTCATTCGTTTCCCCTCTCATCAACCACTTGAGCGAAACCTCATCCAGATGGAATCGCCCAATGCGCAGATCGTGCCCTTCCGCCGCCACCTCCATCGCCGTCTGCGACCGGTCCCCATAGGCATACCGCCCCTTGGCATACACCCGCTCCTGACTGCCCACCGCCCACGTCTCCGGTATCCACCCCGGCGGAAGCCCAATCAACCGTGACAAGGTCGGAAACTCAACCGTGGACACCGCCTCCCCTTCCACCCAGCCCCGCTCCAAGTCAAACGTCAGCCCCCCGGTCACAGACCGCCCCCCAACGACCAGCACCAGGGGATTCAACATCAACTGATGCCGCCCTCCACCCCATTCGTGCTTCCACCCAAGGTTCGCAAAACCGACGGCGGCTCCCTGATAGGCGAATTGGGACGCCTGGAAATGCCCATACACAACACTCACCCCGCCTGTCGCTCCCGGCACCTCAAAGGTCAGGTCAATCACCGGTGGTTCGCCATGAAAGGAAAATCGGTCCAGCACCGCGGAAAGATCCCACCCGCATTCCCGCATGAATGGATGGACCGTACGCGGGTCAATCCGCGTCACCAAACGCCCCGCCACTGAACCGTCAGCCTTCCACACCACCTCGCCCTGTAGCGTCCCGGAATGCACGTCGTCACCCACCTCGACATCCATGCCCGAGAACCCCACAACCACACCATCCATCCGCATCCGCCCCTGCGCCCGCATGATGGGCACCCCCAGCAAATCCACATCCTCCATCCGCACCGCCATCTCCAGCGTCGGTCGCCCCACCTGGCCCCCGCCACCACCCGCGCTGATCCCCCCTCCTCCCACACCGCCATCCCCTTCCCTTCCCCCCTTGCTCCATGGACGGACCACCCCGTGAGCGATCGACATCTCGCGCACCCGCGATTGCCCTCTGCGCAACCTTCCAAACAAATCATACAGGATTCCAACCCGCTCCGCTTCAACACAAGGCGGCCCGGTAACCCCTTTGCGAAATACATGCAAATGATGCGCCACGAACCCGCCTCGCGGATCCAAAGTCACCCGCGAAGCCTCGCAATACCACCCGCCCTGGTTCACCGACACCAGTAACCGGTCCGCCATCCAACCGGGAATCCCGATCCGGATCGCCCCCGCCAACAGCAGCACGACCAAAACACCAACCCACGCCACCACCCGTGCAACAACCGCACGGCCCCGCCGCCACGGACCTCCTGTCTCCACCCCTTCAGTCTTTGCCCCTGCTTCCATTCACGTCCCACATCTCACATCGAACGCTTCACGCCTCAGGGCTCAACAACCAGTCTCCTGATTAACCCCGCCACCGTTGCTTTCGGCAAAACAAAAACAACATCCTGTCCCTGTAATGCCGCATACACCTTCCCATCCGCTGTCTCCGACCCCACCGTCAGCGTCTTCTGGATCCCCCCCGTCCCCGACAGGCCCAGCGTCAATCGTGCCGCCCGCTCACCCAACCCGTACGCCGCCGGATTCGTCACCGATGCCGACTCAACCCGGTCCGCCCGCATAACACTTAACACCCGTAACACCCCCGCCACGGAATCATCCATGACTTTGGCGTCCGGCGGCGAATCGGCAGTCCAATGCCCCTGGGCATCCCGGACCACACTCTCCTCCATCCCGTCGCGAGCCACCGTGATCCGCCGCACATTCGCCGGATCAACGTCCAAGACCCGACGATCCATGTATACCAGTGCATCCGCCACAGGCACCTGCTTCCCTCCCGGCAGTACACCCGGAAAATCATTTGCCGCGATACGATAAATCTCGCGCAACTCCTCGCAATACACCACACGGGTCCCTGCCTGCGCATTCGTCGCCACCACATAACTCCACGTCGCCCCCGTTCCAACCCCCGCCTGACTTCCTCCCACCGGCGCATTCGTCACCGGCTTCGTCGCCAACACAACCCGCCAGGTGGCCGATGTACTCACCTGCGACACAAGGTTGGATGCCTCCACCCCTCCGACCGGCTCCGCCCTCAACTCACACATCCGCCTCAGGAAACCGCCCACCAGAACCACGTCGGCTCTCGCACGCAGCGGATCCGTAATCATCCACCCTTCTCCCGCCTGACGCTGCATCACCAACTTCTTCTCACCGTCACGCAATACCACCGACGCCACCTGCGACGGCACCGCATCGCACAAACGCCGGTCACGCAAGAGTTCAGCCGTTACCGTCAACGCGGGAATGCAGGACTTCGGCAGGAGACCTATCATGCCCATGTCACTCACCCGCGCATAGACCAGCTCCGGCGTATCCTGCTTGGTCTTCCCCACCGTCAACTCAATCGGTTCCACCCCCCCCTCCTGCCACACCGAAACCTGCAAAACCGCCTCATCCCGCCCCAACCCGTAGGCCACGGGATCGGCAACCGTCGCCTCCAACCCGAACGATTCCACAGTCAATCGGCGCAACACCCCGATCAAACGCTCCACCGCCGCCCCATCCGCCCTCGCCGCCTCCGGCTGCTGAATCCGCCACTCGCCCCCGCGAAAAACCAATTGCACGAATCCCGCCTGATGCTTGATCTCCAGCCGTGAAATCCGCTCCATCCATCCCGGAATCACCGCCCGGTCCCGTAACACATCCAGAGTCGCCGGTATGGCACCCTCCACGTCCCGGCTCGCCGCCACCACGTCCTCGGATTGCCCCATCCTCACATACACCTGCTTGGTCAGCGGCACCTCGCTGCCAATAACCACTTCTTCCTGCCGCTCCTCCGAACCGACCTGCAACCGCGCCCGCGGGGAATCAAGCCCGAAACTCGCCGGCGTGAGACCACGCCGTGTCTGCTGCTCCACACTGATGACCTCTTTCCGGACCGTCCGGCTCAACGACTCAAGAAGACGACGCACCCCCGCCGCATCCGCACGCGTGTCCACCGGCCGCACAAGATGCCACTTGCCATTCCGCATAACACATTCAGCCTTGACCCCCGGCGTGGACACGCTCAACCGCGTCACCGAAGCCACATCAAGGTTAAGCAACGGTTGATCCGGCATCGCCGCCAGCCGCCCCCCCGTCGACCCCCGTTCGAACATCACGATAAACAAACCCAAAATCCCAATCGCCGCCAACAACCATCGTATCGGCCTCCACGTCATGCCGCCACCCCCCTCCTCGCCCTTTCACCGCGACTATCACGCCGGCCCAACCCCACCAACGCGCCCAACACCACCATCACCACAGGCCACAACACCGCCAACAACAGGAAGACCGGCCAACGCATCTCCGGACTCAACTTCACGTCAAACATCCCGCCCCGGACCCCGCTACCGGTCAACGCCGGACCCTCGCGCTCCAGCAACCAGTCCACCGCATTCAGGAACAACAACCGGTTCCCTCCCGTCAAACACCGGTTCGCCGCGAATTGCGAATCGCCAATCACCACCAACCGCACCGGACGAATATCCATCTTGATGGCCGACCGGCCCGCCTTTTCCACCGCCACCGCCACACTCAGGGGCCCCCGCCGGTCATACCCTTCATTGAATTGCGGCGGCTGCCGCTCGGTATCCCTCTCCATCCAACTCTGCCGCGAGGTCAAAGCCAGGCGCACCGCCTGCGGCCGGTCAATTTCATCCGTAAGCCGCGCCACGTTCGCCTCGTCACCAACCACCTCCACCGGACGCGGCAACGTCAACGTACTCACCAGCGCCCCCAGTCCCCGCGTCACCGGATGCCGCCCGTACGTCGTCAATAACACCTCCCCGATTCCCGCCGCCGCCCGCCCCTTGTCAAACGGCACCACGGCCCCCCCGCGCGGATCCACCACAAACCCCGCCCCCAACCGGATCCCCCATTCCTCCAACAGCAATTCCAATCCCGTCTCAACCCCCGCGTCCACCAGCACCAGCACCCGACCGCCCCGCCCCAGATAGTCACGTATCCGCCCCACCTCCCACGGCGAGAAGGAACGTACCGGCCCCGCAATCACCAGTAACGCACAGTCATTGGTCACCCCGCCCGGCACCTCCAGGGCAATGGACCGCACCTCGGCGGGACTGTCACGAAGCACCCCGGCCATCTCCGAATACCCCACGTAATCCCCATGCTCGTCGGGACTCCGCTCCCCATGCCCCCTCAGAAAACAAATCGCCGGTAACGCTTCCTGCGCCAACCCGTGAATCGCAGACGTCAGCCCCTGTTCCAGCGCCTCCAGAAAGACTCCACCCCGCAGATGCTTCTCTTTCACCGCCCGGGATCTCTCCATGAAACCGCCCAGGTAAAGCACCCGGCGCCGCCGCCCGAACTCCACAATCAAGGCCCCGCTTTCCCGGATGGAGTACTTCGCAACCAGATCCCGCGTCCTCCCAATCTCCACGTCCGGATCCACATGGGTGATAACCAGCGAACCGGAAACCCGCTCATACTGGGCCAACAACCGACGCGCCGTCGGCACCAGCGGATCCCCCGCCCGCGCCACCAGCGTCACCGACCCCGGCGCCTTGACAACCCGTAACACTTCCACCGTTTTCGCCGAAAGCAACCCGCTCCCGCCCTGGGTCCAGTCCCACTTCACTCCGTGCCGCATGGCAACAAAGTTGACCATCAGAATCAACGTCACCGTCAACCCCGCCGCCACCCCCATGTTCAGAACGCCTGCCGCCTTCCGACACCGCGCCAGTTGCAACATCCGGATGTTGAGGAACAGCACTCCAACCGTCACCGACCCATAAAACACCAGCGCGCGACTGTCCACCACGCCGGCGGCAAATACCGCCACATGGGACCCCACCGAGGCATACCCGTCACTCACATCCGCCCCCCCGGTCCCGATCCAACTCCGCAAAGCCCCCCGGAAGACCACCATCCCGGCCGCCACAAACGTCGCCACCGCCGCCGCCGTCGGTCGCCGCAACCCCTGCGATAATAACATCCCTGTGGCCGTAACCATGCCGATCACCAGCATCAGGATCACCACACCCGCCGCCCAGGCCCCCACATCCCCCCCTCCCTGCGCCCCCACCACCAACCCCAATAACCAGGGATACGAAACCGCCGGAATACACAACACCATCAGCCACGTCACCGTCGCCCAGAATTTCGCCAGAACGATGTCCGTCTCGCCCACCGGCGCCGTCAACAAAAGCTCCAACGTACCCCGCTCCTGCTCTTCACCCAGCGGCCGGACCGAGCATATGGAGGCCGCCGCCACCACCGCCATCCAGAACAACACCCCCCCGAATGTCACCTCCGACATCAGCAACCCGCGCCCGGGCATGGTCAACACACTGACCCAGAACCCAACCCCCGTCAGAAACAGAAAAGCCGCCCCCATCAGGTAATGACTGGGACTCACAAGCCACGACTTCATCTCCCGGCGCCAGAGTGGATGAATGGCCCTCATGTCGCCCCCCTCTCGCCAATCAGTTTCATCACGGCCTGTTTGAGGTCACCGGTTCCGGTATCAACCAGAAGCCGGGCAGGCGGCTGAAAAGCCACCAGGCGCCCCTCATGCAGCACCACCACACGCGTGGCCAGTGTTTCCGCTTCGCGCCAATCATGCGTGGAAAACACCACCGTACCCTTTTCCCCCGTGGAGGCAAAAAACGCCTGCATTCGCTCCGCACTCAGGGGATCCATCCCCAGCGTCGGCTCATCCAGTAACAACAGCGCCGGCGTCCCCAACAGACTATCCGCCAACAACGCCCGACGCGTCTCTCCCTTCGAAAGTGTCCCCATGAAGGCCCGTTCAAGCCCAACCAGCCCGCACCGTTGCACAACCTCCCGCAACTTCTTGTGCCGCGCACGCCCGGTCAACCCCTTCAGCCGCGCGCGGAACGCCAGGTACTCCTGCACCCGCATCTCCGGATACACCGCATCCCGCTCCGGCAGATACCCGATCATCTGCCGGACCCGCAACGAATCCTCCTGCGTATCCACACCCCCGATACGGACCGCCCCCCGCGAAGGCAACCAATAGGAACTCATCAGGCGCAACAACGTCGTCTTCCCGGCCCCGCTGGGCCCCACCAGCGCCACAACCTCGCCACGCTCCACCTGCATGGAAAGATCGTCCAGAGCCGTTACCGCCCCGAACCGCTGCGTCACATGGGATATGTCGATCATCATGAAAAACCACCCGCCCCTTTACCACCGTGAACCTACGCATTATGAAGACGAATCCCGCCACGTCAAGAAACACCATCAGCCTTCTGCGCCATTTGTCGCATCTCCGGGTTTTGGCAACATGACATCAGCCGCCCACCGGACTCGCCCCGCATGACATCAGCCGCCCACCGGGCTCGCCCCGCATGACATCGCCGCCCACCGGGCTCGCCCCGCATGACATCGCCGCCCACCGGGCTCGCCCCG
>CAZHRU010000049.1:0-20488 GCA_964535015.1 uncultured Verrucomicrobiota bacterium | reverse complement strand
CGCTCCGGCGGATACCGTAACGCGAATAACTCCATCAGAATCCGGCTCCCAACGGAATAAGGAAGATTCGACACCACACGGGTCACCCCCCACTCGGCCAACCGGCCGAAATCCATTTCAAGCGCGTCGGCATGAATGATCTGCACAAACGCCTGCCCCTCGAACTCCCGCCGCAAGTAGTCCGCCAATCGGGCGTCCTTCTCAATCGCAATCAGCTTCCCGGCACGCCGCGCCAGCACCTCGGTCAACACCCCGAGCCCAGGCCCTATTTCCAGCACAACATCGTCCGGTGTCGGGTCGGCGTCATCCACAATAATGTCCCGTATGTGGACATCGATCAGGAAATTCTGCCCCAACGCCCCCGACGGATCCACATTCAGTTGCCGCAATAAGCCCTGCACCTGGGTCGGACTGGTAAGATTCACCAAGTTCACCCCACCCCCCCTCACGGCATCGCCGAATCCACAACCTCAATAAACGCATCCTTCTTGAGGCGTTCAATCCAGAGCGCAAACAACCGGCGCGATTCCCGCCTTCGCAAGTCCTTCTCAATCGCCGAACGCACTTCGTCAAAGGCGATCACTCCGGACTTCTCCCGCTCCTCCATCCGGACCAGGTAGTAGTCGCCATCCATCGCCACCACCCCGCTGACCTGCCCCTGATCCAGTCGGCCTACCGCGACTCCCAACTCCTTCCGCAGATCCGCCACCGGAATCCACCCCCAATCCCCCCCCTTCGCCGCCGCCGTGTCTTCTGAGAATTGACGGGCCATGTCCCCGAACTCACCGCCCGCACGAAGTTTCGCCTCCACCGCCTTCGCGTGGGCTTCCCGAACCACGCGATCCGTTTCATTGGTGGCCCCGCGAATAAGAATCACACTCAGCCGAACCCGTTCCGGACGCTGGTACTTCTGACGGTCACCCTCATAGACTTTCCGCACTTCGCGCGGCGAAATGATGACGTGACTATCCACTTCGCGCCCCCGCATGAGGCCGACAATGATTCGCTCCCTCAACCGCTTCCGCCACTCCTCCATCGGCATGCGCTCGGATTGCAAGGCCTTGAGAAACTCCTGCCGATCCCCGTTGAAACGCTCCTGAATAAACGCACTGACCCGCTCCTCGACATGCTTCTCCACCGCCGCCTTGTTTAGCTTGGTGTCCGCTTCGTACGACTTCAGGATCAGACGGGTCGCCACAAGATCGTCCAGCGATTCCCGATAAAGCTCCCGCATCTTGGCTTTGAGTTCCTCTCCCTTGTAGGTCTGCTGGAGGTCGGGAAGCGCTGGCGCAATTACTTCCCGCACTTCGCCAAGGGTAATGATGCTGTCATTCACCCGGGCGGCCACACCCTCAACCGTCACCGGCATAGACAAGACCTGCACGGCAGGTAACATCGCCATCAGGCACCACAATAATCGTTGCATCTGGGTTCTCCGGACCCGTCGCAGAACGTGTTCATCCCTTGCGACAAGTCACCGGAATATCGCACATGCCACCCCACACCCGCAATCGAAAAGGGTGCACCCGGGGCGCATCTCCGAGTTTTGGTATATCCCCAGCCATCGGCCCCATCGCAACCCAAAGAGATTTTTCACCACCCGCCTGGAGCACCAGGCGGCTGTTGAATCCTCTTTTCGCTTTGGCGTTCGCTCGCCATGGCCTCCCCCTCTGATGTTCAGAGTCGAGGCACCCAAAAAAAAGGGCGGCCCGGATTCACTCCGGACCGCCGTGCCTGAAAGCACTACCTATGCAACCTTACTGCGCCGCAGGAGCCGCAGGAGCCTCGGGAGCCGCGGGAACTGCCGGCGCCACTGCCGCCTTCTTCTCTTTCTTCTTCCCGCTCGCCGCCTTGAGCTCTTCCTTCGTCAGAAAACCGTCTTTATCGGTGTCCGCGGCGGTGAACTTCGCTTCCGCATCACCCTTGGTGACCATCGTCTTGAATTCTTCGAGACTCAACTTGCCATCAGCGTTCGCATCGGCCTTGGCAAAGGCTTCGACCCTCGGGGCCTTGACTTTCGGACGCGCGGCTTGGCCTGCATCCCCGGCACCCTGTTCCGCCATGACAACCAGAGACGACGCGACAACCATGCTCAACCCAATCATGCCAATCTTCTTCATTTCTACGTTCCTTTCGTTTGTTGTTTTGGTAACCTTACCCCATCAAAACGAGTGATGTTGCCCCTTTATTGTACGTGACCACAAGTTTTTTATGAATGGAGAACGCCGTGCGATGCGTTTATTCTAACCCTATGAGACTGCAAACCATTCTGGTGCGCGTGGCAACCGCCCCCCTTCTACTCTCACTCGTCGGTTGCCTGGGCCCGGCATCCCCGCCTCCATCGGCAACCGTCAAGGCCATCCACCCTGCGGATGCCGTTGCCTTCAACGGTCACTGGTATAAGGTCATCGACGAGAAAAAAAGCTGGCAGGAAGCCAAATCCGCCTGCGAAGCCTTGGGCGGCATGCTGGCCTGTATCGAATCGGAGGCCGAACAGCGCTTCATCGCCAACCTGGCCGATGGTCGCTACCTTTACCTTGGCGCCACCGACGAGGTGAAGGAAGACACCTTCGTCTGGCTCAGCGGGGCCCCCTTCTCCTACACCTGCTGGATGGAAGGCCAGCCCAATAACTACGGCGACGACGAGAATTACCTCGCCACCTATGACGCTGGAAACTGGGTGGACGTGGCCGCCGAGGGTTCGGGCTTCTGGATGCCCACCGGTTTCATCTGCGAATGGGTCCACTGACCCGCTGATTGACTGCTTCATTGGCCTTGTATCGCCGGGAATTATGCCAATTTCCCACGGTTTTGAGCAACCCAATTGACACGGAGTCTCCCATCATGCCCAAAATTACATTCCTCGGTGCCGGCAGCACCGTCTTCGCAAAAAACATTCTCGGCGACTGTCTTCTCTCCCCAGCCCTCCATCACGCCCACATCGCCTTGTATGATATCGATCCGGAACGCCTCGAGGAATCCCGCGCCGTCATTTCCACATTGAACGTCAACATCAACCAGGGCCGGGCCACCATCACAACCCACCTCGGCGTCGGCGAACGCAAGGCCGCCTTGAGGGATGCCGACTACGTGGTGAACGCCATCCAGGTCGGTGGCTATGAACCCTCCACCGTAATCGACTTTGAAATCCCCAGGAAATACGGCATCCGCCAGACAATCGCTGACACCCTGGGCATTGGCGGAATCATGCGCGGCCTCCGCACCGGCAAGATTATGCTCGATATCGGCCGTGATATGGAATCCGTCTGCCCGGACGCCTGGTTGCTCAACTACACCAACCCCATGTCTATCGTGACGGGGATCATGCTGCACGGCACCCGGGTCAAGACCGTCGGTTTGTGCCATTCGGTGCAGGCATGCGCCCCGGAACTCCTCAAACACCTCGGCCTGCGCGACGACGTCAAACAACTGCAGTGGAAAGTGGCCGGCATCAACCACATGGCCTGGCTTCTGGAAATCACGGACGGCGGCAGGGATCTTTACCCGGAAATCAAGCGGCGCGCCTTCGCCAAGAACGACGGGTGTATCGCCGCGGGCGAAATACACTACGACATGGTGCGCTTCGAGATCATGCGCCACTTCGGCTACTACGTCACCGAATCCAGCGAACACAACGCCGAGTACACCCCCTACTGGATCAAAACCGCCTTCCCGGAACTTATCGCCCCGTACGGCATCCCCCTGGATGAATACCCCCGGCGGTGTATCAAGCAAATTGCCGGATGGAAACGCCAGAAGGACGAAATCGTCAACAACAAGACCCTCAACCACCAGCGCACCCATGAATACGGTTCCTTCATCATGGAGGCCATGGAGTCGGATGTGCCGCAGCGCATCGGGGGCAACGTTCTGAACAACGGCCTTATCCCCAACCTGCCGGCAAACGCCATCGTCGAGGTGGCTTGCCTGGTCGACAGGAACGGGATTCAGGGTTGCCACGCCGGCGCCCTGCCCGAACAGTGCGCAGGCCTCAACCGTACTAACATCAACGTCCACCTGCTCACAATCGAGGCGGCGCTCACCCTGCGCCGTGACGCCATCTATCAGGCCGCCTACCTCGACCCGCACACCGCCGCCGAACTGCCCCTGGCGAAAATACGGTCCATGGTCGATGAGTTAATCGCCGCGCATGGCGATTACCTCCCGGACTACCACTGATAGACCGGACCCCGTCAGTCGCTGACGAGTTTCACCAGTCGCGGTTCATCCTCAATGATCTCACTGAACCGACCGACCTGCGGGTTATCGAAGTAGTTGTCATGCTTGTCATCGTTGGCGGTGGATACTTCGCCGACAACCGCATAGTCCGATTCCGCCCAGAACTCGTGCCGCACATCGCGCACCAATGTCACACGCTCACCCGACTTGAGCAAAAGCGGTCGGTCGGTCGGAACTTCCCGCTCCTCCCCGTTGACCTGGAGACGCACCACCGGTTTCGGGGATTTCAACTGGATGGCCAGCGTTCCCCAACGGCAAATGATGTCTTCCTTCTTCGCCTTGTGCAGATGGCACGGCGTCACCTGCTTGTGCCGCACATACATGATCTTCTCGCAGTACTCCGGTTGCTCCGCTAGGTTGACCAGCACCAGGCCACACCGGGCAAAGTCACCCAACCCGAAGTCCGTCACATCCCATTTGGGGTTCGGCGGCAGAATCCACCCGTGTTTCAGGAATGCCGCCGTGGCCTCCTTGACGACTCCATTAATCTCTGATCGTTTCATTGCTTGCCTCCAACGCCATCCATCGGTTACCAACCGCAACGCATCACGTTCTGACCTTCACCGTCGCTCCGTCGGCGCGGACCTTGAGTTTTCCATTCCCAAGGCTCTCGACCTCCAGGACCGGCACCTTGCCGGTCTTCCAGTTGGCCAACGGCAGCAGCGGCCAACGCCCGGGCGCCACCGGCGCCACACTGGCCTTCCCGGTCACGCCATCAAGCATCAGTCCCGGCATCGCCAGCATCAGGCCAAACGTCGCCGCCCCGCGTCCGTACCAGACCAGATTGTTCGTCAATGAGGTCTCGGTGAAACAATTGGCCTTCTCGGCGCCAATGCCGTTGGCAAACAGTTGCTGGTTCCAGTACCGTTCGCTGTTCAGAAGCATATTCTCGCCAAGGTAAGCCGCCGCGCAGTCGCGCCACACGTTCATGGCCACCCACATGTTCTTCTTGTCGAGACTGCTGTGGCCGCACCCGTAGGTGGTCATGCTGGCCCGCGTGGCATTAATCACATCAAGCCGCAGGCGCTTATCGCTCAGACCCGGCGGCAGGTCGTTGATCATCATCAGCGGCAACAGGCCGTTGGTGGTGTACAAACTGTAGGCGTCCCACCCGGGCAGTTCCTTGTACGGAAGCGGGTCCCCACTCCAGCAGTCGACCAACCCCTTCGCCGACTTGTCCAGACAAACACCCCAATGGTCGCCAAGCCAGCCCGCATTGAGAGTCTTGACCGACTTGCGCACCTCGGCGCGGCAGCGCTCGGCCAGTGTTTCGTCGCCCGCCTGTTCAAAAATCCGACTCGCCGCATGCAGCGCCGCCAGGCGCTTGATCCCCAGATAGACATTATCACGACCGTACTGCACGGCCGGCGTCGCGTCATCAATCGTATTGGCCGTCCCGCGGTCGGGGAACCCGTTGCCGGTTGAATCGGTCCAGAACAGGTACTCGGTGAGCCCGGCGCAGAATTTCCTGTACTTGCGGAATAATTTCTCCTTGCCGCACCAGCGCCCGTACACATACAGCAACAACAGGAAGTTGGAATTCTCCTCCACCGGCATGTGGTGGTGATAACTCATGGCGTTCGCCGTCCACCCGGCGCCCATGTCGTGCTGCAGGATCGTGCCGGGATACTCGAAGTCCTCCGGCCGTGCGCCAAACCGGTGGTCGTCGGAAATGATCGCCCGCCGCTTGCGGTCGGCCTCGGCATCGTTGGCGTGGTGCGTCCACTCCTCGATAATCAACTCCAGCAGTTCCGGCCAGCAGGCCAGCGGCAACATCGCCTCGTTGTACGTCACGTCAACCGTGGAGTTGAACCAGCAGGATCCCTCCCACACACTAAACCACTCCCTGATCTCCGTCCCGACACACCACATCGAGCACATCAGGTAACTCTGGAATGCCAGTGCCGTCAGATCCTGAGCGGAGGCGCCAAGGCCGCTATCCAACCAGAGTGCGTCAAAGTGGGCGGATTTCCGGCACATCGTCTGCCAATGCGTCCGCACATGCACGGCAACCGCGTACACATCGGGCCAGAACTTCGTGTACTTGAGCCGCATCGGATGTCCAAACCGCTCAAATAGCGACGCCGGCATGTGCGACGCCATCCCCAACACAAACTCCTGACTGGCCCCCGAGGCCGAAACATCGTACGCCACCTCCATGAACTCCCCCGCCACACGCCAGTCCCCCGATATCCCGAAAATCAGGTCACTGGCCTGCCCCTTCGATTCCACCCGGCCCTTGGACATGTCATAGACCATCTCCTGTCCGCCTTCCCCGGTGGAGGCCCGCTGGGGCACCGTCACCGTGTACCCCACCTGCACCGCACCCGCACCGCTCGTAATCGTCGCCCCGGGGAGCTTCAGGCCGAATCGCAGCACGCCCTTCCGGGTCGCCTCCTTGGCGGCCGAAGTCCAACGAACCTTGGCCATGTGCTCCACCCGAATCTTCAGCACATAGGCCGGACACAGGCTGGTCTTCTCATCCTGCGGCCAGAAAGGCGCCACAATCTCCGCATGCACCGACACCCCATGAACCAGACTCCAGGCATCGTACACGACGGACGTCATCGTCTGGCGCTGGTCAACCAGGTGAAATGACCCACCGTCCTTCCCCAACGGAAGCGCCGAGAAGTGCCCCACGCCGTCATCCACCCCGAGAACCATCTCCCCTTCGGATTGGCACATCAACCCCAGCGAACCGTACTGCACCTGCTTGCGAACCGGATCAAGAATCAGACTATGCCGGCTTCCCAGCCGGCCAAGACACGTTGACATCAAAGGCATACTATTCTCTCCTCTTGGTTAAGATTCCGGATTGACAGGTCCGGCGCCCTTTTCCTTCAGCGATCCGGCCCCTTCTCCGACATCGCACTGATCGTGATCTCCACGTCACGACGGTCCGCAATCCGATCGATAACCCCATCACGCATCCAGACAATGCGGTCCGAGATGTCGAGCATCTTGTGGTCGTGGGTGGAACAGATCACCGTGACGCCCTGCTCACGGTTCATCGCCTTCATCAGGTTGATGATTTCCTCCCCCGTACGCAGGTCCAGGTTCGCCGTCGGCTCATCCGCCAGGATGATGGCGGGCCGGTTGGCAAACGCACGCGCAATGGCCACGCGCTGCTGTTGGCCGCCTGAGAGTTCCTTGGGGGTATGCAGGATGCGATCCCCCAGCCCCACCCGTTTAAGAATCTCCACAGCGCGGTCCTGGGCCTCGTCGGAAGGCACCCCGCCAAACAGCATCGGCAACATCACATTTTCCAGCGCCGTCATGACCTTGACAATGTTATAGGACTGAAAAATATACCCGATCTTCCGGCAACGCAGCCACGCCAACTCGTTGGCGTCGAGTTGCGCCACGTCCACCTCGTCAATGAATACATTGCCGCCATCCGGCTTCATCAACCCGCCAACCGCGTTAAACAACGTCGTCTTGCCGGAGCCCGACGGCCCCATGATCGATACATATTCACCGCTGCGGATCGTTACACTGACCCCATCCAGCGCGCGGATCTCCACCTCGCCCATGTGGTAGTTCTTGATGACATCGCGGGTCATCACCGTGTACTCCGTCTCATGCTCGAGATTGGACAACCAATCAATGCGATTCTGCCCGCCGACGGGGGCTTCCTGATCGTTCATGGTTGTTCCACCCCTCACTTTTCACCTCGCATCGCGTCCATCGGCGGCATTCTTGACGCGATATAGGCGGGAACTGCCGCGCCAAAGGTGGTGAGCGCCATGCCGGACAGGAACACAAACAGCACCTTGACGGCCATCCCTCCCATCCGCAGGTGGGTGAAACATGCCATGCCAAATTCCGCGAACCCCAACAGCAGCGAAATGAGCAACCCCAGCAACACGCCGGCCGCCGCCCCGACCAACCCCAGAATGACGGCCTCCAACAGGACGCTCAGGAGCACGAAACTGTCCAGTGCCCCCAGGCACTTCATCGTCCCTATCTCACGGTAACGTTGCGTCACGGTCATCAGCATCGTGTTCAGGACACCAGCCGCACTCACCAGAAGCGAAAGCGCCAGCATCAGGTACCAACTCTGCTGTTCCGTGGAATCACCCTTTCGCGCCATGGTCAACAGGTACATCATAAAGGCCGACGCCGTGGCAATCGTCAGCAGTGTGAGCAGCGACCGGGTGATCCGCAACTTCAGACTGCTTACCGCCATCGAAAAGACGACACCCGGCCGCAAGCGGAGTTCCCCGATCTCCCAGGTCTTGCCGACACCTGCCGCATCTTTGTTTTGCTCGCTTACCACAATTCCTCCACCTTCCACCCTGGTCTAGTATCCCGCCCCGATGGCCACCCACAGGAAGTTGACCGCAATCGCGAACATGCCAATCAGCCCCATCCCGGCGCCAAATCCGACCGCCAGTACCGGCGCGTAGTTTTGCCATTTTTCCTTCCCGAATTTCCGGGCCAGGACAAACCGCCCGAGAACCGCCCCGATGAAAATCATCACCACCGTGTGCGGAAATCCATTCATCGCCCCCAACCCGCCATAGATGTACTGCGCACTGATCCCCGCCGCCGAAAAGAGGCCAAAAAGACCCAGCGTCCCCGCCGCCGCACCGGCGATCAACGCCGGCTTCAGGGACTGGACCAACATGCTCTGCCCTTCCTGCATGGCGGAAGCCCATAACGCCCTCATCTGGGCGTGCATGGGCCAGAACTTCTGCACAAACGGATAACTGTCCGAGGGAATCGGCGCGAGCGTCAGGATGTAACTCCAGAACAGGAACGACGCCACCAGCATCAGGGGGAACGTCAACAACTCGCACTTGATGATGGACGAGAACTTCGTCCGCGTCAGTTCAGTCTGCTTGAGGAAATCCGCCATGCCGCCATAGTTCGCCAACGGCATCGGCGCAAACCAGATGTTCACATGCCGGTACCCCGAGGCAAAAATCGAAGCCTCCTGGACAAAGGGAACCCCAGCATGCTGCCCGGCAATACCGGCCATGCGCGCATTGATGTAGGTCTGCATGGGCGTCACAACAAAAGCAAAGATGTACAACCAGTACCGGGGAAATTGCTCCGCCGCCGGAATACCATGATTGATGAGATAATCACTCAAGGCAATGAACCCCCCGGCCGAGGCAACCCATACGACAAGCGCCAACCAGGTTGGGGGGTCCCCGCGGTCCAGATTGCGCTGCCACAACCGGTTGATGTCGAACCCGGTGTCCGATTTTTTCGCAAACGCCTGCCGGGTGAGCGCCTTGACCATGCCGGTCGCCCCAACAATGAAAATCGCCAAGGCCGTCCCAATCCCCACCGAAAGATAAAGATCCAGCGTCGCGGCCACCTGGGTCTGAATGGCATCCTTGCCCGGCGCCCAGTGCGGAAGATACCCCAGACTCTGCAGGGTCGGATTGACAACAAGTTGAAAGCTGATGGTGGTGACGAACATTCCGATGACAACCCGCCACGGCAGAACAAAACCCGTGAACAGCAATCCGATGTTGAGACAGATACCGATGGTGCCGCCGGGCATGAAACTCTCACACACCCGCGTCAGATCCAGGAACGGAATCGGTATCAACTGGATCGGCTGCCGCAGAAACGCCTGCGTGAGCGTCGGCACCGCCACATAGAAGATGCCAAACACGGCGCCAATCATGGCGCCAATCGAAAAACAGTACTGCCGGTACGTCCGCGTATCCTTGTCCTTGCTGGTTTCCGCCAGGGCAATGGCGCCCTCGGCATTGATCGGCGCCAACGGGAACGGCAGTCGCTCGACATCCGCCGTCAACTTGAAGGCCAGATACCCCAGCGACAGTTGCGTCAACTTGGAGAGAATCATCGAACCGATCGTGACGAACAGCGCGGGACGCCAGGCCGCGGAAAGGAAACTGGTGAAGGCGGGATCGCCAAACGGCGCAAACCAGTCGGGCGTCTGGTGCGCAATGCCAAAGTTGGCGAAGGCCTCCGAGTTGCGCAAATAGCGGTTGTACACAAACCACGCGAACACACCTCCACCCAACGCCACACTGCCGGCAATGTGCGAGAGACTTGCCACCGTGTAGCGAAGGATGAACAATTCCTGCTTCTTGAGTTGGACGAACGACCGCCGGGCCAGTTCGACAAACAGGATGATCACCACCCAGTCACAGGCGCTTCCCAGGTCATACCCGATCTGCAGCCCCATGAAAATGATGCCGGGCAACATGACAAAGGCGATAAAGAGCGCCCCCACCACGGCCCGCCAGGTAAACCCGTTCTGACAGGGCTCATGCTGCATCGCCTCAATCGAGAACTTGGCGTCATACAACTGCTCGCCCCGCGGCCCTCGCGGTTTCTCCGTTTTCTCTGCCTCGGTACTCATCGTGCTTGTCCCACCCTCATCAGGCCCCTGCCTTGCCTCCGGCCACCAGGAACGCCTGCAATAGCAAGCGCCCTTCCTCAACGCCACGCTTGCGGGCTTCCTTGTCCAGATTCCGCCAAATCAGGAATTGCTGGCGGACGATATCCATGAACCGGTAGTTCGTCCGGAACCACGCATCCTCGGCGCCCGACGTCCGACGCATCAAGATTGCCACACTGAAAACCCCTTCGGTTTTCGTCGGGCGGATCCGCATTTCCATGATCTCAGCCACATCCAGATCGTAGGGCTGCAGCCATAACTGGGCACTGACTAGGATGGCGTCCGCCCCGCCCGTCTCCACCGTGACACGCACGTCGCGGCAATTGAAGTCCTCGCTCGTGGCTTCCGTGTGATTCAGCAGGAAACGCCGGATGAAAGCCGCCATGCCAACCGCGTTCCCTCTGGTGAGGGTGAATGGCAGGGGAAAGTCCATCACGCCGCCCTCGCTGGCCTCAGGCAACTCCCATTTCTCCATGCCACTGGGGGCCGCCAGGGCCGCCGCTTTGCGGGCGGGAAGCAGCGTGGCCAGCAGCACAATCCCCCCCGTGCCCATCGCCAACCCCATCGAAGCGATGGAGGTGAAGTTGAATGACAGGTCCGGCAGGAAACCCGGGAAGAAAACCAGCAGTTTCGAGAACCCCAGACCCGTGAAGGTGCCCACCACAATCCCCAAAATCGAAAACACCGTGGACTCGGACATCAGCAGAAACGCGATCTGCCCCGGCGACAGGCCAATCGCTCCCAACATCTGGACCTCCCCCTTCCGTTCGTCCACCGTGCCCATCATGGTGTTGGCAACGATCAGGATGCAGAGAATGATCGGCACCAGGATCTTGGCCAGCCCCCCAACCGAACGCGCCGTCTTCGTGGTCAGCAGGCTGAGGCGCCCATCCACATTGCCGAACATCGCGGAATTGAGCCGCAGGGTGATGTTGCGCAGGAACGCCCGGGTATCCTCGCCCTTGTCAAACTTTACGGCCACCGATCGCCAGGATGCCCTGACATCGCCAATCGCTAAACCCGGGACGATCACCAGTCGCTCCCATGGCAGGTGGTACGTCACCCCTTCATTCTCCAGAAAACCCAGCCCCTGACTCGGCGTGATCGAACTCCGCAGATAGTCCACAGCGGCCAGACTCTTCCCGTTCACATCACGGATCCGGTTCGCCTTGCCCGCATCCAGGATCCCGATCACCGACCAGGTGAAGTTCATCATACGCACTTTTGGCAACTCGGCCGCCGGTTTGCGCTGCCCGGCTTCGTCAAAGATATCCTTCTCCCGTATCCCCAGGTCCGCCGCCAACCCATCGGGCAAAATGATCGTGAACCGGTCCTCACGCCCGTCAGGACTGTCCCCGGCCCCCCGGAACCAGGCCCCCCGCGATACGGCGCGGTTCAACCCCGAGAACTGCGTCTCCACAGGTTCAAACACCATGACCGCCGTGGCAATGGCCGTGGACCGGCCGCAACGCACCTCAATCTCATTGGCCCCCTCCAAGTCCGCGTTGTTCCCGCCCTCCACCTGGAGGTAATGTCCCCGCGCCGCCACGGAATGGCCCGTCCCGAACTCGGTCTTCAAGGCGGAAATCGAACCCTGTCCCAACCCACTCCAGTTGAAGTTGCGCATCATCACACCCTGGTAGGCTGGCGGTTCAACCTGATCTGCTGCCAGCAACGTCCCGGCCACGTCACGATCAAGTCCGAGCGGGCGCGAGGTGAGCGCCTCCCGCCCCTTGACGGAGACAAACGTAATGATGGAGAAGGTCAACGCCGCCACCGTGAACGTCGTCAACACAGTACGCGACGGCCGCTTTTTCAGATTCGAGACCCCCAGCGAGAACGCCGTCGCCAACGAACTGGCCAGACTGATCTCCTCGCTTTCGGCTTCACCCCCGCTGATACGCGCCCGCCGCACCAGGACCTCAAATCGCTGGTAGCAGATGCCTAACACCAACACCGACATCAGGATCATCACAAAGGCGATCACGATCACGAACGGCGACAGCGCCACCTTGAAGGCCGGGTGAAACGTATTCAGGAAAAGAGCGCCTGCCACAAAGATGCCCGCCGTGCCCGCCAGTTGCCGCGCAATGGTCTTGCCGCCAATCAACAGGCTTTCCAGGAACATGCTGGCGGGAAGCAGCAGGGCCATCAGCAGAACCACCGAAAAGACCGTCTCCCGGCCCAGTTTCAGAATGACCGGATAGTGCTTTTGCGCAATACCCCAGGACTCACGGGCAAGGCCTATGGCCGCCTGCCAGCGGTGCTCATCCCGGGCCTGACGCGCTTCGCGCAACTTGGCCTGGCTCACCACCAACGCCTCCTCCACCGCATTGTCACGAATTCCGTATTGACGGAAGAACGACAGCCGCTTCGCCGCCAGCGCGTTGAAGTCCCCGGCCACCAACAACGGCGTGGTTTCGATGAACAGGTTCCGGTCGGCGCCCACAGGCCCCACCATGTATCCGCGCCCTTTGAAGTCCGGCTTCTCGTCCCCGCCCAATGCCTTCAGTCTCGCCCGTCCCGTCCGCAAGGCCCCGTCAGTGGCCGGGGTCACTTCAGCAAGCGGCCCGATTAGCAACGATTTGATGGCAGGACCCCGTCGTCCGATCAGGCGCAGCTTTCGACCCGGCTCCATAAAGATCAGGGAAGCGGATACCTGATCCTCCGCAAAATTCTCACCCGGAAACAACATGCTGTAGTGCGCAGGCGGCCCGTTGAGCACCGCATCCTGGACCTCATACGTCCCCACCATCCCGCCGGAATAATCCACCGGGTCCACATCCAGAAACACAACCTTGGGGTAAACGGCGGTCAGGATCAGGTTCTTCTCGACATCCACCCCCCCCAGCAACGTGAACGCCGGCGTCTGCTTCCGGGTTCCAATCTGGGCCGCATCCAACACCCGTGAAAACAGCGCCCGCTCCCGATCAAACGTAAAGGCATACACCTGACTTGACCCTCTGTACGAAAGGGTCTCTATCGGCGTCGCATAGGCGCCATTCAGAAGCGTAATGAGCATCGCTCCGGTGCGACTTCCCGGCCGCGTCGCCGAGTTCGGGGTGCCGACCTTCGCCACGGCCGGACTGTACACCCAGGCGTGGGGTACCGGATCCTTGGCGTCGATTCCGGATCGCATGTTGAATTGCACGGTGCGCCCAACCGCACGGCCATACTTGGGCGCCACCACGTTCCGGGGCAACGGCGAGTCCTGCACATTCTCCAGTCCGAGGGTCACGCACAACAACAACGTTCTGGATTGGACGCTGAGGTTGTGTACGTTCATGTTGGCCAACGTGTCGCGGGGCGTATCCAGGGTCTCTTGCGCATCATTGAGTGTCGTGAAGGCCAGGGAAACCACCCCGGCGGCCATCCAGAACTCCGAGTAGGACGGCGCCCGCGGAATGGCCACCACCGCAAACTCGGCCCGCACCAGATCGGGCGGAATGAACGTCCACTCCTCTGGCCACCCTCCCTGGGCCGCCGCATACGCCGCCACATCATGAAAACGCTCCTCCAGACGCTTCCGATACTCCACCGGCGGTCCGGCATACTCCCGGCTGTCCCGGGTTCCGAACCCGACAAAGGGAGTTCCTCCGGATAGATCCACCAGCCATGCCAACACCGGTTTTACCGGCGCCCCGGGGAGCACGCCCGGATCCAACCGACGACGGAGACTCTTGATGGCCGCCGCATTATGAACCCGGATTGCCTGCTGGCCCCGTTCCTCCTCCAGTTCCGCCCGCAGTTGGGATAACAGCGCGGCGGGCGTCAAGTCCTGCCTGCTCAACTCGGCGGCCACATCCGGCTTGGCACTCTCGTCAATATAGGCACGAATCTGCCGGACGGGGCCCAGCGAACCCTTCTTGATAGACTGGTTCCGAATCCCGGCTACCGCCTGGATTTGGTCGTCCAGCCGCTTAAGTTCACCCCCAAGAAGACGCCGTTCGCCCGCATCGGTCGCCTTGTTCAACAGACGAACCTTGACAACTCGGGCCTCAACCAGCAGTACCCGTTGCTTTTCCAACTTGCCCAGCAGCCAGTCCTCGGCAAACCATCGCGCCGTCGCCTCGTCCACCGTGCCCGTCCCCCCGCCCGCCAACCATGCGTCCATCGCCTCGTACCGGCGAATGCGCAGATCTTCCGAAGTCGACTCCGACGTGTCCACCCGGTGAATAGGCACAAACACCCCGATCAGAACCCCCACCAGGGTAATGGCCGCACCCGCCAGAACCGGATTCCGCCACTTCACCGGCCCCTCTGATTCCACCCCGCGCAACTTCGCCCGCCGCAACAACCCCAGGGTGGTCAACAATCCCGCGGCCCCGAACACAATCAGCAGTCCCAGAACGACAAAGAAGCGAAACATTCCCTTGCCGGCCTGATTGCTGCTGATCGGTCGCACCCCCCCCTCGTCAAGTAGCGTGTACTCCGCCAGCAACCGACTGGCCAACCCACCATGATTGTCGCCATCAAGAAAACCGAAAATCACCCCCTTGCGCCGAACGATGCCGGGGGTCGTCGCCAGATGTTCCATCGCGGCAAGGGTAAAGGCCAGATCCCCGGCAACCTTCGCGCCATGGGGCAGGTCGGGAACCGCCGATACACTGTCCATTCTCGCCAGCAACACCACCGCATCCGGCAGGTTCGGGATGGTGAGGACCTGGCCGGTCTTGAGTTCAGCGCCGGTAAGCCGGTTGGCATCCTTGAGCATCGCCACGCTCAACCCGTAATCCTGCGCGAGACGGCCCAGTAAATCTCCCTCCTTGACTTCGTAGACCACCGGTTGGTCGGGAATGTCCAGACGCTGTCCGGGCGCCAGATCAGCCGAGGTCAGTTTGTTCTCCTGTAACAGGTCGGACGTCGCCACCCCATACTGCGCGGCCACACGGTCAAGAAGGTCGCGATCCCGGACCGTGTACGTAAGCGGCGCCGTCGGCGGCAGATACACAAAAAACGACTCGAGCGGGCGGTTCTCAAAGGTGTTGCCGCCCTCCAACCGGCAACGGGCCGCCGGCATCTTGCGCGCCCTCGCCTCATCACGCAGTTCCTGACCCGTCACGGCATCCACATAGAACCGGGGAAAGGGCACCGGGGTGTTGCAGAACAGTCCCTCGGCATAGGTCCGGTTGACATGGGCATCCTCAACGACGATCACCGCCTGGCAACCCAGCGACGCCAGGCGATCCCAGTTCCGACCCCCGCGGAAATCCATGATCGCGATGGCACCCTTCATATCCAGCCCGTTCAAGTTCTCCCATGCCCCGTCGCGCACGTCCACCAGTGCCCCTTCGACCCCCCCCACCGGGCACAATGATGGCATCGCCCCATTGGGCCAAAACGGGTGCACCGTCCATGATCGGGCGCCTATCGTAACCCGGCCAGGCACACCATTGCTGTCAACCGCCACCGGAACGGCGGCCAGGGTACGCAGTGAACCAACGGACTCCAGTCCCGCCGACTCCAGATCCTTGAATTTCCCAAGCAGGTAACGATGAATGGCCGCTCGTCCTTCGGCGTCATGCTTCCGTATTCCCGGCGCCAGACTGTCCAACGCCAGAAGGTCCTCCATCCGCCTTCTGAGCGCAACCTCCGACACCCTGTTGGTCAACACCGTCAACGCCTGCGGCGAGAGACACGTAAGACCGTCGAGGGCGCGTTTCTGCGCCACCCCCATCCGGGCCACAATCTCATCGTTTCGCCCCGCGCCCGCCGTGGTCGCCATCAGGCCTGCCACAACCGCCGTTGTAAACCATTTCGTCATCAGTACACCCTGGGCGTATACGGAGGTACGCCTGTAAACGTTTTCAGGAACGCACCGGGGGCAACCCCCGGACGCGCGGCCTCCAGCGACGCCGCCAGATCGACCATGTTGATCAGGAATAACACCATCACCGCACCGGCCACCAGTCCGATGAAGAACGGCTTGCTCTGCTTGTAGGTGTTCATACCCCCGTACTTCACAATGATCTTCTTCAACCCCCAGGCCACCAGCGCACTGCCCCAGATCCAGGAGGTATCCATCAACTCCGATGCACTGCCCTTGTGATACGGCGAAACTGCGCCAAACTGCGTGCTGAACAGCAGCAACAGGTACCCGATGGGGTGCAAGGGGAAGTTCATGAACCGACCGCGTAACCAGACAAGCAATCCGAACACGGCGCACCCCACCCCCATGAACCACAAACGGATCGGGTGCGCCTGGGTAAACTTGTCCAATCCCCTCTCCCCCAGAAAATGGGCGTTCCAGAGCGGGTAACTGACCGCCGCTTCCGTGGTGATACCCACCGGCGTCCCGTCCCCACCAACACTTCCGCCCTGTGCATACGAAAGCACCAGGAAACTCACCATGCCAATGACCACCGCCGCCACAAACGCCGTCACCGTCGCCACGGCCACCGTCCGAAACCTGACGTTGTTGCGCCGGGCCAACTCAATGTTCTCCAACTGCTGCGGCAACGTCCGGAAAAGCAGTGTCACCGGCAGGAAGGCAAAGGTCACAAACGCGGTGAAGACCTTGGCCCCCGTAAACCCCGTCAACCCAAGAACCATCGGCAACTTACCAAAATCATACGTGTAGTGCTGCGCCGGCAAACCCGTCTCGGCCCGCAACCGGGCGGCAGCAATCGCCAGAACCAGCAGAACCACCACCACCAGAAGCAGGAAAGGCAGATTGGTAATGCCCAGATTCCAGAGCAACAACAGGGCCGCGCACGGAAACACGATCAACCCCACCCGGTTCCACCGGGGCGGCACATAGGCGTTCTCCAGAACCGCGTCATGGAGCCCCGCCTCACGCGTCGACTTCCTGGCCTTGTACAGAAGAATAAACGTGCAGACGAAGGCCGCACCCAGCATCTGCTCCATCGGGAACGGATACATGCGCCCCCCGCCGTATCCCGTGAATACCGAGTCCTGAATGTCAGGATTCCCCAGTTTGATCAACCAGAACACCATCTTGTAGAGAACAAAGATACCCCAGACGGAAAGACTGACCTCAAGACTGACCAGGTAGAGCAATCCAACCGCAATCGGCGAAAGGATGAAGACCACCCCCGTCATCTCCTTCCACTCGCCGTCGGTAAAGACGTTCTTGGAAAGGTCGTATCCCAGCACGGTGATATCGTCCAAGAGACGGTAGTGCCCAAGCACCTCGACGCCGACAATCAGAATCGAGACTAAACACCCGATCCAGAACAACGGATGGAACGTACCCTTGCGCCGCTCCGGATTGCGCACGTCTTCGGCAACCTCCAGGGCATAGTCATGCCGGATGATGTTGTCGGCGATCTCGACAAGCGGAAACGCCAGATTCTCGCGGTCAACCCACTTGCGGCGCAACCACTCGGCCAGACACATTATGGACAGGAACACGCAAAGAAACAGCATGAACCACATCACCAGCGGACGCACCCAGATCCCCCACGGCAACAGCGCTGGCGCCAAACACGCCTTGCTCCACACCGTTCCCTCCCCCGCTTCTCCCGCCCTTGACGCATCACGCCAGAGGCTTTGATCCAGACCCATCAGGTTTTCATTCGGCACTCCGTCGCGCCCATCCTGCCCCATGATGGCGGCACGCTCCCGACTGGTGGACCGGTAAATGAAACTGGTCCGCACCATGGCCAGATCGGCGGCGGATCGCCGGGCGAACGCCTTCTCATACACGGCGGCCCGCGCCGACCGGACACGGGCATAATCCACATTGCCCAGTGACGCCACACTGGCGCGCCATTCCTCCACCCGACTCTCAAGGACGGGCACCCGCGCCCGCAGCGCCCCGGCCCCCTCCGGATCTGCCGCCTTCATCCTCTCGAAATCGGCATCTATGCGCCGGTTCGTACTGCGATCGAAACGCTTGCGGATCCCGGCGACCTGATAGAGATCCAGTTCATCAACATCGCGGAGCGCCTCTATCAAGCGTTCTGCCGCCTGACCACTGGCCGCATGCGTGGCGCGCGCCCTCGCCTCCAGCGCCGCGACAACTCCCAGATTCGCCGCCACCCGTGCCAACGCTTGATTCGCCGCTAATCCGCCGAGCGCCGAATCCGCCTCATCAGGACCCAATGCTTCCACCAGGGTCTTCAGCGCCAACACCCGATCTCCGGACCTCGCCGCCTCGCCCTCCCCTTTGCGCGCCTCGACGACCAGCCGATCCATCAGTCCCCGCCTGCCCCCCTCCCGGCGCTTCACCACACTTTCGTCACGCAACAACACCAGTAGGCGATCCGCCTTGTTCCACGCCAGACTTTCGAGGGACGGCACCAGCGGATGCCAGACGTTCGTCTCATTCTCGTAGGCAGTCCGATAGGTGTTGATCCCACTCAGAAAGTGTTTCTGAACCGCTTTGACGGCCAGAAACAACGGGCGCACCAACCCCAGATTCATGACCGGCACCGCAATGGAAAGCATACAGAACAGAATCACCACCGACTGGCGGCTCACCATCCGCCACCGTGAAATCGCCCGCACCGCCGCCACCGCCAGAACCAGACTGAATACCAGTCCAAACACCCACCCCGCCGGCGTGGCGGTTTCCATGTCGGTTTGCGACACCGAAATGGTCATGAACTGGGCCAACGGCACGATCACCGCGATCAACGCCACCCCCAGTAATATAGTCCAGAATGTCCTCACGTCGGAACAACCCTCGCCTGAAATTGACACACCCACGAAGACAAACACCACCCCGGCTAAAAAGCGGCGATTCTTACCACAACTCGTGCCGCCTGGCTAGTCACGAAATCCGCCCGACGGAACAACGGGGCGCATCTCCGGGTCTTGGCGACATGACGTCAGCCGCCCACCGGGCTCGTCCCGGTGGAGGCAAACGCTGAACCTCAGCGGCGGACCCGCCCTCCCCCCCCTCCTCCCGTCCCGTCAATGGATGGAGCCCACATCGATCTCAAGATCGCTCCGCTCCACCACACGTTCCACCCGCCCGTCCCGCAGATAAACCACCCGGTCCGAAACCGCCAGCATCCGGTGATCGTGCGTCGCCGATACCACCGTCACGCCGCGCTCCTTGCTGAGGCGGCTGAGCAGTTCCACGATCTGCATGCCGGTCTTTGAATCCAGGTTGCCCGTGGGTTCATCCGCCAGCAGAAGGCTCGGGTCATTCGCCATCGACCGGGCAATCGCCACCCGTTGCTGCTGCCCGCCGGAAAGTTCTCCCGGCAGGTGATTCATCCGGTGCCCCAACCCCACAACCTCAAGCAAACCCGCCGCCTTGTCACCAGCCTCCTTTTCATCCAACCCCAGAAATCGCATCGGCAACATGACGTTCCGCAACGCGCTGATGACCTCGATCAGGTTGTAGTTCTGAAAAATATAACCGACGTTCACACAACGCAGATACGCCAACTGCGCCGGAGCCAGTCCGCGTAGATCGTGGCCGCCAAGGGTGATGGTTCCTGCCGTTGGAAAATCCAGCGCGCCTATGATGTTGAAGAACGTCGTCTTGCCGCTCCCGGAAGGACCCATCAAGGAAATATATTCGCCCTTCCCGATGCTCAGCGTAACGTCCCTCAGGGCATATACCCGTGACGATCCATCCCCGTAGGCACGCTCGATGTTGCGCGCATCGATCAGCGTTTGATGTGGACCGGGATTGCCTGCAGGCAGAGAAACCGGCACAGAACCACTAACGACCGAACTGGGCATCTTTGTCTCCACACTTCAAACCATACCACACCACGGTGGGTCCGGAAGCCACAACCCCGCCCAACGCAAAGGCCGATCGTTTACCATAACTCGAATATCAACGCCAGTCCTGAAATGCGACCCTAACAGCCTGTTGAAAAAACCGCCGCTTCCGGGTTTTGTGTGGGTAGCCCCCATATGTAGTGGTGTCAACATGGT